>CP069419.1:326019-652039 GCA_017569285.1 Clostridiales bacterium
ATCTTCCAGATATCCTGATGATGCAGGTAATAATCCACTGCGCGCTCAATCGTATGCAGCATATCATGCGCGTTATAGTTGAAGAATGTGAATCCGTTTCCTTCACCGGAGAACTCATTGTAGCTCAGCACGGTGTCCCGCAGTCCGCCGGTTTCCCGAACGATCGGAACCGTACCGTACCGCATCGCAATCATCTGGCTCAGACCGCATGGTTCAAACTGGCTGGGCATCAGGAACATGTCCGCGCCGGCATAAATCTTATGGGCCAGCGCGTGATCCATCGTAAACCGGGCGGCTACCCTGCCCTTGTATTCTCCTTCTGCCCAGCTGAACAGGTTGAAATACCGGCCTTCACCCATTCCCAGGACCACCAGCTGGATATCCTGCCGCATAATATCGGCAATCACATAGTCCACCAGGTCCAGGCCCTTCTGGTTGCTCAATCGCCCGACCATTCCGATAATCGGGACATCCGGACGCACATCGAGGCCCAGTTCCTCCTGGAGGGCTTTCTTGCATGCTGCTTTTCCGGTCAGGTCATCCATGGAATAGACAGACGCGATTCTCTGATCTTTCGCCGGGTCATAATCCGCCATGTCAATTCCGTTCAGGACACCGTGCAGGTCGCCTTTCCGTGCCCGGAGGAGGCCGTCCAGCCGCTCCCCGTAATACGCAGTCTGGATTTCTTCGGAATAGGACGGACTGACGGTCGTAATCGCATCGCTGTAGACCAGCGCCGCCTTCAGGAAGTTGGCACATCCGAAGCATTCCAGTTTGTCATCCGTCCAGAGGCTGTCACCGAGCCCCAGGATATCCTGGACTTCACGGATTCCGAAGATGCCCTGATACTGGAGGTTATGGATGGTAAAGACCGTTTTGATTTTCCCGTAGAACGGCAGGTGGGCATACTGGATCTTCAGGAGCGCGGGCACCATGCCGCTCTGCCAGTCATGGGCATGGATCACATCCGGCTGGAAATCAATCAGCGGCAGCATATTCAGGACGCCGCGGCAGAAGAAGCCGAACCGTTCATATTCATCGCCGCCCATTCCGTAGATGTACGGTCTTCCGAAATAGAACTTGTTATCCATGAAGTACCAGGTAACTCCGTCCATTTCGATCTTTTCGATTCCGCAGTACTGACGGCGCCAGCCCAGCTGAACCTCGAAGTCGCATACGTGAACCATTTTTTCCGTGTACTCCTGCGGAATTGCACTGAAATCCGGAATGATTACACGGACATCATGCCCCTGCGCAGCGAGCACGGGAGCCAGTGCACCGACCACGTCAGCCAGACCGCCGGTTTTGACAAACGGTACAGACTCACTGGCAGTAAACAGGATTTTCACGATGATTCCTCCTTAAATCACAACATTCTTGCCGATTACAATCGGATATGCTTCCGGTCCGATCAGGCGGGCATTCTGCCGGATAATCGCTTCCTTGTCCAGGATGCAGTTTTCAATATAGGCTCCCTCCTGCACCTGGCCATCCTGCATGATGATACAGTTTTTGACGTGGGCATTTGGAGCGATCTTGACGCCGCGGAAAAGCACGCTGTTTTCCACTTTTCCTTCAATCTGGCAGCCGTCTGCCACCAGGGAATTCAGCTCGGTCGAATTGTCACCGTAGTAAGCCGGCATTTCATCGCGGACTTTTGTATAAACCGGAAGCTCGTCCCGGAACAGTCCCTTCCGCATTTTCGGATCCAGGATCTCCATGTTGAACCGGAAATAGCTCTGGACAGAATCGATATGCCAGCATTTCCCCTTGTATTCATAAGCATTGATCTTCGCGCTGCGGCTCTGGATCAGGCGGAGGAAAATATCCTTATCCATGGAATGCAGGCCGTGTGCGACTGCTTTGTCCACCAGGTCCAGCAGCAGTTCGCGTTTCATCACAAACACCTGCATATAGCAGTTCCCGTATGCAGGATGGGTCGGCTGAACCTCCATATCGGTTACGTCGCCGTTCTCCTCAACCTTGATATACGTGCCGTACTCATCCCGGATCATGGTGGGATCCTTGGTGTACATCAGGGTGATATCCGCACCTGTTTCCCGGTAAAAACTGATCAGTTCATCCAGGCGGGCATTGTACAGGATGTTGCTGTTGCTCAGCACCAGGGTTTCCTGCTTGCTGCGGGTCAGATAGCTGTTGTTGGATCGGAGAGCATCCAGGATGCCCGGATACAGTCCGACATTCTCACGCGTCAGGAACGGCGGCAGAATATGAAGGCCCTCATGTTTGCCGTGCAGATCCCATTCCTTGCCGGATCCGAGATGGTCCATCAGGCTGTGATAATTTTTCTGCATGATCACGCCGATGTTTTTCATTCCGCCGTTCACCATGCTGGAAACCAGGAAGTCAATCACGCGGAATCTGCCCGCGACCGGCATGGCGGCGATTGCCCGGGTAATCGTCAGTTCCCGGAGTCTGGCGTCATTTTCACCGGTATAGATAATTCCCATTATATCTTTCATTCTATTTCATTCCTTTCCATTTCTCAGAAAGAATACGACTCGTCCACCTGTTGTCCGGCCGGAACGGTTGCTCCCGCGGGAATCGAAATACCCTGTCCGATCACCGCAATATTCCCTTCTTCTTCCCCGACGATTGCACCGGCGCCGATTACGGCATTTTCAGCAACAATGGTCCTGCGGATGACAGCGCCCCGCTTGATGACACTGCCGGGCATAATCACGCTGGATTCAACATACGCGCCTTCTTCCACCACAACACCGGCAAACAGAATGGAATGATGGACATTCCCGTACACCTCGCCGCCTTCGGTGATCAGCGTATCGGTGACAGTCGCGCCCTTGGCGATATAGTGGGGCGGCATTCCCGGGTTCTTGGCATATATCCGCCATTTCTTGTCATGCATATCCATCGGCATCGGATTCTCAAGCAGGTCCATATTGGCCTCCCAGAGGCTTTCAATGGTTCCCACGTCTTTCCAGTACCCGGTAAAGTTATAGGCCATCATCACCTGGTTGTCATTAAGCATGTTCGGGATGATGTTTTTACCGAAGTCATTGGAGCTTCCCTTGTCCGCTTCATCATCTGTCAAGTATTTGTACAGTTTCTCCCATGTGAAGATATAGACACCCATGGAAGCTTTGTTGCTCTTCGGTTTTTTCGGTTTTTCCTCAAATTCGATGATCCGGTCATTTTCATCGGTATTCATGATGCCGAAACGGGGAGCTTCCTCCCAGGCGACCGGACGGACCGCGATCGTCGCGTCCGCACCATGGCTGATGTGGTAATTCAGCATGGCATTGTAATCCATCTTGTAGATATGGTCGCCGCTCAGGATCAGCACATAATCCGGATTGTACTGTTGGATAAATGCAATATTCTGGTAAATTGCATTTGCTGTGCCGCGGTACCACTCCCCGCTTTTCCCCTTCTGGTACGGGGGAAGCACGAAAACGCCGCCGTTGGAAATATCCAGGTCCCACGGGGCGCCGCTTCCGATATAGGCATTCAGTTCCAGGGGCTGGTACTGAGTCAGCACGCCAACCGTATCAATGCCGCTGTTGGTACAGTTACTCAGCGGAAAGTCGATTATTCTGTACTTCCCGCCATACGGAATTGCCGGTTTTGCCACATTCTTGGTCAGAATACCAAGCCGGCTTCCCTGGCCGCCAGCGAGAAGCATTGCAACACAAGTCTTTTTTCTTAACACAGGATAACACGCTCCTTTATTATTTTGATGTGCACGCATAATACACGAACTGACATGCAAAATCGTTTTATGCTTTCTCTGGTAGTATATTAACCCGTTTACGACACTTTCGTCAAGTGCAATTTGCACATTCGGCAGGTAACAAATCCTTGCGGACTGGTTTCAATTATTGACGGATTGTGTTATACTATTTTATTGATAACTGTATTGAAACGTTTTCTGTCATCAGTTATCCGGACCTGCACCGCGCTCTGTACCGGCAATGGCATTCCGGTTTTCGGCCGGTATTCTTGCCGCGGTGAAATTTTATCGGATTTTTTCCGTTAACGGGGGAATAAACCGCTTGTTTGTTTCGTTACTATCAATGGAAGAGGGTTCCGGCCTCCGGCCGGCAGACGGAAACGGTTCTCCCGCTTCCGGGCTCTCTTTTGAACAGCTATACGATCTGTACGCTACCGACGTTCTCCGTGTATCGTATTATTATCTCGGAGACCGTCAGCGCGCGGAGGATGTTACGCAGGATGTATTCGTCCGGTTCCTCACTTCCCGTCCTCCCCTGGTGGAGGGACGGGAAAAGGCGTGGCTCCTGAAAGTTGCGCTCAACCGGTGCCGGGATCTCTGGCGCGGTGCATGGATGAAACGAGTCGTCCTGGGGCATCCGGCTTTCGAGCTGTTTCCGGCAGATGATGAAATTGGCCGCCTGGCGGAGAATACTGCCCTGGCGGAAGCGGTCAACCGGCTGCCTGCGATTTTCAAGGAGGTTGTCCTGCTGCACTATTATCAGGGATACGGAGTATCCGAAATTTCCATGATGCTCGATATTTCAGAAGGCACGGTATCCTCCCGGCTCAGCCGGGCCCGGACGCGCCTGGCAAATGATTTGAAAGGAGATGGAGCAGATGAGCAGAATTGAACAATTGCCCGAAGTAACGGAACAGGTCCTCTCCGGTCTCCAGGCCGGTGATGAACTGAAAAACCGTATTTACCGGAAAGCCCTTGAACCGGATTCTGTTCCGGCCCGCCGTTCCGTACGGATCCCGATGATCGCACTCTGCTCTCTTTCCGTAGTGATGATTGCACTGGTGGCAGTTCTCGGCCAGGTGCGCTCCCTGAACGATTCCGATACCGCAGATATCCGGACAATCACCGCCGGTGCGCGCCGGATTGAATCACCGGTTATCCTGCAGACGATTATCGACGAAACTGTCAGCCAGTATACCACCGGGATTCCGGTTCCGGATGAAACGGAAGAAGCAGCCCCTGAAACAGGCGAAACCGATGAGGCTGAAGAAGATGATGAAGCGGCGGATTCTGCCGAACCCGCCGCTTCCATTCCTGAAAACCAAAGCACAAACTGATAACCGGTCGGTTATACCCACTTTTCTTCCAGATACTTTTCAAGCTTTCTCTTTACGCGCTGTAACGCATTGTCAATGGATTTGACATGGCGTCCCAGCGCGTCTGCTATTTCCTGGTAACTTTTTCCGTCCAGATAGGCCTGCAGGACTTCCTGTTCCAGCCCGGAGAGCACCTCGCTGATCTTGTTGTGGATATTTCCCAGGTTTTCCCGGTTGATAATCAGCTCTTCCGGATCGGATATCCGTCCTTCCATAATCACATCCAGCAAAGTACGGTCGCTTTCCTCATCATACAGGGGCTTATTCAGCGATACATAACTGTTCAGCGGAATATGCTTCTGCCGGGTTGCCGTCTTGATGGCGGTAATAATCTGGCGGGTAATGCAAAGCTCCGCAAATGCCCGGAATGAGCTGAGCTTTTCCGGTTTGAAATCTCGGATCGCCTTATAGAGCCCAATCATTCCTTCCTGCACAATATCCTCATGGTCCGCGCCGATCAGAAAATAACTCCTCGCTTTGGCCCGGACAAAATTCTTGTACTTGTTCAGCAGGTATTCCTCGGCTTCAGAATCACCCTGGTGGCACATTTCAACCACCTGTTCATCATTCATCTGCTGATAGCGGGCGCTCAGGAATCCCATTTCGTTTTCTTCGCTGACAGCAGTATCGGGTGCGCTATTCATTTCTTCCGGCTGTTCGTCCGGCACTCTGTTCTCATCCAGCATGCAGTTCTCCCGCCCTCAGTTGTCATTCATTCCGCGCTGTGAACACCCGATACATCATGATGCCTGCGGCAACAGATGCATTCAGGCTGTCCAGATGTCCTTTCATCGGAAGGGATACGGATTCATCGCACTTTTCTTCTGTCAGCCGGCTGATTCCCTCGCCTTCGGCGCCGATCACGAGCGCAGTTCCGCCTTCAAAGGAGACTTCACGAAAATCCTTTCCGTTCATCGTCAGCGCATAAACCCAGATGTTTTCCTTCTGGAGTTCCTCAATGGTACGGTTCAGGTTCATCACGCGCGCCACTTTCACATACTCAACCGCACCGGCGGATGATTTGACAGCAGCCGGCGTCAGTCCGACACTGCGGTGCTGCGGCACAATCACGCCATGTGCACCCACACATTCTGCCGTTCGGATAATCGCACCGAGATTGTGGGGGTCTGTCACCCCGTCCAGAATAATGATAAAGGGCGCTTCGCCCTTTTCACGGGCAGCTTCCAGGATATCCTCCACCGTGCAGTACTGATAGGCAGAAGCAAATGCGATCAGGCCCTGATGCCGCGGTGCAATCTCGTCCAGGCGGCTCTTGTCCACGGTCTGGATCATGATTTTCTGTTCCTTGGCTTTCTGGATAATCTCCAGGGCAGATCCGGACAAGTCACCCTTCTGGACCATCAGTTTCTCCAGGTCCCGATGATTCTTCAGCGCTTCGCGGATCGGATTCCGGCCGGTCAGGATATACTTTTCCGTATCGGTATCCTGCTCCGGACGGGATTCAAAAGAAGGAATCCGTTCGCGGCGTGGGCGCGCCTCCTCCCGGTATTCATAATCACGGTATCCGCCGTTCTTCCGGCTGCTGTCCCGTTCCGTTTTTCCATCCGGGAAAGGCCGTCCGGTCCGGCGCAGGCCATCTTCTGCTTTGCGGGCTGCCGCCGGGCGGAAACTGCTCCGTTCCCGTGGATTGTCCCCGTTTTTCCGCCCCCCCGCAGGCGCAAATCCTTTCCGTTCCCGCTGGCCGTATGAGGCCGCCGGGGTTTTCTTCCGATCCTTGCTGCTGTAATTATTCGGCATGATGATTCTCCTCATTCAGGCGGGCAAGAAGCTTTTCCCGCTCTTCCCGCTTAATTGTCTGCATTCCGCAGCTTTTTTCCCCTTCCGGGCATTTCCCGCGAAGGCAGGCCGGTCCGGCATCCCGGAAAAGCTCCGGGGAAACCTGAAGGCAGAGCTCGTGCATCTTTTCCGCCAGGGTGCGAATCTCCCACTGGGCACGTGAGCACATCCGCAGGCTGAAGAAATGGCGGAGCTCCCGTACGTTCATGGTTACAAGCATCCGTGTTTCACAGGCGTTCGGAAGGACAAACCGGGCATCTTCATTCGACTTTTCCCCCTGCTTTCCGAGTCTTTCCTGCCAGTTTTTGTACCATTCCTCAATCTGGTTCATCTGGGCATGGTATTCCTGAACAGCCGCCTCTCCGAGCGCCTCAATGCTCGGCGGAATAATATATCCGAATCCGTTCTCATAGGAAACGTACCGCTGGCTCTGAACCGAGAAGGCCACACCCACACGGTGCCGGGTAATCTGTGCCAGGAGCGCCCGGCTTACACCTTCAATCCCGAAGGTAAATGTGGCATGTTCCAGCACCGATTCATGTCCCATGTTCATCAGCCTCTGGATAAATGCAGACTGATCCTTCTCGGATATTTTGGCTTTCAGATCCTCAATATTGGCCTTGGAATAGCACAGTTTTGCTCCAAGGGATACCGTTTCCTCCGGAAATCCGGTATGCCGGATCAGAATCACATTCATCTGTTTTCTTTCAGCCATCGCCATTCCCTCCGATAATCATTCCGGCAAACTGCAGAATCCGGTCCTCCCTGCCGGTTATATAAAGAAACCCGATCAGGGCTTCAAATCCGGTCGCCGCCGAATAGTCCCCAAGCTCCTGGTTCTTCGGTGCAGGATGCCGCGCATGGGCGTTGCGTCCCCGCCGGATAATTTCCTGCTCCCGTTCATCAGTTTCCGGCAGGATCATTTCCAGAAAAGAAGCCTGTGCGGCTGCGTTTACATATTCCACACATGACCGGTGCATATGGTGGACATTCAGCCCCCGGTGTACGAGTGTATCCCGGACTACGGTTTCCCATACAGAATCACCCAGGTACGCCAGCTGAAGCGCATTCAGCATCCCGGCGTCCCGTTCTGCCAACGGTTCTGTCAGTCTCAGACTCAAGTTCATCCCTCCGCTGTTACGGAAAGATTATACCATAAATCAGTGAAAAAAATAGTCCTGCGATTTTTGAATATTTCTGCTTGACAAACCCTCTGTTTTCTGTATAATAACATCTGTTCGCTGTGAGCACCATTAGCTCAGTTGGTAGAGCACCTGACTCTTAATCAGGGTGTCTAGGGTTCGAGTCCCTAATGGTGTACAGGGCCTGCGGTTCAGACCGCAGGCTTTTTTCATGTTCCCGGTGGTTTCTGTAATAAAAAAACCGGCCATCATGATATGGCCGGCAAAACCGCGAAATCAGATTATGCCTGGGCAGGAGCTCCTACAGGGCAGGTCTCCGCGCAGGCACCGCATTCGATGCACACATCGGGATTGATTTCGTACTTGCCATCTCCTTCAGAGATCGCGTTCACGGGGCATTCCGCAGCGCAGGCGCCGCAGCTGATGCAGTCTTCAGAAATTTTGTAAGCCATAAATCCTACCTCCAAAAATTATTTGGGGAACGTTGTCACCCATAATATATCATCGAATACGTGTTTTTGCAATACCATCCGCGGGCATCAGTTGATCGCATCCATTGCTTTCTGCAGTGCATCCGCCCAGCTTCCCCGGGTGGTTGTCTCCGCTTTTTTCTCCGGAACCGAAACCGGTTTCTCCGCGGATCCGCTTTCTTCCTTTGGCCGGTTTGGATTTTCCCGCCGTACGGGTTTTCCCAACTGCTGTCCGTCCCGTCCGGAATTCCGGCTGCCTTTTTTTCCTTCCGGGTTTCCCGGCCGGCCGGAATCCGGTCTGGTATCACGCGGATCCGGTTCGCTGGCGCGCTCTGCTTCATTTCCGGATGTCTTATCCCCATTCCGGTTTTCAGCGTCCGCCGGGACACGGTTCTTTTTTCCCGCCGGCTGCGTGTTTTCATGCGTCTTTTCGGCATCAATCCGGACGATCTCCTCCAGCGGGAATTCCTTAATCTCACTGGAGTCACCGGTTGTAATCCGGACACTGACCGTTTCCTTCAGAATATTCAGATCAGAAACAATTCCCGTTCCTGCAGGCGTGGAAACTTCCCTGCCGGTTTTCGGCATCTTTTTTCGGGTCTGCTCATAATGATCCTGCTCATATTTCAGGCAGCACATCAGTCTTCCGCATACGCCGCTGATCTTGGTGGGATTCAGCGAAAGATTCTGTTCCTTGGCCATCTTAATGGATACCGGCTGGAATTCATCCAGAAACGCCCCGCAGCAGATGGGGCGGCCGCACGGACCGAGCCCTCCGAGCATTTTGGCTTCATCCCGGACCCCGATCTGCCGAAGTTCAATCCGCATTTTGAACACGGATGCCAGGTCCTTCACCAGGCTTCGGAAATCCACACGGCCGTTGGCAGTAAAATAGAACAGGATCTTGCTGTTGTCAAACGCATATTCCACAGATACCAGTTTCATATCCAGCTGATGCTCTGCAATTTTCTTCTGGCAGGTCTGATAGGCTTCCCGCTCTTTTTCCCGGTTCTCAGTACTGTGCTGGATGTCCTGCGGAGTGGCAATCCGGACAATTTTACGCATCGGCGCATTTGCGGATTCCTCCACTTCCCGGATCCCGATCACAACCTCCCCAAGGTCCAGTCCCTTGGCCGTATCCGCCACCACATAATCGCCGGGCTTCATCATCATGTCGCACGCGTCAAAATAATGAATTTTCCCGTTATTCTGAAATTGGATTCCAACAATTTTTACCATTTGTTTCCTTCCCCCATAAAGACAAAAAGAAGCTGTTCCAGAACCGCCTGGAAATTGACATTTGACTCCAGCTGCTTCCGGGCGTCACTGACTGCATTGATCAGGCCCGTAAAGGCTTCAGGCCCGGCTTTCCCGGAAAAGCGTCTCCAGTTATCCGGCAGGCCGGAAGCTTCACCGCCGGTCCCGTTCTGAAACCGGAAACGAGCCATCCGTTCCAGGGACGACTCCAGTATATTCAGCATGATTCCGGCTTCTGCTTTCCTGTCCTTCCAGCTGTTTGAGAGCCGGAGGATATCACTTCTGCCGGTCCCGGCCGGACGGAAGAACATGCTGTTTATTTCATCCCGTGTCTTCCAGTATTCCTCGTCACCGGCCAGTTCAAGCGCCCTGCCGATGGAGCCGTGCGCTTCTGCCATGCATTCCTCGGCGTGGCTTCCCCGGATTCCTTCCTGTGAGAGCACTTTCAGGATATACTCATCACTCCATGCTTTCAGCCGGATCGGACGGCATCTGCTGATTACCGTTGTGAGAAGCGTCTCCGGATGTTCTGTCACCAGAATGATATACGTGTTTTCCGGCGGCTCTTCCAGGGTTTTCAGCAGGCTGTTCTGTGCCTGGGCGGTCATCCGGTCCGCATCAAACAGAAGCACCACGCGGGCTTTTCCCTCCAGCGTATGGCTTCCGCAGATCCGGATCATTTCCCGGATATCATCCACCGGGATGGTCGTCCTGTCTTTCTTGCCGTCCGGTGCCAGCGGCACTCCCTGCCGGATGATCGTCATATCCGGATGCTCTCCCTGCTCGGCCAGCAGGCAGTCCCTGCAGGTGCCGCAGGGGCGTTTTTCGCCTGAACTGCACAGAAGAGCGGACGCCATCAGCTTTGCCAGCGTCCGTTTTCCGGTTCCTTTTTCTCCTGTGATCAGGCTTGCATGAACCAGCCTGCCTTCTGCCATCTGGGACAGCAGCCCGCTGACCTCTTTGCCCTGTTCATGAAAAGACGCTAATTCCGGTTTCATACCATCCGACCCGTTATACTTTCAGGAACTGTTCCACGTTCAGCACAAAGAGGGTCGCTCCTCCGACAGTAACTTCCATCGGAAATGCGGCATATTCCCCGTGGGTGATATTGTTGATGCCGGTGGTTGCAGCCGTCATCTGCTTCCTGCTCTTGCAGACAGTTTCGATAATATGGATTGCTTCGGATATCCGATCCTCATCGACACCGAGCAGCAGGGTGGTATTCCCGGCCCGCAGGAAACCGCCGGTGGTTGCCAGCTTGGTAACCCCGAACCCTTTTTGCATCAGCTTGGACAGCAGCTTAGAAGAATCTTCATCCTGAACGATCGCGATAATCAGTTTCATAATGAATCCTCCCTCCTGACAAATCAATTTAGTATATCCTACATCTGCCAGAAAATCAATATTCCCCGCTGTTCCGGGCTGTCCGGCCATTCTGTTTCAGGAATCATCCCTTTGTTTCATGTGCCTTTTCTGGTATAATCCTTATAACGCATATGATCCTGTCCGACCGGATCTGTATCCCGGTACCATCAGCTGAGCATGCTGGACCGGAACGTATGGAGGAAGAAATGTCAGATCGGAAAACCATTCTGGGGATTGTCGCCGAGTATGATCCTTTTCATAACGGACACGCCTGGCATCTTTCGGAGTCCCGGAAGGCCGTCTGTCCGGATTCCGTATATATCGCGCTTTCCCCCTGCCTGAAACAGCGGGGCGAATTATCCATGCTGTCCCCGTTTGACCGGGCTGCCTGTGCCGTCCACGAAGGCGCCGACGCCGTCTTTTTGCTGCCGGTTCTCTGGACTGTCCGGGACGCGGAGCATTATGCTTTCGGAGCTGTCCACATGCTTGCCGGCCTGGGGATTTCCCATCTGGCGTTCGGTGCGGAAACACCGGATCTTCATTTGCTGGATGGCATTGCCGGTCTTCTGGAGGATGTCCCGCCCCGTTTCACCGAAATGCTGAACCGGCAATTGTCCGGCGGAAAAGGATATCCCGCTGCGCTGTCAGCCGCTGTCGATGACTGTATGCCGGGAGCCGGTTCTGTGCTGTCCCGTCCGAACAACATCCTTGCCGTCTGTTACCTGCGTGTACTGCGCCGAATGCATTCGCATATTGTCCCGGTTGTCATTCCGCGCCGCGGCAGTTACCACAATCCGGATATCCGGCCGGAAGCACCGTCCGCTTCCGCACTTCGGGACAGCCTGTTCCGGGGTGTTTACCTGCCCGCATTTTCATCCATGCCGCCATTCTCCGCTGATCGGGTAAAGGCGGCTTTCCTGGACCGGCGGATTCCCGATCCGCGGAAACTGGACATTCTCCTGATCAGCAAACTCCGGACCGCTGATCTCTCCGGTCTTCCGGATTTGTCAGAAGGGCTGGAGAATGCCCTGAAAAAAGCAGCGTCGGTATGTTCTTCCCGTGATCAGCTGCTCCGGCAGCTGTCCACCCGCCGTTATCCGGGAGCACGGATCAGCCGGCTGATGGCTGCTGCACTGCTGGATATTACCCGTACACGGCTGGAGTCGCTTCCTCCTCCGGATCGTACGCTGCTGCTGTCGATTCGGAAAAGCTCCGCCCTCAGTGACCGCTGGAAAGATCTTCCGGTGAAAATCCACACGGCTGCTTCGGAATGGAAAAAAGCCGCGGATCCGGAAGATCTCGCGGCCTGGAAACTGTGGGCCGGCTGCTGCGGTCTGCCCGATTCAGTCCCTTATTCTGAAAAAATTTATACCGAATAGCCCATATCTGCCAGGATTTTCCGGGCCACGTGAACCCCGCTGGCACTGGCATGGGAGAGGCTGTGGGTCACACCGCTTCCGTCGCCGATCACATAGAGTCCGCGATACTGCGTCTCCAGGTTTTCATCAAGTTCCACTTCCATATTATAGAATTTTACTTCCACACCATACAGAAGCGTGTCGTCATTTGCCGTTCCCGGTGCGATTTTGTCGAGCGCGTAAATCATCTCAATGATCCCGTCCAGGATCCGCTTCGGAATCACAAGGCTCAGGTCTCCGGGAGTCGCGGTCAGCGTCGGGGTGACGAATGACCCGGCAATTCTTCCCGGCGTGCTTCTTCTGCCGCGGACCAAATCCCCGAAGCGCTGGACGATTACGCCTCCGCCCAGCATATTGCTGAGCCTTGCAATGGATTCACCGTACCCGTTTGAATCCTTGAAGGGTTCTGAAAAATGCTTGCTGACCAGCAGGGCAAAATTGGTATTGTCCGTATGCCGGGCCGGATCCTCATAGCTGTGGCCGTTCACAGTCACAATCCCGTTTGTGTTTTCGCTGACAACTGCTCCGTGGGGATTCATGCAGAATGTACGCACCAGGTCCTCAAATTTGGCGGTGCGGTAAACAATCTTGCTTTCATACAGTTCATCCGTCAGGTGGCTGAAAACAGCCGCCGGGATTTCCACCCGCACGCCGATGTCCACCCGGTTGCTGTGTGTCGGAATATTCATTTCCCGGCATACGCCTTCCATCCACTTGCTCCCACTTCGGCCGACAGATACAACGCACTGTGCCGCTGTCACAGTCGATCCGTCATCCAGCGTCACTTCAAATCCGCCTTCCGCTTTCCGGATTGCGGAAACTGCGGTTCCGAAAAAAAAGCTCACCTTGTCCTTCAGCTCGTGATACAGGTTTTCCAGCACCACATAGTTGATATCGGTTCCAAGATGCCGGACCTGTGCATCCAGCAGGTGCAGTCCGTGCTGGAGGCACATTTGCTTGATTGCGCTGTTGGCGGTGGAGTAAAGCTTCGTTCCCTCCCCGCCATACTGAAGATTGATGGAATCCACATATTTCATCAGTTCCATCGCCCGGCTCTTGCCGACATGCTCGTGAAGGCTGCCGCCGAAATCATTGGTCAGGTTGTATTTTCCATCCGAAAAAGCACCGGCACCGCCGAACCCACTCATGATTGAGCAGGTTTTGCACCGGATACAGCTTTTGACTTTCTCCCCGTCAATCGGGCATTTCCTGCGGTCCAGCGGATTTCCCAGCTCATATACCGCGATTTTCATCGCGCGGCCGGAATCCCGGGTCAGTTCATAGGCAGTAAAGATTCCCCCGGGGCCGGCGCCGACAATCAGGACATCATAATCCATTTCTGATAAACCCCTTGCTGTATTGAACTATGTACGGATTATATCATTCTTTTCGGGAAAAGCAAATTTACATTCCCATCGTTTCATTGTATAATAAAATGTGTATTTGTTCCCTTTGGGAAAAGGAGTGTTGTGCCTTGGCGCGTAGGCTGATTTGTGTTTTCCTGTTCATCATTCTGCTGGTTCCGGCTGCAGCATCGGCATCTGATACCGGCTGGGCAGATGAATTCAAAAACCAATATGAACGGAATCCTGTTCCGTTTGAGATTGTACCATGGGATGAGCTTCCTCCGGATAATCCGGACCAGCACCATTATCTCCTGCTGGTTCTGGATCAGAAAAACCGGAACGCCCGTCCGGATGATGCAAAAAACCCTTCTGAAGCCGCAGGAAAACACAAGGATGACTGGGGCAATACAGACGGTATTGTGATTCTGACCCTGGACACCCGTGCCAAGCGTATTATGCTGACCTCCATCATCCGGGACGCGATCATCCAGCGGCCGGACACTACGGAAACCAAAAACCACTATGGCCGGATTAATTACGTGTACAACGATTACGGACCTGAAGCACTGTGCCGGGTAATCGGCGAGCATCTTGGCTTCCGGATCGAAAAGTATATGATGTTCACCTTTTTCCAGGTCCGGGACGTAATTGCCCTCCCGATCCTGGGGAGCAGTGTGGATGTCCAGCTCAGTTCAGCCGACATCAGTTACCTCCGGAACAATTATGAAGTGGATCCCGGCTGGGTGGTTTCGGTGGACGGGCAGTATGATATTGCCCGGAACCGGAGGGCCCCGGAAGGCCTGTACCGGCTGAAGCCCTGGGCTGCGGTCCTGTATATGCGGATCCGGAAGGATAACAGCCAGGGTGACCTGATGAGAACCCAGCGTGCCCGGAATGTCCTCAGCGCTCTGGCAGACAAGTGCCGCGGTTTTTCACTGGATGAGGCAAACGCCCTGGCCAATGAGCTCGCAAACCTGAGCAACAAAACCAATATGTCTGCCCAGGATCTGCTTGAAGCCGCCGGATATGCCTGGCAACTGCGGAACTGCACCATTGAAGAACTTCGCATTCCGGCCGAGGGCGACAGCCGTCCAATCTGGTTTGCCGGAATGGCCGCAAGGGAAATCAACTGGCCGGTTGCCCGTGCCAAGATGCAGGATTACCTGCAGAACAGTTTCCTGGTCATTGATGATGACGATGAATAACGAAAGGTAAGTTACGAATGAAATGTCCTGAATGCGGGCAGTGGAACCGGGCCTCCATGCCCCACTGCACCCGCTGCGGAACGCCCCTGAATATTGACGCGTCCTCCCGCATCGCGTGGAAGGATACTCTCCGGGACGGCGGCGCTTCCACATCTTACCTGCGTGCAGACGAGTTCGGTATGGTGGATAATACACCGGACTCCCGCGACACCCTGGCAGGGGAAATGCAGGATCTGAAAAGCCGGAAAAAGCGGGGCGCTGAACTGAAAAAACAGCTGCAGGATGAAACATCCCGTCTTCAGCCGCAGGTCCGTAAACCGTCCGGTGAAAAAAGCACCCCGGATGCGGAAACGCCCGATCAGCCGGCACGAACCGCGGTCTCCCCTTCCGATGCAGAGATGCGCCGGGAATCAGAAGTCCGCCACCGCGTCCGCTTTATGGATGATGCCGGCACCTTCATTGAACCCCGGTCCTACGATCCGATTCTCCCGGAATACCCCGGCGCCGGCCGAAGCCGCTCTGTTACTTACACGTCCGCCTTCTCCCCATATGGTGCCCGGGACGGACGGGTCATTTTCCGCCGGATTGCAGTCACCGTCCTGGTTTTGCTGCTTCTGGGCGGAGGCGGTTTCTTTGCCTGGAAACGGCTGTTTTCCAGCCGGCAGCCGTATTTCAGCACGGATGCGATCATCACTTCCACAGTAGCCGGCGAACTGGCTGCGCATACTGTCCTGATCCCCGGTGAAGAGGGAACTTCCATCTATATCCGGGAGCTCCACGCCAGCTATGTGGTGGTGGACGGATATGCAACCATTGAAATTCCGGATCATACCTGGTATGACAATCTGGAAGGCACACTGGGCGAAACCATGGATGTTACCCTGACTCCCTTCCTGAAGAACTCCTCCGGCCGCCAGACACCCCTGGACCTGATTTCCTATACCATTGCCATTCCGCTCAGTCCCCTGTCCCTGGAAACCCCGTCGACCCTTCGGAGCACCGTATCCACCACCATGGCCAATATTGTTCTCAACGTCCGTCCCGGTTCCCACGTCACTGTCAATGGAAAGGATTACAGCGACACGGTAAGCGAGGACGGTGAGCTGAGCATTAATGAACAGGTCCAGCCGCAAGGTGACAATGTTTTTACTATTGTTGCCCGCGCCCAGTACTGCCGCGAAAACTCCCTCACGCTGGTCATTTACCGTGCAAAGCAGGATATAACGCTGGACCTCGCACCCGAAACATTCTCTTCCACATTTAACGATACCATGACGGTCAGCGGCAATACGGTCCCCGGCGCATACATCACCGTCCTGAGCAAGCATTCGGACCTGGATATCTCAGAAGTGGACTCCACCGGCCATTTCTCCTTCATCGCGCATTTTGACCATATCGGAGACAACACAATTTCCATTCTGGCGGAGATGCCGAACAGGCGGCCTACCCGGGTAGACCATGTCGTGTATTATGTCCCGACCGCTGATATCTATACAACCAAGGCATTTTCGCTGAATGATTCCGATTACAGTGAACTGCTGGCCAATATCGACGCCCGCAGCAAAAAAGGAACAATCTATGAGGTAAAAGGATATATCGTGTCCATCGAATCCCAAAAACCGCAGATCGCCATCATCAATACCAGCGAGGATGGCAAATCACGCCCTGTTTATATTGTAAACTATTCCAAAACCAAATGGGAAATGGGAAACTACTACCGGCTTTTTGCCGATGTTTACGGCACTTTCATCAACTACCCGGCCATGAACGTCCGTTATACCTATACGAAATAATTTCCGTTCCGGAGAAGAGGAGATCCACAGATGAAACGGTTCCTGTCTGTCCTGTCGGCATTTCTCATACTGCTCATCGCTGCCGGAACCGTCCTGGCAGATCCGCTTGAACTGGACACAGACCTGGCCGATACACTGGTTATTCCATATGATCCGGACAATCCTTCCGCAGGATCATATACGTATACCTATTGCTATCCGCATGTTTCCGAAGATGAACCGGATGCAGGCAGGATCAACCCGTTCTATGCGGATCAGGTTTACACGCTGGAAACCAATATTCATTTCATGGCAGACGGATATATCGATTCCGGCAAAAGCGTTTCAGTAAATGTGTCCTATCAATGCACCTGCAACAATGACCATTTTTTCTCCGTCCTGGTCCGGAAAGAGTCCGTGATCGGCGATGTTGTCCGTACCGTCTGGACAGGGCATACCTTCTCCCGGCAGGACGGTCTGTCTGATGCCACATTTGATCTTCCACGGCTTCTCGGAATCCTGAATGCAGGGGAACAGGACGAGTACCAGCTGGCCCGCCAGACTGAAAAAGCCAGCCGGATCGTCCGGGAAATGATCATGGACCAGATCACCGAAAATCCCGGAAACCTGCCGTATTACGACGATTTTGCGGAGGATGACCTGCTGGATGTCTTTTATCCGGAAGAGGATTTTTACCTGGATGCAGAGGGGAATCCGGTGTTTTATCTGGAACCGGGGATCGCTGCGGACGAATCCGCAGGATACCTGGTTTTCCCGATAAAGCTGGAAGACATTGCCGATGAACTGTAATACAGGAAAAAGACAGTGTTTTCCCCCGGTCCGCAGTATAATGGCTTTATTATCAGAGGAAAGAAGGGTTATCTCATGCTGGATATCAAAGTGACGCTCACCCAAACCCCGAAGCAGAAACCTGTGGATGAATCCGCCCTCGGATTCGGGCGGATTTTCACCGATCATATGTTCCTGATGGATTATGAACTCGGAGTTGGCTGGCATAATGCCCGGATCGTTCCGTACGGTGATTTCCCGATTGATCCTGCCGCCATGGTGCTCCATTACGGTCAGGCCATTTTCGAGGGATGCAAGTGCTACCGCACCGCGGATAATACCCTGCAGCTGTTCCGGCCCAAGGATAACCTGGCCCGTATGAGCCGCAGTGCGGAGCGGATGTGCATGCCCGTACTGGATGAAGAAACCGCGCTCGAAGGGCTGAAGCAGCTGATCCGGATTGATGCAGACTGGGTTCCCCACCGGGAAGGCACCTCCCTGTATATTCGTCCGACCATGATTTCCACTGATGTCGGTCTGGGTGTCCACGCTTCAAAGAAGTACTGCTTTTTCATCATCCTGTCCCCCGTCGGTGCCTACTATAAAGAAGGCCTGAAGCCTGTCAGCATCTACGTGGAAGATGAATATGTCCGTGCTGTCCGCGGCGGCGTTGGTTTCACCAAGTGCGCCGGCAACTATGCCGCATCCATCCTGGCCGGTGATATTGCGGAGAAGAAAGGTTTCTCCCAGGTCCTGTGGCTGGATGGTGTTGAGCAGAAGTATGTGGAAGAAGTCGGTTCCATGAACATGATGTTCGCCTACGGCAACAAAATCGTCACCCCGAAACTCAACGGTTCCATCCTGCCCGGCATCACGCGGGACAGCGTTCTGAAGCTGGCTGTCCAGCTCGGATATGAAGCCGAAGAAAAGCGGCTGGATGTCAATGAAATCTTTGCCGATGCCAAATCCGGAAAACTGACGGAGGCTTTCGGAACCGGTACCGCCGCGGTGATCAGCCCGGTCGGTGTGCTCGCGCTCCGCGATGAGAAAGTCACCCTGGGCGATGGCGGAATCGGCACCATCTCCCAAAAGTTGTATGATACGCTGACCGGTATCCAGTATGGAAAACTGGAAGACCGGAATGGCTGGATCCTCAAGCTCTGATTGAAAGGAACCTTATGCTCAGACGAGGAAATACCCGTCCATATCACTGGGCCGATAAAACCATGAGTGTTTTACGTGCCGATCAGCTGGAGGCCTGTGAGAAAGATCTCACAGGCTTTCCGGCTGTCTGCCTTTTTGACGCTTCCTGCCAGGACCGGGATGCGGAAAAACTGTATGATCTTTCCTGGTATGCCGAGGAGGACAAGGCTTCCGGGAATCAGCCGCTGCTTCATAGAGTGAGCGATCTTCGAAGCCGCGTGCTTTCCGGCTTTGCGGCCGAAATGGCGCTTCTGCCCGGTGAAGAACATGATCTCCTGGTCCGGACCGTCCTGTTCGGCGGGCATCTGGCGCTGCAGGACTGGAATGACCTGATCCCTGCCCGCAGCCTGATCCGCCGGCTGTGGTGCCGCGGTGAATGGAAGGACAATGTACTGATCCTGCATATGCCGCATCAGCTGTGTGCAACCGCGCTTATTCTGCTGGCCGGGGATGAGCATCGGAAACTCCGGGATATTGTGGAACATGTGATTGACGGAATCGACAACACGCTCTACCTGATGGGAATGATGCAGGCTGCTCCGGCACTCCGCCACCTTCAGACGCTGCTCGCCGGCACCTGTGCGGAAGGGCATCCGGATCTGGCAGAGCGGATGCTGCGTGCCGCCTTTGATTATACATATGACCGCGAGGGCCAGCTGGTTCTGCTGCATCCGGGACTGGCCGAACCCGATGGAATGATCACGAAATTTTCTTCTTTCTCCCGTACGTCATCGTACCAAAGCATGACCAGCGATGCCATGAACACTGCTTCTGCCAGCGTAATGGACCTTGAATCCCCGCTTTATGACCGGATGCTGTCCGTTCTGGACGGTGCAGTCCGGCCGGAGATTTCTCCTGAAGATGCTGTGGAAGATCTGATTATTCTGGCAAAGCAGGGAGTTCCGTATAAAGACATGAAGGAAGTCCTTTCCTCCATGCTGGTTTCCTATCCTACCCGTGAAATGCTGGCGTCCCTTGAGAACCTCAGCGGACAGATTCCCCGCTGGCTGTATTTTTCTTCATCTCAGGTGCAGTAATATGGCGCTGAAAACCGTCCTGATTTCACCGGATGTATCCGGAATGCGGCTGGACCGTTATCTCCGGAAACTCCTTCCGGACCTTCCGGAGAGTACCATCCGTAAATTGTTTGCTTCCCGGGATATCAAGCTGGACAAAACCCCGGCTCACCGGGATGATATCCTGCAGTCCGGCCAGGAACTGAGGATTTACCTTCCGGATCGGTCATCCCTGTCCGGCAGCCAGCAATCCCTTCGGATTATCTATGAGGATGAAGATATCCTGCTTGTCAATAAGCCTGGCGGAATCAGCGTAGAGCCGGATACTGCCGGGTCTCTTTCACTGACGGAATTATGCTTTCAGCATGCTTGCGCTTCCGGTCCGGTTTCCTTTCCGCCCGCTGCCTGCCACCGCCTGGATAATAAAACCAGCGGGCTTTGCCTGTTTGCCAGGAATGCGCATGCACTGGCTGTCATGGAAGAGGCCTTCCGAAACCGGACGATCGAGAAATACTACATCTGCCTGGTTCGCGGGGTAATGAAACCGCCTGCTTCTGTCTGCAGTGCTTTCCTGGTCAAGGACAGCCAGCGCGCCGTTGTCCGCATTACAGATCATCCCGTGCCGAACGCCAGGCCTATCACGACCGGATATGAGACGCTTGAAAGCGGCCCCGTTTCCCGCCTGCGGGTTCACCTGATTACCGGACGAACCCATCAGATCCGGGCGCATCTTGCCGCACTTGGCCATCCGGTCCTTGGGGATGACCTGTACGGTGACCGTGCTTTTAACCGCCAGTATAAAGCCCGCAGCCTGAAGCTGTGTGCTGTCTCCCTGCGGCTGGATACCGGCGGAGCGCTCCCTGCCCTGGATGGCCGGGAATTCACAATTGATCCCCCATTCTGATTCTTATATCCCATCAAAATGAACTATACGGAGGTGCCCTATGCTTGCTGTCCGCCCGCCGCTTGGCTGGAATTCCTGGAACACATTCGGTGACAAAATCAATGATTCCCTGATCCGCGAAATGGCGGATTACATGGTGGATCAGGGCTACCTGGACGCCGGATATGAATATCTGGTCATCGATGACTGCTGGTCACTCCGTGAACGGGATGCCGCTGGGCGTCTGGTTCCTGATCCGGAAAAATTCCCCCATGGAATGAAGGACCTTGCGGATTATGTTCATGGAAAAGGCCTGAAATTCGGAATGTATTCCTGTGCCGGCGTTATGACCTGCGCCGGATATCCTTCCAGCTATGATCATGAGTTTACAGATGCCGAAACCTTTGCCTCCTGGGGTGTGGATTATCTGAAATATGATTTCTGCAATTTCCCGGAAACCGGCGACTGCCGTACCCGCTACCAGACGATGTCGATGGCGCTGAAGGCCACAGGGCGGGATATCGTTTTCTCTGCCTGCAACTGGGGCCAGAAGGAACCATGGAAATGGATGCGGAGTATCGGCGCGCATCTGTACCGTTCCACCGGCGACATTATGGATAACTATACATCCTTTACAGATATCTTCAAATCCCAGCTGGATAACCTCTGCATGAGCGGTGTCGGCTGTTTCAACGACATGGATATGCTGACCGTTGGGATGGATGGACGCGGAAACGTCGGTTTCGGTAAAGTATGTACCTATGAGGAATACCGGATGCAGTTCTCCCTTTGGTGCCTGTGCGGCGTTCCGCTGATGATGGGAGCAGACCTGCGCAGCCTGAAGCCGGAATACGTTTCCCTGATGCAGCACAAGGATCTCCTGCGGATTGACCAGGATGAGGAGGCACGGCCTCCGATGCTGATCCGGAAAGGTTCCATCTTTACCGGTAATCCGGATCCGAAGGAAGGGGAAATGCCCTGGCGTCACATTCCGGATTCATCCTATACCCTTTTCCGCCACCTGTCCGGCGGCGAGTTTGCATTGGCCTATATCAATCTGTCCGATGCCGAGTCCGTCATTCATGTGGAGATGGTAGACCTCGGCCTTCCGGTTGCTTCCGGTTACTCCCTGCAGATCCGGGATGTGTTTACCGGTGAGGACCTTGGGCGGAAGGCGGATTTCTTCAACCCCGTTGTTCCCGGCCATGATATGAAGCTCTACCTCTGCCGGCTGGTAAAAAACCGTGAATAATTCGTCCGAAAAAGCACAGACCGTCGGTATTCCGACGGTCTGTCGTATATGCGGCCGGACGCTTGTTCCGGATGAATGCGCGCTGACCAAAAAACTGATCAACCGCGGCGCGGTTGAATATATGTGCCTTTCATGCCTGTCAGAGCACTTCGGGGTGCCTGAGGATGCGCTTCGGGATAAAATCCGGCAGTTCCGTGAAATGGGATGTACCCTGTTCAGGTGAGCTGCAGAAGTTCTGCTGCATTCCGGTACAGGATTTTTTCCGTTTCATCATCTGTCAGTTCCAGCTTCCGGAAATGATCCAGCTCCTCTCCGGGAGTCCACATCGGGTAATCCGTTCCGAACAGGACCCGTTCCCTGCTGTAGTGCCGGATCATATCCCGTCCTTTCTCCGGTGTAAACGCATACAGGGAACTGGATGTATCCACATAGACATTCTCATACCCCGCAAGCGTTTTCCAGGCATCCTCCCATTCGCTCCATCCGCCGAGATGGGCGCAGATGCATATCAGGTGCGGAAATGTATCCAGAACCCGTTTCATCCGTTTCGGGTTGGAATATTCAAACCGCCTGTCCCCTGTATGGATCATGACCGGCATCTGCCCTTCAATCCGGCTGAACATATTCATGGCTTCCGGACTGTCCAGCGCAAACTGCTGCATGTCGGGATGGATTTTGAATCCTTTCAGTCCCATGGATCTCACTTCATCAATGAGTCCCGGAATATCTTCCGCCCCGGGATGAATCGCGGCATATCCCGTAAACTTCCCGGGATCATTTCTCACGGTCTCTGCGATAAACCGGTTAATGGCCGGGATATATTGCGGTGTGACCGCCACTGAATGAATGCATCCGCTGCATATCCCGGCTTTGCCATATTCATCGGCCAGCTGCCTGACTGTTCCGCAGTGCTTTGCGGTCATACCGTAAAATTTCCCGATGCTTCCTGCCGCCTTCTGAGCGATTGCATCGGGAAACACATGGGCATGTATATCGATAATCGGTCCGGTTGTCATGGTTGTCTCCTGCGGTTGTACTTCCGATTCTGCCTATGTACGGTTTGGCGTTCTGACACTGTGCCTCAGGTCAATTCCTGTCACCGTTCCGTCCGTTCCGACATAGTATTCCAGTACCAGATACTTGCTCTCCGAAGAATAGAACGTGTACTGGATCAGCTTGGAACCGTCCTCATATGGTGTAATGGTTCCTTTTCCGTTGGTAATCTCATAGAGACCGCGGTACCCTTCTTCGTTCTCCAGCTGAAGCATATCCCGGAATTGGTTGGTTACGTCCTTTTCAGCCCTTCCGATTGCAGTTCCCCGAGGCGCTTTGAATGTCCCCGGTGTTGAATAATATACTTCCACAACCACCCAGGTTTTCCGGGACTTGTTCATATTCATGATCGCATAGCCCCAGGGATATACATACCGGCGGCACTCTGTATCAAAACCGTCATTCTCCACCTTGCCGGCCGGTGTCCCTTCACCGTATTTCTCCTGAAACTCCTGCTGGGAAGTACTTCCGAGCTTCAGTGAATCCAATGTGTCGCTGGCATTGAATGCTTCCTTGGGCTTGGGATTCGCATCGATTTTGTATTTGACCTCCAGCGTATTCGAAGGTTTTCCATACTGGTTGACCGCAATCGCTTTCAGGGTCACCCATCCGTTCGCCAGCTGGATCGGCTCCCCGGTATATATGGGACTGTTCAGGCCCGGATTGGAACCGTCGATCGTATAGTAGATCCGGATATGATCATCGCCGATATCATCCTTGCCCGGTTTCAGCTTAACGCGCTGGCTGGTTTTATATGTATTCGGTGCCAGGTTGGCCTGGGGAGTCATCGGTGATGGCAGGGCAATCCGGTATGTACCCTTGATTTCATCGGAGACAAGCTGGCCGTTCACCGCGACTGCCCGAAGCGTCCGGACCCCCTCCGGAAGCGGAACCGGATACTGATACAGGATTCCCTGGTACGGAAGGAGCGCGTTTTCATCGAATGTATAATAAACATCATACCCCTGGGGGGAAGACAGTACAAGGGACTTCAGCGCATTGTAGAAGCCGGCCTTCGGTTCCGCTTCCGGCGGAACCGGCAGCAGGTCGCTCCGCTGGGTCTGGAAGGATGCATCCCCCGTCTTCTCGTAAGCCTGTTTCATCAGTTCCCCGGCTTCCCGTTCCTGCCCGTTGTTCTGCAGAATCCGGATATGGGCAATGTAAGCCTCCGGCCGGGATGGTGTGTTTTCATATATATACTTGTAAAGCTCCGCGGCTTCATCCACCATTCCTGCCGCTTCATAGGCGCTGCCAAGATTCAGCAGACCGTCCGGATCCGAATAATGGTTCGGAGAATCTTCGTCCTGCGCTTTTGCCTTCTCATAGCACGCAATCGCGTCATCAATCCGTCCGGAATCCAGCATTTCATCCCCGACTTCCCATAACGCGGCAGTGGAAACCTGCATGGTCAGCTTCGGAAAATGCATTCCGAGACGAACCAGGATTTTCTGCCCGGGATTGGTGTATTTCAGGAAGCCAAAGCTTCCGGCTGCCAGCACAATCATGGCGATCGCCGCAATCACGGCAATCTTCATCCAGTTGACCATCTGCCGATGCGGACGCCGGTTCGCTTCCACCGATGCCAGATACTTCGCAGCCTGATCCGGATCAGCCTCATCATCATATATGGTCCGCCGCCTGCGCTCGATGATCTCCCTGCCCGGATTCTGCTCCGGATCTTCGGAGACGGTAAAACGGTCAAAATAATCCTGTCCCGGCTGGCGGGTATCTGCCACAGCGGGTATTTCCATGGTGGCATGGCTTGCCCCGCTGCGCCTTCTCCGGGTCTCCGCCGCATCCGGTTTCTGTTCTGTTTTGTTTTTCAGCGCTTCCCGTGCTTTTTTCCCCTGCCGGATTGCCTGGGCTCCCTGCTGACGGAAGCCGGACTCATGCTTCAGGATCTGCCCGCATGCCGGGCATACGCTCTCATCACTCTCACTGTAATATCCGCATTTCTGACACAGCATTCCATCACCTCCCTGCTTTCCGCAGATCATTGCCCGGGCCTGTCAGCCCGGCTTTCCTTCACGTCAGATCCATCTGCCGAAGTGCCTCATACTCCGGATCGTCATCATATTCCCGCTCCGGGCATACGCCGCCGAGAGCTTCGATGGCATTCCGGACCTCAATAAACGTCAGGTATGGAAGTCCGGGCTCCTGCGCTGCACTGATCAGCGCCGGCAGCGCACGGTCATCCCCCAGTTTTGCAAGATATCCGGCAAACAGTGCCCGGCGTTCTTTTTTCTCTTCAAACAGCCGGATCGCCAGCTTGAATATCCGGTCATCTCCGGGAAAATTGGACAGCACCTCCATCAGGGCTTCCTGTCCGGCCGGGCACGCCTGATTCAGGTTCTGCAGAATTGGCTGGACAACGGTTTCCCCCATGGCAGTCAGGCTTTCCAGGGCCTTGTCCTTCATATCATCCTTTTCTTCCCGGTCCAGCTGCCAGTTGATATACAGCATTTTAGGCATCGTGCTGTCCATCTCACGCAGCAGTTCAATGGCAGTCATCCGTGCCTCTTCTTCCGATTCCTCATCCTTCAGCAGCGCGGTCAGTCGTTTTTCACAGGGCTTCCCGACAAAGGAAATCTGTTCCAGCAGCGGTTCCGGCAGCGGTACCCGTTCCGCGCAGTATTGGTTCATCCAGTCCACCAGTACCTTGGGATCCTCGAACTGGGTAAAATACGCGCCGGGCGTTACATTGCCGAGCCATTTCGCGCGGGTGTTCAGGAAGTTCATATATACCCGCGGCATATCCTCTTCCATCTCGTCAAAGTTGCTGTATTCACTCTGATGGGCTTTCATCCATTCAGATACATATTCCGCAAAATGCTCATCAAAGTTCACAATCGGCATTTTCATCTGGTTTCTCTCCTCCGTTTTCTGAAGCATTCCGGATCAGTTCTCTCAGGTCATCCTCGGAAAAAGCATAACGGCTGCGGCAGAAATGGCAAACCAGTTCGGCACCGTGGTCTTCATCGATGAGGCTGGTCAGGTCCTTCCGTCCGAGGGAAATCAGTGCCTTCTCCATCCGTTCCCGTGAGCATGTGCACTGATAGGATATCGGCGTCCGTTCCAGAATAACCGGATCCATTCCGCGGAACCAGTCGCTGCACAGCTGTTCAATCGGAGCGAATGTCATTTCCCGGCTGATATCGGCAAACATCGGGCTCCTCAGCTCCAGCTGATCAATGATTTCATCCGGGCATCCGGGCAGCGGCTGAATCAGCAGTCCGCCGGCTTTCAGGATCCTGCTTCCGCTGACCAGCACCCCCAGTGCCACAAGGCTTGGCTGTTGTTCCGATACGGTAAAATACTGGGCGAAATCCATTGCAATCTCGCCGTTCACAAGCTCGCTCTGGCCGATGTAATTTTTCTTCAGTCCCAGATCCTTGATCACGCTCATCCGGCCGGAATGGCCGACAGCGCCGCCGACATCCAGTTTCCCGTCCTCCCGGAGCGGAAGCTCAACCTGCGTATCATCCGCGCAGGCACGGACTTTTCCGTGATCCGCAACCGCGACCAGAGAGCCCATGGGGCCGTCTCCCTTGATCGTCACAGTTACCGATTCATCTTCGCCCTTCATCATGATTCCCAGCATCACCGTGCCGGTCATCAGCCTTCCCAGGGCAGCAGAACAAACCGGTGTACACTCATGAATATCGGTACAGCGCTGAACCGTCTGTGTCGTTTCGCAGAGCATCACCCGCACCTGTCCGCCGCACAGATCGATCTGAAGCATTTCATCCCTGTTTGCCATGGTCTTCCCTTTCTCCGGTTTATTCCTCATCCTCCGCCCGGGTAGCAGCAACATGCCACCGCTGATTTCCGTCCGTGCTGCTGTTCAGGGTAAAATCCCCGTATATGCTGACCGCCCGGAATCCGGCATGCCAGAGGTTTTCCTTCAGTGTTTTCTCATCCCAGGCCCGCTGTTTCTGGTGTTCCTCAATCCGGCGGTACTGGTTTTCCTTTTCACGAACAAAAAAAACAAGATCCAGGCTGACGGTCTTCTGGCGCTCATTCCAGGAATTCTGCCACATATAGGTAATATTCTCCCGATCTTCCGCCATCAGTCCGCTGCACAGCACATTCTTCAGTTTATATGGAGTGGATACGTCAAATACCAGGGCACCGCCCGGTTTGATTGCCCGATGTGCTGCCCGGAAGAAACTGAGAAGATCCTCCTCCGTCAGCAGGTAATTCACACCGTCACATGTTGCCAGTACAGCGTCCATCGGCCGGTGGAGATTCAGTGCTTTCATATCCTGCTGGACAAACGGCATCGCAATCCCGAGTTTCCGGGATTTCTGGGCTGCTTCCCACAGCATCTCGCGGCTGATATCCACACCGGTCATCTGAAAACCGCGCCGGTGCAGCGGAATGGTCAGCCCGCCTGTACCACAGGCGCATTCGCAGATTTTACCGTTCCGGATGCCGTAAATGGAAAGCAGGCGGGTATAATAATCCGCCCAGCTTTCATAGTCTACGTCATCCATCAGTTCATCGTACAGTTCGGCAAATGCCTGATACATGTCGTTACCTTCCCCGCTGCCTGTTATTCCGGATCCGTCCCGTTTTCAGTTTCGTCTTCATCTTCATCGTCTTCCGGAGCCTTCAGCCCCTGGTTGACCTTGGCGCCTTCAATCCGGCTGTTGATATACCGGTCAAACACGGCATTTGTATAGCTGGCAGTGATAAAACGGCTCAGTGAGAAACCGATCAGCATATAATAGCCGCCCAGGATCATAAGTCCGATCATCAGGTCCAGTCCGAAGAACCAGACAGCAGCAAAGAAAATGAGCGCCGGCACGCAATGAAGCAGCCGGATGCCGACACTGAACGGAAGGCGCGCCACCCCAAGCAGCAGGCCGTTGCGAAGAGCGTCCTTCATCTTCAGTTCATAGGTCACAATAATCGGATACATATAGGTCACGGAAATCGCCCAGATGAGGCCGACCAGAATCACCAGCACCTGCGGAATAATCAGGATCATATTCTGTGATGCCATCTCCCCGTAGAAGCTCCATCCTTCATATACCGCCAGCGGAAGGAACCCGGTAACAGCGCTGATCACGAGGGCCTGCTTCCAGTTCTCCCTGACCGCGTCCTTGAAGTCAGTCCATACAAACGCATGTTCATCCCGTGCCCAGTTCCGGGTCACATAGCTCAGGCCGGCTGTAAACGGACCGGTAATTGCGATACAGGGAATCAGCCACAGCAGAAGCCTGGTCAGGGAAGCCCTCAGGGTGGAGTTCATATAGGTGCCCAATTCATCCTTCTGGGAAACCAGTGAGCCGAATTCTTCCTCAGAGATGACATTCTCCACCCCGGAATTCTGCATCATCTCCACATATGCCGGATAATTATTATCCTGGATCAGGGCAAAATTGGTCAGTGTGGAATACATATTCATTGCAGACACCATGATCACAATCATCGTGGGCAGCCAGACCAGCATGTACAGCAGATTCAGCCGGCAAAGCGCGGAAAGCCGTGTGCGCAGCGTATCCCGGAAAAGCTGGGAACGCGTTTCGGGCAGGTCCTCCTTCCGGAAATCTCCCTTTCCGCTCTTTCCGTAATAGTAGTTATTCATCATTCTGCCAAACATGTCCGGTAGTCCTCCGTCTGCCCCGTTCCGGGACCTTGATATTGATTATGCCATCAGCGCCTTGCTGGCTTCACACAGCCGCCGGTTCAGTTCTTCCGCCTTTGCCTGCTCCGAATCATTGCTGTTCACATACAGTTTGATCTTTGGCTCCGTTCCGGAAGGACGTACGCATACCCAGCATCCTTTTTCCAGTTCAAAGTACAGTACATCCGAAATGGGAAGCCCGGTCGGCTCTTCCGTTCCGCCTGACATCCTTGTTCCCTTCAGGTAATCGCGGACCGCTGTCACCTTCAGGCCGGCAATTTCCTTCGGCGGATTGTTCCGCAGGCCGGTCATGATCTCTTTCATACGTGTCAGTCCGTCCTTTCCGGGCAGCGTTGTGGAGACCACATTCTCCACATAATAGCCGTATTCCCGGAAAATCTGCTGGACACGGTCATACAGGGTAATACCTTCCGCCATGCAGGCACAGGCAACCTCACTGATCAGCAGGCTCGCATTTACACCATCCTTGTCCCGGACAAATGTGCTGCTCAGGAAGCCATAGCTTTCCTCAAATCCGAACAGAAAGGTATAATCCCCGCTGTCCATAAACTGCTGGATCTTCTCGCCGATAAACTTGAATCCGGTCAGCGTTTCGAAGAGTTTTACATGGAAGCTTTCGCAGATCCGGTTGGCCAGGCTGGTGGAAACAATGCTCTTGACAGCAGCCCCGTTGGCCGGCAGCGTTCCGCTTTTCTGCTTGCTGGAAAGGATGTAATGAAGCAGTACGCAGCCGATCTGGTTACCGCTCAGGAGATGCCACTCACCGGAACCGTCCTTAACGGCAACGCCCAGCCGGTCACAGTCGGGATCTGTCGCAAAGATCACGCTGGCGCCGACTTCTGCGGCTTTTTTGAATGCAAGCTCGTAAGCACCCGGATCTTCCGGATTCGGGACCTTGATCGTGCTGAAATTCGGATCCGGCATTTCCTGTTCCTTCACCACCGCAACGTTGGTCAGCCCGATTTCCTTCAGCACACGGCGGACCGGTACGTTTCCGCTGCCATGAAGGGGCGTGTACACGATATTCAGCCTGGGACCTTCCTTCTTCAGCAGTTCCGGATTGATACTCAGCGTCTTGATTCTGGCAATATAGTCATCGTCCACTTCTTTGTTTCCGATGATTTTCAGCAGCCCTTTGTCCAGCGCTTCCTGCTCATCCATCAGGCGGCATTCGGTATACTTTGTGGCACGGATAACCCGGGTAATGCTTTCTGCGATTTCAGGAGCCACCTGGGCACCGTCTTCCCCGTATACCTTGTATCCGTTGTACTGGGGCGGATTATGGCTGGCCGTTATCACCACGCCGGCTGCCGCATGCAGATGCCGGACCGCAAAGCTCAGGACCGGAACCGGCCGCAGTGCGTCAAACAGGAAAGCCGGTACGCCTTCCGCGCACAGTACCAGGGCAGTATCCCTGGCGAATTCAGCGCTGAACCGCCGGCTGTCATAAGCAATGACGACACCGCGCGCCGCGTCTGCCGGGTTCTTCAGCAAATGCCCGGCCAGGCCTTTTGTCGCACGGCGGACATTATACTTATTCATCCGGTTCATACCGGCGCCAAGTACGCCGCGCATTCCGGCGGTACCGAAACTCAGTTCGGTATAAAAACGGTCTTCAATTTCCTTCTCATCATCCCGGATTTCCAGAAGTTCCCGAACCGTTTCCGCATCATCCGCGAAGTCTTTCAGCCACTGTTCATAATTTTCACGAATCGTCATACTTCAGCATCCTTTCTGTCCGAGACATATACTTTATTTCATTATAATGGGATTCTTCCGGTTTGACAAGAACCATCCCCGGCTTACCGGCTCCAGCTGCGCCGCGCGGCGGGAAGAAACACGCGCCGCATCCAGTACCGCACATGTCCAGGCCGGCTGAGTTCTGACTTCAGGAGTACAGCCGTATCCCGGATAAATCCGGTATCCTCCTGTCCGGGCTGCATTGCGGAATACCGCAGCACCGATACAATCCTTCCGACCGGCTCAACCGATGTGGAGAACGGCCCCATCCGGTCAATCCGCCGGGTGAATGCAATCGGCGATTCCCCGTTCTTCCGGGTCAGGTTTTCAGCTGCAAACAGATCAGATACTTCCTGAATCCAGATCTCCGTCTTTTTTTCCTCCGATCCGGCCCGCTTTTCACGAAGCACCGGGGATGTCACCGTGATCCGGGCTGCCAGTGCGGTCAGCAGCAGGATTGCAAGCAAAATCAACCAGGGAAATCCGCCTGACCCGCCGTTGTCCGTACGCCCGGAATCGGAGTCCTGCGGCGGGACTGTCCCGGAATCCGGCGGACTCGTCGGTTCCGGTTCCGGCGTCGGATTCGGATGATCCGCTTCCGGGGTCGGCGTGGCATTCTCTGTGTTGGTTATGGGATCCGGGGACGGAGCTGCGTCCGGTGCAGATGGGTTTTCCGGCGGCTGGGCGTTCTGTGATGCATTTCGTGTTTTGGGAGTCGCATCAAATGTCAGCCATCCGAAGCCCTTAAAACAGACTTCGGTCCACGCATGTGCGTTTTCTCCTGTTACCAGTGCCTCTCCGCCGGCACCCGGCTCCGCCAGGTATCCTTCCACATACCGTGCCGGCAGTCCGGCCATCCGGCACAGCACTGTCATTGCCGACGCGAAATATGTACAGTATCCTTTCCGGGTCTGGAACAGAAACATGGTCACAAAATCGATGTTCTCCGGATGTTCACTGACATCCAGGGTATAACGGCAGTTGTTCCTCAGCCAGTTCTGAATTGCGGCTGCCTTTTCATACGGGTTGCTGACCCCTGCAGTGATCTTCCGGGCCAGGTCGTATACGGACTCTTCCAGATGATCCGGAAGTGCCGTATAGATCTCCGGAACATCTTCCCACCCCGTATCGCTCTTCGCAGCGCAGAAATCCAGCAGGGCTCCGATTCCTGCATCGTCGGAGGTAAACAATGGTGCCCGGACTGTATACGTATCCCCGTCCTGAAGATTCCGCGTAATGAAAATTTCGGATGCATCGGAAAAATAAGGAACCAGATCCGCTCCGGGAATCAGTTCCCGGACCCGCTGCGGTACAAAAAGCGTGGAGGGGCTTTCATTCAGCAGACGAATACGGATCGTTTCCGTTCCGCTCAGTGAATTCTGGATGGAATCCGGCGGCAGGCCCTGGTCAAACAGACGGCGCCTGTTGCTCTCCATCCGGCCGGACTGCCACAGATACCTGCGTCCGCCTGCTGTGTTGCCCCAGGAGCGCCCCGTATAGGCATCGTAAATTGTGCCGCGCAGATATGTGGTACGCGGAGTGTTCACCTGCATAACCGGTGTTTTTTCCGGATTGGGTTTGCCGCCCAGCTGATCCTGTCCCTGCGGCGAATATCCGACTGCATAAAGCGAGAAAACATCCCGGGCTTCCGTAAAAAACAGGCGGTCCATAATCGCCTGGCGTATATCATCCGCCTTATTCTTCAACGCAGGCACTTCCGTACATCCCCCGCCCAGCAGGAAAGCAAGTACAGTGATCAGTGCAGCCCATGGGAGAACACGGAGTGCCGGGGTTTCTTCATTCCGGGTGATCAGGATCAGTGTCAGCACAGCTGCCAGGGCCGGGAGCATCCACGGAAGCAGATCCTGGCGCTCTGAAAACCATGTCATCAGTGCAACACCGATACAGAGCAGCAGGGACGGAAGGCATGTCGCCCTTCGGATTGTCACCGTGAAGCAGATCATGGTCATGGCGATCGTGGTAATCCGCATCGCCTGCCTGGCAATCAGCGGAAGCGCCGACTGGATTCCATGCATCCGCAGGGCCATCGCCATCACATAATCCGACATCATCCGGGATCCGCTTCCTGTCAGCCAGACCAGTAATCCGGCCAGTCCGGCCCCAGTCACCGCGATCACTGATATCCGATGCAGGCAGGCAGCTTCCAGCACGATGATAATGGCTGCGGAAAGGAGCAGCATCCCCGAATCAAAGAGAGAGGGATCCATCACGCCAAGCAGCGGCATGATCAGTCCGGCAGACAAAAGAAAAGCAATCAGCGCATGGACTGCCCTTGCGCGGATTTTCATGCCCATCCGGTCTCCCTCCTTCCCGAATCCAAATCCCGTTTACCCGGCATTCGGCGTCACATAGGCTACTTCGATCTCACTGTGCTGCAGCCTTGATATCAGAGGCAGCACGTTCGCGTCTTCCGGGGTGGATGTCACCAGGTACAGGCGCAGGTTGGGGCCGGTCCTGTGAATCCGGGTCATGATATCCACCATCGCATAGTTCAGACGTGCTGTTACCACTGCCACGCAGCCGACTTTGCTCATCCGGCTGCTTTCCATCTGAAGCACCCGTTCAAACCGGTCTGTTTCAGAAAAATCGACTCCGGCAAGATACTTCAGTGCAATAGTCGTACCAATGCTGCGGTCCGCCTCTGCCGGCCTGCTGCCGGTGAGCGGCATCCGGATTTCGTGGTCTGTCCGCATCTGGGCAGAAAACAGGGATGCTGCTGTCTCAAGCAGCGTGTCCCGGATATCGGCTTCCGCCTGGGAATCTCCATGGAACGGCGGCCTCGAGCAATCCATCAGGATCAGGACCTCCTGCAGCAGGGGCTCTTCAAACTTCCGCACAATCAGTTCCTGTTTTCTGGCTGAAAGCTTCCAGTGGATTTTCTTCATCGCGTCACCGGGCTGGTAGGCCCGGATATCAGAAGGAGCATTCAGATCCTCATTGGCCCGCGCCATCAGTTCACTGCCGGGATCGCCGGGCGCCATCACCAGCGGGTCCACATCAAAAACGCGCGGAAGCACCGTCAGTGAATAAACCGTCTCATCCGGACGGATCACCCGCTGGAACATTCCCAGCATATCTTCTATCATGCAGGTTTGTATTCCTGATGTGTAAATGCCCACATGTGCAGCATCAATCGGCATCCGAAGGCTCTGAACGCGGCCGGGAATATCCTTCAGCCGGATCTTCCGGCTATCCCCGCCGCTCATGGACGGGATTTCCAGGATCACAGGTGCGACCGGAATCCACCCGCCGTGGCTCACTCCCAGCACAAGCGTGGTATGTTCTCCCCGGTAAACCGTCTGGTCCTCTATCTCAGCGGTAATACGAACAGTCGCGGAAGCCCATATTACGCTGATCAGGCAAACAAATACCGTCAGCGCAACCATGATTGCGAGAACAAACAGCAGTGTGCTGCCGGTCGACATCGCCGCGGTCAGCAGCATCGCAAACAGCCCGGCCGGCATCATCAGATGGCTCTTCATAATTTAACGGGGACCGCGGTGTTCTGCAGAATGTTCAGCAGAATCTGCTCCGTCTGGATCCCTTTCATTTTTGTTTCCGGTGAAAGGACCATCCTGTGGGCAAGAACCGGAAGGAACATGTGCTGGATATCCTCCGGAAGCACAAAATCCCGGTCGTCCAGCAGCGCGCAGGCCTGGCCCCCGCGCAGCAGTGCAATGGCCGCCCGCGTGGATGCCCCCAGTGTGAAGGAAGGATCCTCACGGGTCGCGGCTGCCAGTGTCGCCACATAGGATCTTACCTCCGGTGAACAGTAAACCCGCGTCACCTGGTCCTGCATGGCAATCACATCCTGGGCGCTGCAGACAGGTTCAATCGTTGCCATTGGCGGAATGCTTCCGGAATAGCGCTCCAGGACATCCATTTCCTGCTGGACAGTCGGGTATCCGATGGATATACGCAGGAAGAACCGGTCAACCTGGGCTTCCGGCAGCGGATAAGTTCCGACAAATTCTCCGGGGTTCTGGGTGGCAAGCACAATAAACGGCCGCGGCAGCGGGTGGGTTTCCCCGTCCACTGTTACCTGATGCTCTTCCATAACCTCCAGCAGGGCGGACTGGGTTTTGGGGCTGGTACGGTTGATCTCATCCGCCAGAACGATCTGGCTCATTACTGCCCCTTCCCGATATTCCATTTCACCTGTCTTGATGTTGATCAGGGTGTAGCCGGTTACATCCGACGGCATCAGATCCGGCGTAAACTGAATTCTCCGGAATGTACAGTCCAGTGACCGGGCCAGCGCGCTGGCCAGTGTCGTCTTCCCGACGCCCGGCACATCTTCAATCAGCACATGGCCTTTGCACAGCAATGCAATCAGCGCATATTCAACGGCTTCCTCCTTGCCGACAATCGCCTTGCCGATATTCTGCTGCAGCGACATAATCATACGTCCTGGATTCAGCATGAACCTGCGCCCCCTCCGGAAAGAAAATTACAATGGAATCAACTTGAGTATTATACCTGTAATTGATGAAAACATCAAGATGTTGTATAATGCTGCCAGCCGATGCAACATCTGATAGTAAGGAGGCCGAACTCCGTGTGGGATATCCGGGTCGTGGATGAAACCCCGGCCGGGAATGATGCAGCCGCCCTGGCCCGCAGCGGTGCGGCTTGCCTAAGGCCGGCGGTTCTTCGCTACCTGCGGTAATGTATCCGTCAGAGGGGTGAATGGATATGTGTAACGGTATTGGAATTGATCTTTGTGAAATCTCCCGAATGGAAAAGCTGATGGCGGATGAACGGTTCATGAACCGCTGGTTTACGCCGGATGAAATCCGTTATGTTCACACCAAGGGGAAAGGTGCCGCACAGACGCTGGCCGGCCTTTTTGCGGCCCGCGAAGCCCTGGCTAAGGCGCTGGGATCCGGAATTGATTTTAACCTGAAGGAGGCAGAAATCCTCCATACGCAGACCGGAACCCCGTATTTCCGCCTGAACGGCCGTCTGGCAGAAAGGACCGCCGGGAGCCGGATCCTTTTAAGCATTACGCATGATGCCGGAGTCGCAGCCGCTGTCTGCATCCTGGAACAGGAATAAAAAAGGAACCGGCTATGCTATGCCGGTTCCCTGATTTTGTATACCCCTGTCACTGCCGGAACAGCACTGCCTGCGGCTGGCATTCCATATCGCCGGATGTAACCCTGAGCGCTTCCGCATCCTGTAATACTGCCTTTCCGGAATAAGCTTTCAGGAAATCCTCCGGTCCGGAAATGGGCCATCCGGAAATATACTGTGTTTTATAGTGCATCGGCAGGACCGTGCGGGCCTCCAGGATTTTAGCTGTTTCAGCCGCCTGTTTCCCGTCAATCGTAAAGAAGCCACCGACCGGAACCATCAGGATATCAGGCCGGAACAATTTCCGGATTTGTTCTTCATTCAGCGCACAGCCCAGGTCACCCAGATGAACCACCCGCAGTCCTTCTGCTTCGATCAGGAACAGCAATGTTGTTCCTCTTTTTTTGCCTTCTTCGTCATCATGGTACCCGGCGATGGCAGTAATCCGGATCATCGGGTCCGGGGAGAATGTCCCTTCCCCGCTGATCACAGCCGGATGGCCGGTGATGTTCTCCACCGCATTGTGATCCCGATGTCCGTGGGAAACAAGGACCGCGTCCGCTTTTACCGCTTCAACCGGGTAGCCGCAGGAACTGTCATAAGGATCCGTTGCAATCCGGAATCCGCTTTCCGTTTCAATCAGGAATTCTGCGTGATGAATCTGCCGGATAACCATATCATTTCCCTCCGCCGAAAAAAGTCATATGCACAGCCGGAATTCCCTGATGGCCGCGGAGCCGTTCTGCCCACCGGGCATGCAGTTTCCGGCATGCTTCCTCATAGGATTCCCGGCTTTCCTCTCCTGCTTTCAGCAGCATCCTCTCGGTGTTCCCGTCTGAAGGGGCCAGATGGTTCCGATGTCGTTCCAGCAGGCTTCTGCAGCATGCAGCTGCCGGGCCGGTTGTACACTCCTCCGGAATGAATCCGGGCAGAAATACGCCGTCTTTGCGGTCCAGCAGAATCCATCCGCCTTCCCTTACCAGCTTCCATCCAGCCTTACCCGCCCGGTTGATGAAATCATTCAGCGTGTTCTCTGAAGCTGCTGCAGGAAGGTCGGTAGCATACAGCCATTCTTCGGACCGGCTTCGCCGGAGCACTGCGGGACGTTCCGTTTCCAGGGCGTCCAGAATACTCCTCAGTTCTTCACGAAAAGGATTCACAGAGATCATTTTCCCTTCCTATCGTTCTGACAGCGGAGAACCGGCCAGGGCACTCCGCACAGCCTCTGCTGCCTTGTCCATGTTTTTGATCTGTTCGTTGTCCATTCCGTCCGGCGGGGTCCGGTTGGCGGCAAGGCACCGGTAATAGTACTGGCCGTCCTGCCGGTACCGCCATGTATAAAGCGGCGTATACTCCGGCTGTTCCACTGCAGCTTTACCGTCCCGGGTCATATGAATGCGGACGTGCAGCAGGTACCCGGAAATCCTCCTGATATTGGAGCGGTCTCCGCTCAGTACGGTTCCCAGGCTCCAGATACACAGGATCTCTTTTTCATTTCCGTCCGGCTGCTGTACAGTAAGATACTCTGCCGCCTGCGGAACCCGGCTTCCGGCTCCGATAATCAGGTCTGCCCCCGCATCCGCAATGCTCTGGGCCAGCGCTTTCTGGGCTTTATCCGGCGTTTTTCCGACCTTGCCCCAGTTCATCAGGACAATCACCGCTTCCGCGCCGCGGTTCCGGGCTTCGGTAATATCTGCTGCAATCCGTTCGCTTTCTGCCGCCGGCACAGTATCGGATTCTTCCTTTTTATCCATTTTCTTCCGGGTGGAAGCAGAAACGGTGTCCGTATATGACAGAATCGAAATCCGGATTCCCTGAACCACAGTGATGCTGACCCGTTCCCGGTCTCCGGATTCGAATATTCCGGCCGGTGAAATACCGTTTTCCCTCAGGTTTGTCCGGGTGGAGGAAACTCCGCCGCTTTCCTTGGCCCATGCGTTGGCAAATCCGCATGCTGCAACCTGGAAACCGGCATTTTTCAGGACCCTGGCCACGGAAGACGGTGTAACCGTATCGGAGACCTTTTCCTCGTCGCTGATGATATTTTCCAGGAAAACCGCATTCAGATCAGACCGGATTTCATTTTTCAGAAGGCTCAAAACATCCGAGAAATCATATGTCCTGGAATCTGAAAGGTAGCTGTTTTTCCGGACTTCGCCGTCCATTGCCACCGTACCGGCCACCGTCATGGTAAAGCTCCGTTCGGCAGCTGCAGTCACCGGAGTGGCTTCCGGCGGTGCGGAAACACCGGATGCAGTTTCATGCAGAAGATCAGCTGTTTCGTTGTCCCGGTCCGGTTCCGGAGTATTTCCCGGCTTGCCGGTAACTTCATCCGGGCCGGTATAGCTTTCTTCCAGATTCAGGGGATTCATTCCGGCACCGGTCAGGTCAATGGACCTGCCGGAGGAAAACCGGATCAGGATCATAACCGATCCGATCAGAACCAGAAGGGTCACTACTAGCATCACCCGCGTACCGAGTGATACCTTCCTGTTCCCCGGATCCTTCACCGGTTTCACCTCCATTTTCTCTGCCACAGCCGGAAAATCAGACTACGCCCTGCAGTATAGCTGCCAGTACTACACTCCCAAGCATAATGCCTGCAAGGACAAGCGCTCCAATCCTGAGCATGCTCTTTTTGCGTTCAGCGGTACTTTTTCTGGTCATTTCTGTCTCTCCGTCCGAAAGCCGGTTCAGCTTTCCGTTTTTGTCTGATCCGGATTCCTTCTGCGCCGGGATACCGTGCTGGTTTCCCGGTTTCCTTCCGGTTTGAATGAAGCGGTGTAATCCGCATCGTCTTCGGTCCCGGATGTGTATCGTCCGTATGGATTGTCCACATTCCTGGAGTATGGCTTCACGGTTGCCTGTCCTCCGGCATTTGTTCCGTTAGGCCTGGGAACAGCCGTTCCGTTGTTTCCCGTATAGATTCCGGTCCTGATCCGGGCTGCCTGCTGGGCAGCGCCGGGTTCTGCCACGGCACCCGGCCGTGCTGTTCCGGGCTGCTGCGGCCGGCCTGCTGCAGATGCCTGAGGCCTCACTGCCGGGGTGTTCTGGGGCTTGGCTGTTCCGGCGTTCTGCGCACGCTGCTGTGCGACACGCTTCTGGGCCATCCGCTGGGCGGCTTCGCGTTTCCTGTTCCGGTTGGCGTATACCGCATATCCGGCTCCGGCAGCGCCGAGCACGAAGATTCCCCCGATCAGCCATCCGAACCCTCCGCCCTGCCCGGCGTCCTGTTCATATGTAATATTTTCCTTTGTTTCCGGGCTTTCGGTCGGTACCGGGCTTTCAGCCGGCTGGGCCGTTCCGGTGCCGGTCTTTTCCCGGATATACCCGATAGCCGCCGCAATCGTTTCTTCCTTGTTGCTGTTATCCTGGTAGGCGATCTCCAGCGTATTCTGCAGGTCTTCCTCCTTCAGGCTTCCGTTCCGGATTCTCTCTGCCAGGGAGTCCAGGTATTCGGTATTTCCGGGGGTGCTGCTGCTGTTCTCAGGGAGCGGTGCCGGCGTCGCAAACGGATCAAACGGCTTATAGCTTACCTTGATTTCGCTGTTGGGATTGGTCCAGGTATTAACACGCTGGTCTTCCGCGGAAACAACGCCGGTCGGCGTTCCGGTGGTTGCAGGCTGGGATGAACCCGGGTTCGTCTTGCCGGAAGAAGGCTCCGTATTGTTTGCGATTCCTTCCAGGTATTGGGGAGAACCAAAGAACGCATCTGCCTCACTGACGGTCATCTGTTTGAAATAGCCGCCGTTCACATAGCCTGTCTGGCCATTGTAGCTGACCCGCAGCCACTGGTCTCCTCCCTGACTGATCGTATCATAAACGATGCACAGAGCGTATTTCTTCAGCCGTCCGATTTTGTTTCCGTTCATACTGGGTTCGCTGCGGAAATTGACGGAATCAGCCGAGACGTAACCATAGCAGCTGAGGCTGTCCGGGTTATACGGCGGAAGCGTAATCACCGGTTCCGGTTCCTCTGTCTGGGTGGCTTCCTCCAGGAAAGCCGCTTCCTCCATCGAGCTCATCATGCGCAGCATATCCGCCCGGATATATCCGGATGTGCCGTCATACTGGGCAACATGCCAGGCAACTCCGTCCACATATTCCTGTCCGGTCACATAAACCACCTTGTTTGCGGGCAGTTCATCGATGATGACGCTCATGCTTCCAGGCCAGTTCCGGACATAGATGCCGTCACCGATTGTTACAGCATGTCCAACCCGCTGATAGGGTTCCTGTGTCGGTGCGGGAGTCGGCGGCGCTGTGGGCGTCGGCTCAGTGGTCGGTTCCGGGCTGGCGGTCGGCTCCGGAGTTGCAGTTGGTTCCGGCGTGGCAGTCGGCTCAGCTGTCGGTTCCGGGGTCGGTTCCGGAGTCGGTTCGGGTGTTGCAGTCGGTTCCACGGTCGGTTCAGCGGTCGGTGCCAGGGTCGGCTTTGCCGGTTCTTCTTCACGGAATCTGTCCGGAGAATATACCGGTGCCGGAGTCGCCTGGGCGGCGTCATAGTCCCGGCTTTCCTGCAGCGTCAGGCCATTTTCAACAAACTCCCATTTGATATAGCCTTCCTGCCCGTCCACCATGATATGAGCCCATTCTTCATCCTTATCATTCAGCACCATTCGGATCAGATAGGCCATTGTATTCGGTTTCAGCTTTTTGAGCAGGGTGGAATTCGTACTGGCTTCCTTCCGGAAGTTGACGTTTTTGCTGGTTTTTACATAACGGTTCTGGATTTCATCCACTTCCACCGGTTCCGGAGTGGGTTTCTCCGTTGGAACTGCCGTGGGTTCCGGGGTAATCACCGGAGTCGGCTCTGCCGTCGGTTCCGATGTGGGCTCTGCAGTCGGAGCCGGAGTGGATGTGTAAACCGGTGCAGGGCTCGGCTGGGCCTGGTTGTAGCGGTTGCTGTCATCCAGACTCAGCACATTGATGAATTCACTCTTCAGGTATCCTTCCTGGCCGTCTGCATTGACGCTGGACCAGATCGAGCCGTCGCTTCCAACTTCATTCCGGATGATATAGACATGTTTTCCGCTGCTCAGGCTCCCCTTCCGCGCAGAGTCAGAAGCCGGTGCTGCGCGGAAGTTTACCTTTGCGTTGGTAACTCCGTAAACATTGATCATCTGTCCGACAGGAAGCGATTCGGCGGTCATGATAACAGCCGGCTCGGAAGTCGGTTCTGCCGTCGGTTCAGTTGTCGGTATTGCAGTCGGTTCAGCTGCCGGCACTGAAGTCGGTTCAGCTGTCGGCGCTTCCGTGGGAGCCGGTGTCGCGGTATATACAGGTGCGGGGCTTGACTGGCTCTGGTTGTAGCGGTTGCTGTTGTCCAGGCTCATTGCATCCAGGAACTCACTCTTCAGGTATCCCTCATCACCGTTGACGCTGACCCGGGACCATATGGATCCGTCGCCCCCGACTTCATTCATAATGATATAGACGTTCTCACCCGCACTCAGGGTTCCCTTGCGTGCAGCGTCGGTGGAAGGAGCCGCCCGGAAGTTTACCTTCGCATTGGTGGTCCCGTAAACATTCAGGTATTGTCCGATTGGAAGAGACTCCGCTTTCAGCTGCGCTGCAGGCTCTTCATCCGGCGTCTGGGGCAGTACTTCAGCAGGTGCCGCTGTCGGTTCGGCTGTCGGTTCCGCAGTCGGCTCAGCCGTCGGTTCGGCTGTCGGTTCGGCTGTCGGTTCGGCTGTCGGTTCGGCTGTCGGTTCCGCTGTCGGCTCAACCGTCGGTTCGGCTGTCGGTTCCGCTGTCGGTTCAGCCGTCGGTTCGGCTGTCGGTTCCGTAGTCGGCTCAGCCGTCGGTTCGGCTGTCGGTTCCGCAGTCGGCTCAGCTGTAGGTTCTTCTGTGGGTGCTGGTGTCGCGGTATACACAGGAGCAGGACTGAACTGGGCCAGGTTGTACCGGTCACTGTCTTCCGGACTCATGACATCGACAAATTCGCTCTTCAGGTATCCTTCGTCTCCGTCCACGTTGACTCTGGACCAGACCGCATTGTCTCTGCCGGTTTCGTTGATAATAATATAGACTGTTTTTCCGGAGCTCAGGCTTCCTTTTTTATTGGTGTCCTTGGATGGGCCGGAGCGGAAATTGACATTCGCGTTGGTCCTTCCGTAAATATTCAGGTATTGTCCGACGGGAAGAGCTTCTGCTGAAATAAAGGCTGCCGGTTCTGCGGCAGGTTCATCCGTCGGTGCCTGCGTCGGCTCTTCTGTCGGTTCCGGTGTCGGCTCTTCTGTCGGTTCCGGTGTGGGTTCTTCTGTCGGTTCCGGTGTGGGTTCTTCTGTCGGTTCCGGTGTGGGTTCTTCCGTCGGTTCCGGTGTGGGTTCTTCTGTCGGTTCCGGTGTGGGTTCTTCTGTCGGTTCCGGTGTCGGCTCTTCCGTCGGTTCCGGTGTCGGCTCTTCCGTCGGTTCCGGTGTCGGTTCTTCCGTCGGTTCCGGTGTCGGTTCTTCCGTCGGTTCCGGTGTGGGCTCTTCCGTCGGTTCCGGTGTCGGTTCTTCCGTCGGTTCCGGCGTCGGTTCTTCCGTCGGTTCCGGTGTCGGTTCTTCCGTCGGTTCCGGTGTGGGCTCTTCCGTCGGTTCCGGTGTCGGTTCTTCCGTCGGTTCCGGTGTCGGTTCTTCCGTCGGTTCCGGTGTATACAGCTCGATTACCGGCATTGCCGTCGTAAAAGAAATATACAGACGGAAAGAATAATAAATATCATATTCAGAAGCCGTAATCACAAAATAGGGAGTATCGGGATTCAGTCTGTCCCCGGCATCGGCGGGAACCGGCAGTGCTGTACCCGGCATGGGATCAAATGTATATTCGTGCCATGGATGGGAGGCGTCAAAAAACAGACCGGCCGCATTCACGTCGCCCGGAATGCAGATCCAGAAGCTTCCCGGCTGTTCGTATACCGGAACAGCCTGGGCGGTCTGCTGTTCACCGTTCCCGTCAAACCAGGTCAGGGAAAACACCATCCCGTCCCAGTCTGCGGGAGCTTCGGCCTGTGCAAAGGCCGTGGCTGTTGTCAGCATCAGCAATGCCGCCAGCAAAGCAGCCACTTTCAATAGCAAACCCGTTCTCTTCATATACATTTCCTTCCTTTCGGAATCGTTCACGGAACTAATGCAAACATTGTACTTCCTTTCCGGAGGGGTGTCAATCAAAGCGCCGCCGCCGGAAGGAATTACGGTTCGTCCCGTCGAAAAAACCGTCATTCGGTAATGATAACGGACCGGCAGTCCGTTTCCTTCCCGGGAGGGGTGAAAACCATGTTCAAATCCTGTTTTTCTGCACTGTTCAGGCTTCCGGAATCAGCAGACAGCAACCCGGCTGTCTATTTTTCGAATCTGCCGGTGCTGGAGACTGCCGACCTGATCCTGCGCCCGGTCCGTATGGGAGATGCAAAGGATATATTCCGGTATGCTTCCGATCCGGAAGTTGCAAGATATGTGATGTGGGAACCGCACCGGAGCATTTCGGATACCCGGGCCTATATCCGCTATGTCCGTTCCATGTACCGCCGGGGTCTTCCCTCTTCATGGGCTGTTGTTCACAGACCGACCGGCCATGTGATCGGTTCCATCGGGTTTGTCGGATATTCACCGGTTCACCATGCAGCTGAAGTCGGATACAGTTTTTCCCGGGAATACTGGAACCACGGGTATGCCACCCAGGCGCTCTCTGCCGTTATCCGTTCCGCATTCGACCGGATTGGCGCGCTGAATCGTCTTGAAGCCCAGCATGATGTCCGCAATCCCGCAAGCGGACGGGTCATGGAAAAGTGCGGAATGCGCCGTGAAGGAATACTCCGCGGGCGGCTTCTGAACAAATCGGAATTCATTGATGTCGTGATCTATGCAGTTCTCCGCTCAGACCGAATGGGTTGAAGAAACCGGCTGTTCGGCGTATAATAAGATGTTAGTGTAAATCTGGCTGGAAGGAGGAGGTTTTTCCATGAATGAATACCGGGGGAAGCACGCTCCTTCTCAGCCATGGCCTGTTGCCTCCACTGCCTCAGTTCCGGGCGGAAAAGGTCGGCACAGGAAGAAAAGCCGTCGGAAACGCCTCCGGGGTTTTTTGCTCGTTTTGCTGCTGCTGGCGGTCATTTCATATCCGTTCCTTGAAGCACGGATCCTCCTGACGGATAAAGCTTCAATGGCAATGGATGATCTGCCGCCTGATGCCAATCATCTGCGTGTGGTATTCCTGTCAGATATCCATTGGGGATTCTGGTATTCCGATTCCGATCTGGAGGGGCTCATTTCACGGATCAATAATCTCCGGCCGGACCTGGTGCTTTTCGGCGGTGATTACGCCACGGACAATGCCTCCGCCATCCGTTTTTTCCAGCAGATGAAAAAGATGAACAAAATCCACGCCCGGTACGGTATTTACGGCGTCCTGGGCGAGTCGGACCGCGGGGAAACCGGCTATGAACAGGCTCAGCTGCTGGATGCCATGAACGCCGCAGATGTAGTTCCGCTCGTTAACAAAACAGCATCCATCAACATCGGTACAGGCCGGATTTATATTGCCGGAGCAGACAAGCCCGCAAAAGGGGCTCCGGATATCAGATCACTTGTACGCAGCCTGTCCGTCTCGGATTTTGTCATTTTCCTTGCACACGACCCGTCCCTGATTCCCATTGCGCAACAGGCTCCCAACGCATCCGGATCCCTGGGCTGGATGGATCTCGGGCTCTTCGGTCATACGCACGGCGGGCAGATGTCTTTCTTCGCTGATCTGCTGGATATTGCCCCGGATGTACCGGACCGGTACCGTTCAGGCTGGCTGAAGGAAAACCGCGGAACACTCCTGATTTCACGCGGAATCGGAACATCGGTCGTTCCCTGCCGGCTTTTCTGTTATCCACAGATCCACTGTATAGAGCTGACAGCCAACTGACATTCCCGATTGCTTACTTGGAGGTATCTGATACTGATGCAGACCGATACGCAGATTGACGTAAAGGATGTATCCTTTATGTATGATGGTTCATCTTCACCCGCTCTCTCCCATATTAAGGCAGAAATCAGGCCGGGCGAGTTTGTGGCAGTTCTCGGGCACAACGGTTCCGGGAAGTCCACACTCGCCAAGCTTTTGAATGCCCTGTATACTCCTACGGAGGGAAATGTTGTGGTCTGCGGGTACGATACACGCGATGAAAAGCTGGTATGGGAAATCCGGCAGCGTGCCGGTATGATCTTCCAGAATCCGGATAACCAGATCGTTGCAACCGTTGTGAAGGAAGACGTTGCCTTTGGCCTGGAAAACCTCGGCATTCCTTCAGAAGAGATGATTCCGCGGATTGAGAGTGCGCTCTCTGCCGTCCGGATGAACCGGTATGCCGATTCTGCCCCGCACCAGCTGTCGGGCGGCCAGAAGCAGCGTGTTGCGATTGCAGGCATTCTGGCGATGGAGCCCTCTGTGATTATTGCCGATGAAGCGACTGCTATGCTGGATCCTTCCGGCCGGAAGGAAGTACTTGATACCATCCGTATGCTGAACCGGAGCAAAGGGATTACTGTCATCTGGATCACCCATTTCATGGAGGAAGCCGCCCTGGCGGACCGGGTCCTGGTAGTGACAGACGGCTCCGTGCGCCTTGACGGTACCCCTGCTGAGGTTTTCGGTCATGTGGACGCGATGCGGGAGATGCATCTGGATGTCCCTCATATGACCGCGCTTGCGGATGAGCTGCGCCGGGAAGGGCTGCCCATCCGGGATGGCGTCCTGACTGTTGATGATCTTGTACAGGAGGTGGAAAAAGCAATATGTCCATTGAAGTCCGCCACCTGACACACCTTTATTCTGCGGGGACACCGCTGAGCACAGTCGCGCTCGACAATATCAGCTTCCGGATCGATGACGGGGAATTCATCGGAATTATCGGCCACACCGGTTCCGGCAAGTCCACCCTGGTCCAGCACCTGAACGGCCTGCTGAAGCCAACTTCCGGAGAAGTCCTGATTGACGGAGAGGATCTCAACGGCGAGCATACAAACCGCCGGCTTCTGCGCCAGAAAATCGGTCTTGTCTTCCAGTATCCGGAATATCAGCTCTTTGAAGAGACCGTCGCAAAGGATATTGCTTTCGGCCCAAAGAACATGGGGTTGTCTTCTGCAGAAATCGATGAACGGGTCCGCTATGCCATGGCCAGTGTCCATCTGGATTATGACAAGTATGCAGAGCGCAGCCCGTTTGAGCTCTCCGGCGGACAGATGCGCCGTGTGGCAATTGCCGGTGTGCTTGCCATGCGTCCCTCTGTGCTGATTCTGGATGAGCCGACAGCCGGGCTGGACCCGCGTGGCCGGGATCGGATTCTGTCCATGCTGGAGGAGCTTCATTCCGAAGGAAATGTGACCATTCTGATGGTATCACACAGTATGGATGATATGGCCCGCCTGGCCACCCGCCTGCTGGTGATTGCGGACGGCAAGCTGGTCGCCACCGGTACGCCGAGGGAAATCTTTGCCCAGTCCGAAATGATGACCTCCATCGGTCTGGATGTTCCTGAAGCCGTTCACCTCTGCCGTGAACTGCGAAACAGGGGGCTGGATATTCCTCCGGACCTGTATCGCACAGAGGAACTGAAGGATGCCATTCTTCAGCTCTGGTCCCGGAGGAAGGAGGGACCAGCATGCTGAACAACATTACAATCGGCCAGTATTATCCGGTGGACAGTCCGGTGCACCGCCTGGATCCGCGGATCAAGCTGATCCTGACAATTGGCTTTATCGTTTCGGTATTCCTGGCACAGTCTTTCTCCGGCTACGTCCTGCTTTTTGCGTTCATTTTCTTTGTTGCCCGGCTTTCCCGGGTGCCGTTCCGTATGCTGCTGAAAGGGCTGAAGCCCCTCCGGATTATTCTCATCCTGACTTTTTTCCTTAATCTTTTCTTTACTCAGGGTGATATTGTATGGGTGAAATTCTGGATTGTCCGGATTACGCAGGAGGCATTTCTGCAGGCGCTGTTCTATTCCCTGCGTCTGGTTTTCCTGGTAGCCGGCACCTCCCTGCTGACACTGACAACATCCCCCGTTGCCCTGGCTGACGGACTGGAAATCCTGCTGACACCGCTGAAGAAGATTCATTTTCCTGCACACGAACTGGCCATGATGATGACCATTGCGCTCCGGTTCATTCCGACATTGCTGGAGGAAACGGACAAGATCATGAAAGCCCAGATGGCCCGCGGCGCTGACTTTGAGAGCGGAAACCTGATTTCCAGGGCCAAAGCGATGGTTCCCCTTCTGGTCCCCCTGTTTGTCAGTGCATTCCGCCGTGCCGGTGACCTGGCCATGGCCATGGAAAGCCGCTGTTACCACGGGGGGGACGGCAGGACCCGCCTCCGTTCCCTCAGACTGACCCGTGCAGACCTGATTGCCTGCATTGTGGTTGCCAGCTTTATCGCCTTGGTTGTGTGTTCCGGTATGTTCCTTCCCTTCTGAATCCTGCATTTTCCTGATCCGGAGGCTTTGTTTTGAAGAGAATCCTTCTGACAGTTGAATATGACGGAACTGCCTATGCCGGCTGGCAGCGCCAGATCAACGGCCTTGCCGTTCAGCAGGTGCTTGAGGAAGCTCTTGCTTCCGCCTGCGGCCATCCGGTTGTCGTAACCGGATCCTCGCGGACAGACGCGGGAGTCCATGCACTGATGCAGATGGTTCATTTTGATACCGACAGTACGATTCCGGCGGATAAATATCCGTTTGTGCTCAACAACATTCTGCCTCCGGATATCCGGGTTCAGGCCGGTAAGGAAGTACCGGCCGGTTTTCATGCCCGTTTTCTCGCTTCGGGAAAGACCTATACCTATCGGATTCTGAACCGCCGGCATGCCGGTGCGCTGTATCGCAACCTTTGCTGGCATGTGCCGGTCCCCCTGGATATCCGTTCCATGAAACTGGCAATTGCCGACCTGATCGGAACCCATGATTTCCGGGCTTTTGAAGCTTCCGGCGGTACCGCGAAATCCACCATCCGAACCCTGGACCGTGCAGCGCTTGATGAGAATGACGGAAATATCACCATCACCGTGAGCGGCAATGCATTTCTCTATAATATGGTACGGATTATCGCGGGCACGCTGGTGGAAATCGGCCTGGGAAAGCTGAAGCCTGATGCTTTCCGCCGGGCTTTTGAATCCGGAAGCCGTCTGGATCTCGGAATGACAGCCCCGCCATCCGGCCTCGAGCTCACAGAGGTTCGCTATCCGGCACTCGCCTTTACAGATCCCGATACGCTTCGCTGGCACGAGGAGGAATAACTGATGCTCCGCCTGACAAATCTCCGTGTTCCGCTGGACATGGCATCCGGTTCACTCCGTCCCCTGCTGGAGAAGAAGCTTTCCCTGCATTCGGAGGAGCTCCTTTCCTGGCGGCTTGTCCGCCGGTCTGTGGATGCGCGGGACAAGAGTGATGTCCATTTCGTCTGTACCATCGATATTGCGGTTTCGGATGAATCCCGGGTGCGGAAGCGGAACCGGAACCTGACATATGTTTCCGCTGCGCCGTCCGTAAAGCTGCCCCGGGCATCCCTGCCCTGCCCCCCGCTGGTTGTCGGTGCAGGCCCGGCCGGTCTGTTTGCGGCGCTGACACTGGCGCGCGCCGGTGCAAATCCTGTACTGATTGAACGCGGAAAGCCGGTGGAAGAACGTTCCCGGAGCGTACTGCGGATGTCGGAATCCGGAGAGCTGGACCCCGAATCCAACGTGCAGTTCGGTGAGGGCGGCGCCGGCGCTTTTTCCGATGGCAAGCTCACCTGCGGGGTCAAGTCTCCCTGGCTTCAGGACATACTGGATACCTTTGTTGCACACGGGGCTCCGGAATCCATCCTGTATGACAGCAAGCCGCATATCGGAACAGACCGGCTTCGCGGGGTTGTGTCCTCGATCCGTGAAGAAATCCGCCGGCTTGGAGGAACTGTCCTGTTTGATACCCGGATGGAAGAGCTGCTGATCCGGGGACACCACATTTGCGGTGCGGTGTTGTCCCATGACGGTGAGCGCCGGGAATTCCTGACGGATACCGTCTTGCTGTGTATCGGCCATTCAGCCCGGGATACGGTCCAGAATCTTTTCGGCCAGGGTGTCCGGATGTGTCAGAAACCGTTTGCAATGGGGGTGCGGATCGAACATCCGCGTGTCATGATTGACCGGAGCCAGTACGGTGCCTTCGCCGGACATCCGGCGCTCGGAGCGGCTTCCTACAAACTGGTATGCCATACGCCGGACGGAAGAGGCGTCTACACTTTCTGCATGTGTCCGGGCGGATATGTAATTGCGGCAGCTTCCCAGCCGGGAGGTGTCGTCGTTAACGGAATGAGCCTTCATGCGCGGGATGCGGAAAACAGCAATTCCGCGCTGCTGGTTGGTTTCCGCCCGGAGGACTTTGGTGATGATCATCCGCTGTCCGGTTTTGTGATCCAGCGGAAAATTGAGAAAGCAGCCTTCTCGGCTGCCGGAGGCGGGTTCCGCGCTCCGGCACAGCGTGTGGAGGATTTTCTTGCCGGAAGGGCTTCCGACCGGTTCGGGGATGTCATTCCTTCCTACCGTCCCGGAGTGGTTCCGTCCGATCTCCGGGCAGTTCTTCCCGAAATGATCTGTGCGAACCTGAAAACCGGTATCCGTGCAATGAACGCACAGCTTCCGGGATTTGCGATGCCGGATGCTGTGCTGACCGGGCCGGAAACACGTTCCTCCTCCCCGGTCCGTATGCTGCGGTCTGCTTCCGGTGAGGCAGAAGACCTGGCCGGTCTCTATCCGGTCGGGGAAGGCGCCGGCTTCGCCGGCGGCATTGTATCTGCAGCGATTGACGGAATTACCGCCGCACGCCGCGTTCTTGGATGCTGATACAACCGCATAGCCGGATATGAAACAGGCCCGAATCCGGAAATCCGGACTCGGGCTTGTTTTTTTTTGATTGGAAATCGGATTCTGATCCGGAATTATTCCTCGTCGTCGTCCTCAATCTTCGCGTTGGCAATAATCTTCTGGGCTTCCACCTGGGGTACTTCTTCGTACCGCTCAAACTTCATGCTGAAGGAGCCTCTCGCCTGCGTCATGCTGCGCAGATCGGTTGCATACTTGAACATTTCCGCCAGGGGTGCTTCCGCTTCCAGCTGCTGCATGCCATTGACCTGGTTCATACCCATGATCCGGCCGCGCCGCTTGTTCATGTCGCCCATAATATCGCCCATGTACTCATTGGGAACCAGCACATCCACATGCATAATCGGCTCCAGCAGTACTGGGTTTGCTTCCATGCAGCCCTTCTTGTAGGCAATACGCGCTGCAGTCTTGAAAGCCATTTCGGAGGAGTCCACAGGATGGTAGGAACCATCGTACAGCTTCGCATGCAGGTGAACCATGGGATAGCCCGCCAGAACACCCTTGACGATATTCTCGCGCAGTCCCTTTTCGACGCTGGGGATAAAGTTCCGCGGGACCACACCGCCGACGACGGCATCTTCAAACTCAAATTCAGCATCGCTGTCTGTAATGGGGCTGAATTCGATCCAGACATCACCGAACTGTCCGTGTCCGCCGGTCTGTTTCTTGTGGCGTCCCTGGACCTTCACGGTCTTGCGGATTGTTTCACGGTACGGGATCTTGGGATCCTGCAGTACCGCGTTGGCGCCGAACTTGGAAGCCAGCTTGTTCCGGATCACATCCAGGTGCATTTCGCCCTGGCCGCTCAGCTCAGTTTCGGTCGTTTCGGGATTCTTTTCAATCCGGATGGAAGGATCTTCCTCAGCAAGGCGGTTCAGTCCGCTGAACACCTTGTCTTCTTCGCCCTGCTTGGCAGCGAAAACAGCCTTGGAAATGCAGGGAGCCGGGAACTCAATCGTGGGATAGAGGGTAGGATTGTTCGGGTCACACAGCGTATCACCGGTAGATGTAAACTGCAGCTTGGCCAGAGCGCCGATATCGCCCGCGTGGAGCTTGTCAACGTTCGTCTGCTTGTTGCCTTTCAGCGTAAACATGCCGCCGGCCTTTTCGTTCTTTTCCTTCGTGGCGTTGTACAGCGTGGAGGAGGATGTCAGCATACCGGAGAATATCCGGAACAGGCTCAGTTTTCCGACAAACGGGTCGGCGATGGTTTTGAAAACGAGGGCGGAGAAGGGTTCCTCATCCTTGCAGAGGCGGACGACTTCTTCCCCGGTCTTCGGGTTGATGCCCTTCTGGCACAGGCCTTCATGGGCAGGAGACGGCAGGTACTTGGCCATCAGGTCCATGGTACGGGCAATACCCACGCCGGTCAGTGCAGAGCAGGCAACGACGGGAACAATACTGCCGTCCTTCATGCCCTTCCGGAATCCGGCCATGATCTCATCATAAGTCAGTTCTTCGCCTTCGAGATACTTCATCATCAGGTCGTCATCCGCGGCGGCAGCCTGCTCTGTCAGGTATTCGAACGCTTCGTTGACTTCCGCCTCGAGTTCGGAAGGCATCGGAACTTCCACGCTCTTCTTGTAGGCACCTTCGTATGCCTTCTTTTCCAGCACGTTCACAACGCCCCGGAAGCTGGCGCCCTGACCGAGCGGCAGCAGGATCGGCACAACACTGGAGCCGTATTTTTCACGCAGCTGGGCAGTCACCTTTTCGAAGTTGGCGTGTTCACGGTCCATCTGATTGACCACAAACATACGTCCCAGATTATGTGCGCCTGCGTAATCCCAGGCTTTTTCAGCGCCGACGCTCAGTCCGTTAACGCCGCCGACCACGATCACCGCGGTCTCGATGACGCGCAGGGGTCCCATCAGTTCACCGATAAAATCAAAATATCCGGGCACATCGATCACGTTGATGACTTTTCCGGCCCACGGGATCGGCGCGTAGCTGGCGCTGATGGAAAAGCCGCGTTTTTTCTCTTCCGGATCAAAGTCGGAGACGGTGGTTCCGTCTTCCACTTTGCCCTGGCGGTCCGTCATCCCGGCAGCAAAGAGCATTGCTTCGATAAGCGTGGTTTTCCCTTCACTGCCGTGGCCCATCAGTGCAACATTGCGAATGTTTCCGGTTATGAATTCAGCCATATTATCCCAACCTCCATATTTATGTTTTCCTAAATATAATCCTGCGGAACAGCAGGAATCATATGCCAGTCAAATTATATTATACCATATCTTGCGTCCTTTGAAAAGCCTTGATTTGCGTTTTCTGACCATTATCTTCCCATTTTGTCCGTTTCCAGCAGTTTGCGCATCAGCAGAATATCCTTCTCCGTGCCGCTGGTCTGCAGGATCACTCGGCCTTCTCCCTGTTCATTCAGCAGTTCGTTTTTCTGCAGGACGCGCCGAAGCTGCCGCGCGGTGCCTTCACTTCCCTCAGTGATCGCAATTCTGTCCGGAATCATGTCCCGGATCATATCCTTCAGAAACACATAATGGGTGCATCCCAGCACAACCGCATCCACATGTTCCATGTCAAAGCCGGCAAAAAGCTCCCGAAGATACTGTTCGGCGCCGTCGAAATCCTCATTCTCAACCAGCTCCATCAGCCCGTTGCACGGAACGCGTTCTGCACCTTCCCCGTATTTTTCCATCAGCCGGTTGAACTTTTCCTGATGCAGCGTCAGGGGAGTCGCCAGCACCAGGATCCGGCCGTTTTTCCGGACTTCGGATGCCGGCTTCAGCGCCGGTTCCATTCCGATCACCGGAATCGTCAGTTCCCTGCGCAGTGTGGCGGCTGCCGCCCCTGTTGCAGTATTGCACGCAATCACCAGGGCTTTGATTTTCTGGTCCAGCAGCTCCTTTACAACCGCCCGGGCGTATCCGATCACCTCATCGGTGCTTTTGGTGCCATAGGGAGCATTTCGGATATCCCCGTAATAAATAAATGTCTCTGAGGGAAGAACGCGCCTCATTTCCCGCAATGCGCTGATTCCGCCGACACCGCTGTCGAAAACGCCCACAGGATCCAGTTTCCGGTCCACGCTGCTTTTCCTCCCGAATGCTCTGGTTGTCAGTTGTCCGTAATCTTAGGTATTTTATCAAATCTTTCCCGCGATGTAAACCGGGGCCGGAGAGGGTGGTTTGATTATTCAGCCGTTCCGTATTATTATATATGGAAATATCAGTATTGGAATCATGGAGGTGCCCCATGCAGAATGATATCCTGACGGGCGATGTGATCCGGACCCGAAAGCCCCACCCCTGCGGAAATGACACATGGGAAGTGATCCGGACCGGCGCGGATATCAAAATCCGCTGCCTTCGCTGCGGTCACGTCGTCCTCATGGACCGCGAAACCTTCCTGAAGCGTCGGAAAGCTCTTGTCTCCCGCCGGGAGCCTCCGGCCGGCACGGCGGACTGATTCTTGCCATTCCACTAAATTATGGTATAATCAATTTTGCTGATTCTTGTGCAGGAGCGGTTCTTTCCTGCTTTTCCGGCCCGTCTGCGGGTGACAAAACCTTTCTGAAAGGTCGTGGATTTTGTGCGTAAGATTTTATGGGTGACGGTCCTGCTGCTGGCGCTGCTGTGCTGCACCTGTGCGGCTGCGGATACATCGTATTCCCTGGCTCCCTGCCCCGGCACCGTTGAAATCCCGGACGCCAAGTTTATCGTGCTGACTCCGGACAATCTCACCAGCCATCCCGACCTGCTTTCCAGGATCGGGAAAACAGCTAAGCAGCTGACTTCCGACTGGGAAGAACGCGGCGTTATCATGCAGGCCTGGTTCCAGAGCAAGAAGCCCGACTCCTGTCTGGAAATCTCAGTCCGGGAAGACGCGGATTCCAAACTGTACTACGACCTGGTTAACCATTCCGCCGACCAGAACTGGAAGTCCTTTATCAGTTCCCATAAGGATGGTTCGGCTTATGCAGCAGATGGGTATTCCCTGCGTGAAGTAACCAAAAAGCAGCAGGCAAACAAAAATTACTTCCTTCGTCTCCAGTACAAGCGTACGACCGATGAAAAGGTGTACTGGGGTTATGTCGCCAAGACCGTTGCACGCGGTTATACAATCGTTTTCGACTACCAGGTTTTTGACCGCGGCCTCCGTGCGGGTGACCAGACCCAGCTGAACCGGATTGTCAATACACTCAGCCTTTCTGAAGGCGGAACCGGCGGCGGAAGCAGCGTGTCGGAATCCGGAAAGCTGAATATCATCACAAATCCCCCGGTTGAAACCAATTTGGATACATTTACGGTCGAAGGCCAGACCATTCCCGGTCTGGAAGTCATCGGTGTCCTCATGAATGAGGAAAGTCCGGAACCTACCCGGTTTTATGCCACTGCGAATGAGAAGAACGGTAATTTCAAGCTGAAGGTTACCCTTCCCTATGAGAAGACCTGGCTGCTGACACTTATCGTGGTTGATGGCGATGTCCAGAAGGATTTCCATGCGTTCAGCCCGGTAAAATACAGCCAGACACTGCTTCCCCTCACATTCGACTCTCCGGTTCCGGAAACGCTGACCGCAAATGAAACCGTGATTTCAGGTACAACAGACAAGGGTGTCACCGTTCAGTGCATTGTTTCAGACGGCGGAAAAACCAATTTCACCAAGCAGATCAGGACCAACGGAACCGGGCGTTTCACTTTCAAGGTGCCGACTGCGGATGAAGCGGATTACCATTTCACACTGGTATTCAGCAAAAAGGGCTTTGATACAAAGCGGCTCACTTTCGATGCGTCCCGCAGCCTGTCCGAAGAGGACCGCCGCGCGGCAATCCAGAAATCCGCAGTCCGTCCGAGTTACAGCAATCTGATGAACAAGAGCGAGAAATACATTCATCAGGCAATGGGTTACAATCTGTATGTGACGGATGTGCAGCAAAGCGGCGAAGAATGGATTATTCAGGCTGCCATGGTCCGCAGCGGAGCACAGTACAAAAATATCGTATATTTCAACGCCGATGAGGATCCGGGTCTTGAAATCGGTTCCCGGTATCTGATGTACGGTGATTATATCGGCTCCTATGTGGTCCAGGCAGATGACGGCGCAGAACAGTTCCCCGGGTTTGATCTTCTGTTTGTCATCAAATAATCCTCCGTTCGGTTTTGGCAGGAGGCATATGCCTCCTGTTTTTTGTTTTCCCTTCCGGAGCCGGTTGATTTCTCCGTGGAAAGCAGGATTTCCGGCCTTGATGTTGTATTATATTTTCGTACAAGCAGTATGACCGGATGAAAAGGAGTGCGCGTGTATGAACGTTCGGGAACGGCTGGAACAGCAGGAATACCTGCTGCTGGCACCATGGGCTTCCCATGCGGCGGAATCCAGGGGGCGCTCCGTTCCGGATGATCCGTGTGACCTTCGGACGGTTTTCCAGCGGGACCGGGACCGGATCATTCACTGCAAATCCTTCCGGCGTCTGAAATTCAAAACCCAGGTTTTCCTCTCACCGGAGGGGGATCATTACAGAACGCGCCTGACCCATACGCTGGAAGTGGCGCAGGTAGCCCGGACCATCGCACGGTCACTCCGCCTGAATGAAGACCTGGCTGAAGCGATTGCCCTGGGACATGATCTGGGTCATACCCCGTATGGGCATATCGGGGAACGGACCCTTGATTCACTGCTGCCGGAGGGATTCCGCCACAATGAGCAGAGCCTGCGTGTGGTGGAGCGTCTCGAAAATGACGGCAACGGCCTGAACCTGACCTGGGAGGTCCGGAACGGAATCCTGACCCATTCCGGCGCCCAGTATCCTGAAACCCCGGAAGGTGAATGTGTCCGCCGTGCGGACCGGATTGCCTATCTGAATCATGACCTGGACGACGCGCTCCGCAGCGGCCTCATCCGTCTTTCCGATGTTCCGCCCGACTGCCTTAAGGTCCTTGGGCAGACTCACCGGGAACGGATCAATACCATGATTACAGATATTGTCGCTGCCAGTGAAGGGCAGCCCCATCTCTCCATGTCACTGGTTGTCCAGGAAGCCATGGACGGGCTTCGGGAGTTTATGTTCCAGCGGGTTTACCGGAATCCGTGGCGTGATCCGGAGGAAATCCGTTGTGATTATGTCCTGCGCCACCTGTTTGAATACTACTGCGCCCATCCGGGTGAGATGCCGGAAGAATTTGTCATGATCGGCTACCAGGATGGAATTGAACGCAGCGTATGCGATTATCTTTCCTGCATGACCGACCGTTATGCCACCCGGAAATTTACGGCATTGTTCGCTCCTTCATCCTTTCCCGCCTTCTGATTTTTTGGACGAGGTGATATTGATTCATGGCATCCCGCTATCCTGCCGCATGGCTGGATGAGCTTCGTTCCCGCTCGGATATCGTCCAGGTCGTGTCCGGCTATGTGGGGCTGAAGAAATCCGGCCGCAAGTATTGGGGCCTGTGCCCGTTCCACGGAGAGAAAACCGCTTCCTTTTCCGTGGATGCAGAGCACCAGCTCTATTATTGTTTTGGCTGCAAAGCGGGCGGCAATGTAATCAACTTTATCATGGAGATTGAGCGGTGCAGCTTCCACGACGCTGTGGAACTGCTGGCGGAACGCGCGCATATCCCGATGCCGGAAATGGAAGACGATCCGGAATATGAGCTCCGCCGTTCCCGCCGGCTCCGGCTGCTGGATGCCAACCGCCGTGCCGCGCAGTTCTATCACGAGATGCTTTTTAAACCGGAGGGTGCAGCCGCCCTGGCTTACCTGCGCAGGCGCGGACTGTCCGACGGAGTCATCCGGAAATTCGGCCTGGGCGCCGCTCCGGACCAGTGGTCTGCGCTGACGGATAAACTGACTTCTGACGGGTTTACAGCCGAAGAGCTGGTTACTGCAGGCCTGGCTGTTGCCGGAAAGAATAAAAACGCCGCCGGTGAGACCCGGTATTTTGACATGTTCCGGAACCGGGCCATCTTCCCGATCATTGACATGTACAAAAATGTGATTGCCTTCGGCGGCCGCTCGCTTGGAAAGCAGGAGCCCAAATACCTGAACACATCCGATACGCCTGTCTTCAACAAGCGCAAGGGCGTTTATGCCGCCAACCTGCTGCGCCAGCAGCGGCATCTGGACCATGTGATCCTGGTGGAAGGCTATATGGATGTAGTCAGCCTGAATCAGTTCGGCGTTGAAGGGGTATGCGCTACGCTGGGGACCGCGTTGACTGCAGAACAGGCCCGTCTGCTGCGGCGCTTTGCTCCGGCAGTCTATCTGGGATACGATGGGGACTCTGCCGGCCAGCATGCCATCCTGCGCGGACTTGAAATCATGGAGCAGGAAGGGATTCCGGTCCGCGTACTGGATTTTCCGGACGGGCTGGATCCGGATGAATTCATTCGCCGGGACGGCCTGGAAGGTTTCAGGAATCTTCCCGCCATCTCCCCCGCTGTCTACCGCCTGCGCCGCCTGAAGGAACAGCATGACCTGTCCACCCGGGACGGAAAAATCGGTTATTCCCGCGCGGCTGCTGAAATCATTCGTCCCCTGGATCCTGTGGAACGTGAAACCTGCCTGCGGGACCTGGTGGTGGAAACCGGTTTTTCCCGGGAAATCCTGCTTGAGCAGATGGAACTCCATGCCGGAAAGGAAAATCCTGTCCGGGAACCCGGTGTTCCGAAAAAGCCGGTTTCAGTGCAGCGGCCCGGTGAAAGCGCCGCCCCGCCTGATACAAGCGCCCAGGAAACGCTGCTGAGTCTTCTTGCAACCGGCCAAATTCCGAAAGATATGATCAGTGAAAAGGATTTTGACGATGATGAGTTGAAATCTATATATGCCGGCCTGATATCGGGGAAATCCCCGGCTGCGCTGGTCGATACCGCTCCGGATGACGAAACCCATTCCCGCTATGTGAGAATTCTCCTTTCTCCCATTGCAGACAGTACGGATCAGCTGATCTCCATGGCCAACCAGTGCCTGGCCAGAATCCGGAAATCCGCGCTGCAAAAGAGATATGACACCCTGATGAGTCAGATCGGCGCTTTGCCTCCCGATGATTCATCCGTTCCTGCCCTCCTGAAGGAGGCGCAGGATGTTCAGGCAAAGCTCAGGCTTCTCTGACCGTCCCAGTTATGATGCGGATCGTATGATTAAGAAGGAGAGGATTCCATTGTCGCTTCTTTCACCCGAAAATAAACAGGAAAGGCTGAACGAGCTCTACGAATACGGCAAGTCCAAAGGTGCATTGACCTATAAGGAAATCATGGACCGCCTGATGGAGCTTGAAATGGATCCGGACCAGCTGGATCACGTACTCGAAACGCTGGAAGCATACGGTGTTTCCGTGGTCAACGAGCTGCCGGAATCCGGAAATGCGTCTGACGCATCTGCTGATGCACAGTCAGCTGTCCTGGATGATTCTTCTGCCTCCGATGCGCTGGATCTTTCCGTTCCGGAAGGTATCAGCATTGATGACCCGGTCCGGATGTACCTGAAGGAAATCGGCAAGGTGCCGCTGCTGACCGCCGAAGAAGAAATTGAAATTGCCAAACGCCTGGAAGAAGGCGATGAGAGCGCAAAGCAGAAACTGGCGGAGGCAAACCTTCGTCTGGTGGTTTCCATTGCCAAGCGCTATGTCGGCCGCGGCATGCTCTTCCTCGACCTGATTCAGGAAGGCAACCTGGGCCTGATCAAAGCCGTTGAGAAGTTTGATTACCGAAAGGGATTCAAATTTTCCACCTATGCCACCTGGTGGATCCGCCAGGCCATCACGCGCGCCATCGCTGACCAGGCCAGGACGATCCGTATACCGGTCCATATGGTCGAAACCATCAACAAGCTGATCCGGGTTTCCCGCCAGCTGCTGCAGGAATACGGCCGGGAGCCTACCCCGGAGGAAATAGCCAAGGAAATGGGCATTTCTGAGGCAAAAGTCCGTGAAATCATCAAAATTGCTCAGGAGCCGGTGTCCCTTGAAACCCCGATCGGTGAAGAGGAAGATTCCCATCTGGGTGACTTTATTCCCGATGATGATGCTCCTGCCCCGGCCGAAGCCGCTTCCTTCACCCTGATGAAGGAACAGCTGATGGATGTGCTGGATACCCTGACCCCCCGCGAGGAAAAGGTACTCCGCCTGCGTTTCGGACTGGACGACGGCCATCAGCGGACACTGGAAGAAGTCGGAAAGGAATTCAATGTTACCCGCGAGCGCATCCGCCAGATTGAGGCCAAAGCGCTGCGCAAACTGCGTCATCCTTCCCGCAGCAAAAAGCTCCGGGATTATCTGGACTGATGCGTATCCTTCATCCCGTTTCGCTGGACGCCCGCCTGTCACTGGTATACGATCTGGTTGACCCATGTGAGCTGGCTGCAGACATCGGAACGGATCACGCCCGACTGCCGGCCGCGCTGCTTCAGCGCGGCCGCTGTTGCCGTATGATCCTGACGGATATCAGTCCTGATGCGCTGGAAAACGCCCGGCGGGAAATCATTCACTGCGGTCTGTCCGAACGGGCGGACCTGCGGCTTGGGGACGGCCTGTCCCCCATTTCGGAAAAATGTGATGTCATCTCCATTACCGGAATGGGCGGTCAGACCATCCGCTCCATCCTGCTTTCAGGACGGGACCGGCTGCAGAATGCTTCACTGATTGTTTCAGCCCATACAGACTGGCATCTGATTCGTCAGACCATCATGGAAATCGGCTACCACCTGGACCGGGAAGAGCCGTGCTTTGCTTCCGGCCGGTATTACCTGGTGCTGCGCGCCCGTCCGGGGATTGCTCCCCTGTCCGGCCGGGAAATCCGTCTCGGGGGGCCGCTTTTTGATTCCCGCTCTCCGGTTCTTCCGCGGTTTCTGGATCGAAGACGGCAGATCCTTTCGGTCCGCCTTGCCGGAGTCCGCCGTGCGGCAGATCCGGATCCGGCTGAGATGCTCCAGCTTTCGTCCGATATTGCTTACCTGAATGAAATGATTGCCCGCTGCAGTCCGGAGGTGGAAAAATGACCGTTCGGGATGTTCTGGCCCTGATTGATGCTGTTGCGCCTTTTGATTCCCAGGAGGAATGGGATAACTGCGGCCTGCTGGTCGGTTCTCCGTGTCAGGAAGTCACCGGCATTCTCTTTGCCCTGGATGCAACCGGACCGGTCATTGATGAAGCTGTCCGCCTGGGTGCATCCCTGATCATCACGCACCATCCGCTGATGTTCTCACCGGTCCGGCGGATTACGGATGAGGGTTATGAAGGCCGGCTGATCAGCCGCATGCTGGAAAACCGGCTGTCCCTGATTGCCGCCCATACCAACCTGGACCGTGCTGAGGACGGAATCAATGACGTACTTGCGGCGCTCTGCGGTCTTTCCGATGTCTCCGGGCACGACTTTTTCCGTACCGGTACCCTGGATTCACCCGTTTCCGCACAGGACTATGCGCATCGTCTGGAAGAAGCCCTGGCCACGGTTGTCCGGGTCTACGGTCCGGCCGGACAGATGATCAGCCGGGTGGGGCTTTGCTCCGGCGGCGGCGGTGACAGCTGGACCGATGCGTCCTCCTCCGGTTGTGATGCCTTTGTGACCGGGGAAATCCATCATCATGTTGCCCTGGCTGCGGTGGACGCCGGTCTGATTGTTTTCGAATGCGGCCATTTTGCAACCGAAGAGCCGGGAATCCGTGCCCTGGCGCAAGCTTTACAAAACAGTATGAATACGGTAAAATGTAATGTAGGGGTTTATATATCTGGAATCCCTGCTTATTCATTTCCCCAGCAGCCGTGACAGGCGGTGTTTTCCTGTCGGAAGGAGGCCCCTTTATGGAACAGTTTGAAGCTCTTTGGCTCTTCCAGGCCGAAGACATGAAAGCGGATGCGATTGCCAGCGCAATCAAGCGCTCCCCGACCCGCCAGAAGCTCGAAAAAACGCGTGACCTGATTCTGGAGCGCCAGAAGCAGTATAAGCAGATTGAATCCGATACCGCCGCCATGGTGGACCGGAAAGATATCATTACCCAGGCACTGGATCATTCCCAGGCGCAGCTCAGCCAGCTCAGGGAGCGTTTTGAAAAAGAACCGCCGCAAACCGCGGAGAGCGTTCGTTCCATGATGGCTGAAGTTGGAAAATGCCGTGAAACCATCCGCCAGTACGAGCTGGAAATCAATCGGATTGTCAAGGAATCCGCAGCGAATGACAAGCTTCAGCGAAGCGTCCGCCTGGAAGCTGCAAACGCCAAGAAGCAGTTTGACCAGCTGAAGGCTGATTATGAAGAGGAGTCCAAAAGCAAAAAAACGGAGCTGGACGCCCAGCGGGCCAAAGCCAAGGAACTGGAGGAAAAGGTAGATGCCGGCCTGCTGGAGGAATACAATACCATCAAGCGCCGTATCTCCCCGCCTGTTGCCCGGCTGACCCACGGTCAGTGCTCCGGCTGCAACACTTCCCTTCCCTCCGCTATTCTCTCCCGGATCAAGGGAGGTGCCCTGGTGGAATGTGAAACCTGCGGCCGGATGATTATCCAGTAACACTGCAGTAAAAAACCGTTCGTTCAGAACGGTTTTTTTTGTTGGGTTTTATTCACATCCGGTCCGCATAGATCAGTTCCATTTCATCCGGGCATTCCTCAAATGCGTTCGGCTCAATGGCAACATCTTCGGAGGGAACAGTGACCTTCCCCAATGCTGAACAGGTATGGAATGCATTGTCCCCGATGGTTTTCAGTCCGTTGCCGAATGTGATTTCACGCAGGGCAAAGCAACCGAGAAACGCCATGCTCCCGACCGTTTCCAGCGACTGGGGCACAATAATCTCATCCAGCATGGAGCATCCGCCGAAGCACTGGTCCCCGATTCCGGTAACACCTTCCGGGAGGCAGATGGACTGCAGGCTGCTGCACTTGAAGAAGGCCTGCTTTCCGATCATTCTTACCCCTTCAGGAATCACTACCGTTTCGATAAATGTATTGTTGGCAAATGTATGATCCCCGATTTCCACCACCGGCAGTCCGCCCAGCCTGGAAGGAATCTCCAGCTCTGTTCCCTCTCCCCTGTACAGGGCAGTAACGCATGATGTCTGATCCTCGGAAACAAAGTATCCGTATTCACCGTCAAACAGGAGGTCCGGATTCATGTATCCGGAGGAAGCGTTCATGTTTTCCGTCCTGCGGCCATGTTCCTGTGCGGCGCGGAATTCCGTCTCTTCATCAAACAGTTCTTCCTCGGCGTCGAATATTTCTTCCCCATCGAATTCAAACAGCACGGTATCCTGGTCATCTTCGAAGTCCATGTATTCATCTGCCAGTGTAGCGGCCGGCCTGCCGGCAGCAAAAAGAAGAATCAGCGATAGAACAAACGCTGCAATCGCTTTTTTCATCGCATTTTCCTCCTTTTTGCCATGTTTTCATTCTATCAGATAATTATAAAATAGCCGGTTCAAAAAATCAACATCGCAGCAGAAGACCATCCCGCACCATTCTGCCCGGTCGTTTCTGCTTAATCCTTTATGTTTCTCCGTTGACTGATTGCGATCGTTGTGATATTATATGGCTGAAAACGTTACCGTTATCGTTTCCGTAACCAATTCCAAATACGGAGGTCCAGAATGAAAGTCTATACGATTCGGGATATCGCCCGTTTGGCCGGCGTTTCTGTAACGACGGTCAGCCGGGTACTGAACCATCGTCCGGATGTCAATCCGGAAACCCGCATCCGTGTTGAAAAAATCATTCAGGAAAACCATTTTGTCGGGAATACCAACGCACGCGGCCTGAAGCAGAATAACGAGGTCATTGCCGTTGTGGTCCGCGGCCGTTCCAATCCCTTCCTGAGCAACCTGGCGGAAGCGATTCTGAACCGTGCTTCCTCGTTGGATGACATCTTCATCACCGAGTATATCGATGAAAAGGATGATGAGTTCCAGACAGCGCTTCGGCTGTCCTTCCAGAATGCCGTCAAGGGGATCATCTTTGTCGGAAGCCTGATCGACGAGCGGGTCAGTACGATCCGCGATCTGGATATTCCTGTCGTTTTCACGACTGTAAATGCGAAATCCGCCGATCTGCCGCGGGCTTCTTCCGTTGCAATTGACGACCGGGCAATGGGATATCAGGTTGCCGCCGAACTGCTTTCTCTGGGGCACCGGCGCGTGGCGGTCTTCGGATCCGATCCTGTTGCGGGCGACTCTCTTGCCATGCGATTCCAGGGCTTCTGTGACGCGTTCACGGATCAGGGTCTCACCTATCGCCAGGAAGATTACTGCGAAACCCGTTTCTCCTATGAAGCCGGATACCAGGCAGCCCGCACTTTCTTCTCGGAGCATCCGGATGTAACCGCGCTCTTTTCCATGAGTGATACGGTTGCGGTCGGTGCTATGCGGGCCCTGAAGGATCTGGGCCTTTCCGTCCCGGAGGATATCAGCGTGATCGGTTTCGACGGAATCGATATCAGCCGTTACACTGTCCCCCGGCTGACCACACTGGAGCAGCCGGTCAATGAGATTGCTATGCGCAGCGTCGATTTGCTGCTGGATATGATCGAATCCAATGCCGAACCGCGTCATATCCTGGTGGAGGGCATTTATCACCGTCGGGAATCCGTTGCTCCCCCGTCGTCTGTTTCACGGACCTGACTACCGAAAAAGGAGTATGATCCCTATGCGTACAAGCGGTATCCTGCTGCATATCTCCTCGCTTCCTTCCCCGGGCGGTATCGGTTCACTCGGCCGGGAAGCATACGCGTTTGCGGACTTCCTGCACGCCTCCGGCCTGAGGATCTGGCAGGTCCTTCCGATCGGTCCGGTCGGATACGGTGAAAGCCCGTATCAGTCTTCCTCTGTCTTTGCCGGTAATCCCCTGCTGATCTCCTGCAGGTCGCTGCGGGAAGAAGGCCTGCTGGATTATGAGGATGCGGAAGAGTTCACGCCGGATAATCCCGAGGTTGTGGATTATGACGCAGTCCGTCAAAACAAGGATATGCTTCTCCGCCGCTGTTTTGCCCAGTCACGGGAACATCTTTCAGACTCTGTGGAGCAGTTCCGTCGGGACAATCCCTGGGTCAGCGATTTCGCGCTTTTCACTGCACTGAAAACACATTTCTCCGGCCTGATGTACACCGCCTGGCCGGATGAAGATATCCGCCGCAGGAAGCCGGAAGCCGTCCGGAAATATACGGAGATGCTCCGTTCCGAAATTGACTTCCATATTTTCTGCCAGTATCTTTTCCGCACGCAGTGGATGGCTCTGAAGCGCTACTGCAATGAGCGCTCCATTATGCTTTTCGGAGATATGCCGATCTATGTGGCCGAAGATTCTGCCGACACATGGACGCATCCCGAGATTTTCCAGCTGGACCGGAATCTGATCCCGAAAAAGGTAGCCGGTGTACCGCCGGATTACTTCTCTGCGGACGGTCAGCTATGGGGAAATCCGCTGTATCGCTGGCATCGTCTGCGGCGCCGCGGATATGACTGGTGGGTAGACCGGATGCGGGGAATGGCTTCGTTGTTCGATATCATCCGGATCGACCATTTTATCGGTTTCGCAAATTATTACTCCGTGAAACACGGCATGCCGAATGCCCGCAGCGGCAAGTGGATTGTCGGTCCTGGAAAAAAACTGTTCCAGGTGCTGAACCGGGAACTGCCCGGCATCCGGATCGTTGCGGAAGACCTCGGCTGTGTGAATGACCGGGTTCAGAAGCTGCTCGACTGGTGCGGCTATCCCGGAATGAAAGTGCTGACATTCGGTTTTGATTCCGATGAGAGCAATCCCCATTTTATTGACCACTATACTGCCAACACGGTTGCATATACCGGCACCCATGACAATGACACCGTACGCGGATGGGCGGATAAAGCATCACCTGAAGCATTGGCCTTTGCCGGGAAAAAGCTTGGCTTCTCCACTCCGGAGGAAGCTCCGGAAGCTTTCATCCGTGCGCTGTTTGAATCTCCCTGCGACACGGTGATTGTTCCGATGCAGGATGTCCTCGGTCTCGACGGAAGCTCAAGAATGAACTTTCCCGGAACGACCGGCGGCAACTGGAAATGGCGTATGAAACCGGATGCGCTTTCTCCGGAGCTTTCTCTCCGGTACTATACACTGAATCGTCAGACAAACAGGAGGTAAAACCTGATCATGAACGCAAAGCAACTGGTCCGGGACGCGGAACAGCGCCTGATGACCGAAACCCATAAAACGCTGGCGGAGGCTTCTGCAACAGAACTGCACAACGCCCTGTCCGGCGCTGCCATGGATGCCATCGCCCCGCTGTGGAAGAAGCGGGAGGACGCCCGTTTTCCCCGCCGCCAGGCATACTATCTTTCCATGGAATTCCTGGTCGGCCGTCTCGTATACAATAACCTGTACTGTATGGGCCTGCTGGATGAAGTCCGCACCCTGCTGAAGGAAAAAAACGTGGATATTGCCATCATGGAGGATGTGGAGGATGACGCCTTCGGCAACGGCGGTCTCGGCCGTCTCGCCGCATGCTTCCTGGACAGTGCCGCATCCTGCAATATCCCGCTGACCGGATATGGTCTCCGTTTCAGATACGGTCTGTTTAAGCAGAAGTTTGTGGACGGCCGCCAGTCGGAGGAACCGGATGACTGGTCCCGTTACGGGGATCCATGGTCCATCCGCCGTCCCGATGACGCAGTGGTTGTTTCGATGAAGACCGGAGACGTCCTGGCCGTTCCGTATGACATGCCGGTGATCGGATACGGAATGAAGAACATCGGAACGCTGCGGCTTTGGCAGACCGAAAGTCTGCATGAGATGGATTTCGATCTGTTCAACCGGCAGGAGTACGCCAAAGCCGCCGCCAATAAGAACCAGGCGGAAGACATCACCAAATTCCTGTATCCGAATGATACCCGAAAAGAAGGAAAGCAGCTGCGTGTAAAACAGCAGTATGTGCTGGTTTCCGCAACCATGCAGGATATCCTCCGCGGATACCGGAAACGCCACGGCAGCGACTATTCCTTCTTTGCCCGTGAAACGGCTGCCCAGCTGAATGACACCCATCCGACCATGGCAATTCCGGAACTGATCCGGCTCCTGAATGAAGACGGCGTCAGCTTTGAGGATGCGTTCCGGATTGCCTGCGACACGTTTGCCTACACCAATCACACAGTCATGCAGGAAGCCCTTGAAAAATGGGATTTGGCGTTGCTCTCATCCGTCTGCCCGCAAATCGTCTCCGTGATCCGGAAGATTGATGCCCGTTTCCGGAAGGAAATGAAAGGGCTGAAAAAGGAGATCACACCTTCCCTTTGCATCATCCTGAACGGACAGGTCCATATGGCGGAGCTGGCAGTCTATGCCACCCACGCGGTCAACGGCGTTGCGGAGCTGCATTCGGAAATCCTGAAGAACGATCTTTTCGCCGACTGGTACCGGATCTGGCCGGAACGTTTCCAGAACAAAACAAATGGAATTACCCAGCGCCGCTGGCTTGGGCTCTGCAATCCGGAGCTCTGCAGCCTGATCGAAAGCAAAATCGGTCCCGGCTTCATCACCGACCTGGATGAGCTGAAAAAGCTGCTGCCGGCGGTCAATGCCTCCCTCTGCAAAAAGTTCATTGCCGTCAAAAAGCAGAAAAAGAAGCAGCTCAGCAGTGAAATCCTGCGGCGTGAAGGCGTGGAGCTGGACCCGTCCATGGTGTTTGACGTACAGATCAAGCGCTTGCATGAATACAAGCGCCAGTTTATGAATGCTCTGAGTATCCTGGCCATCTATGACCAGCTGAAGCGCGGCCAGCTGAAGGATCTTCCGCCCGTTGCATTCATTTTCGGTGCGAAGGCCGCTCCCGGTTACGACCGGGCCAAAGCGGTAATCCACTGGATTAACATGATCGCAGACAAAGTCAATAACGATCCGATAACCCGGGACCGGCTGAAGGTGGTCTTCGTCCAGAACTATAATTGTTCCTGGGCGGAAAAGATCATTCCCGCGGCGGACATCTCTGAACAAATCTCCCCTGCCGGAACAGAAGCATCCGGCACCGGCAATATGAAATTGATGCTGAACGGTGCGGTAACCCTGGGAACCTTCGATGGTGCGAATGTGGAAATCGTGGAAGAAGCCGGCCGGGAAAACAACTATATTTTCGGTGCCACGGTCGATGAGCTGGAAAAAATCAGGGATTCCTATGATCCGAATGGAATCTATAAAAAGAATGCACTCCTCCGCCGTGCGCTGGATACTCTGGTGGACGGTACCTTCCCCGATGAGGACGGCCGGCTGAAGGAACTGCACGACGCAATCCTGAAGGGCGCCTCCTGGCACAAACCCGATCATTACTTCGTCATGAAGGATTTCCCGAGCTATTATGAAGCTAAGCTTCAGGCAATCCGGGACGCAAAAGCGGACGAAGTTGCCTTCGCCCGCAAGTGCCTGATCAATATCGCCTGTGCCGGAAAGTTCTCCTCTGACCGTACAATCCGCCAGTACGCAAAGGAAATCTGGAAAGTCTGACCGCTTATTCGGAAACTGCCTTTTTCAACCGTAACGCCGCCTGTTTGACGGCGTTCTTTTTTTCACCGTTCCGGATCAGCACTTCCTGGGCTTCCCGGAGCGACAGGCCGCTGTCGATCGCATCCGCCAGCCTGGCTGCTACGGATCCGGAAACAGCAGCCGGTTCTGCGTCTTTTTCCGGTACTCCGTGAAGGTCCATCACCACGCAGTATTCACCCTTTTCCGTTTTTTCATTGGCAGCAAGGGCCTGCAGTACCTCGTCCGGGGTTCCGTAGAGAGTTTTCTCATGCAGTTTGGTCAGGTCGCAGCAAACGGTCAGCCGGGCTTCCGGAAGGGTCTCGCGGATGGCTTCCGTCAGCGCAATGATCCGGTACGGGGATTCATGCAGAACCGCCACCCGGACTCCCTGCCCGATCTCCTTCAGCTTGTTCTGAAGGTCTTTCTTCTCCCGGGGCAGAAAGCCGTAAAACGCGAATTCCCGCGCGTCAAAACCGGAAATGGATACCGCGGCAATTCCCGCGCTGCATCCGGGTACCGGAATCACCGGAATCCCACGGGCTGCGCATGCGGCCACTACCATATTCCCCGGGTCCGAAATGCACGGGGTTCCCGCATCTGTTACCAGCGCGGCCTTCAGGTCTTCCGTCCGGATCCGGTCTGCCAGTGCTTCCGCCTGGGATGTCTCATTGTGCCGGTGGCATGAGATCATCTTCGTCTGGAATCCGAATACCTGGCCCAGCTTCATGGTCACACGCGTATCTTCAGCAATAATCAGGTCGGCCGTTTTCAGCGTTTCAATCCCGCGCGGGGAAAAATCGCTCAGGTTGCCGATCGGAGTGGCTGTTACAAACAAAACTGCCATTGCTTAAACCTTTCTGTCCAGCTTTTCCGCAATCCGGAGTTTGGCGCTCCTTGCCCGCGGATTCCGTGCTGTCTCTTCCCCGGATGGTGCAATTGCTCCGCCGCCAAGCACCTTCACCGACGGTTTCCGGCCGCAGGTGCAGATCGGTGCTTTCGGCGGGCAGATGCATGGGTTTTCAAGGGTTTTGAAAGTCCGTTTCACGATCCGGTCTTCGAGTGAATGGAATGTGATGACACAGATTCGTCCGCCCGGCGCCAGGCAGTCCACGAAATCACGCAGCGCCTGCTCCAGCGGATCCAGCTCGTCATTGATCCGGATCCGGACCGCCTGGAATGTCCTTCGGGCCGGGTGTCCGTCATCCTTCCGGCGTACTGCCTTTGGAATCGCGGCGTCCACCGCTTCCACCAGGTCAAATGTGGTTGCCAGAGGTTTCACTGCGCGGTGTTCACAGATAATCCGCGCGATCCGCGCCGCCCATTTCTCCTCGCCGTAGTCCCGGATGACCTCCATGATCTCCCGTTCCGGAGCGCTGTTCAGGAATTCAGCGGCGGTGATTCCCCGGCTTCGGTCCATCCGCATATCCAGGGGGGCGTCTTCGTGATAGCTGAACCCCCGTTCCGGGGTATCCAGCTGCGGACTGGAAACGCCAAGGTCCAGCAGTACACCGTCCAGTTTGGGCGCTCCTGCCTCTGTCAGCAGTTCCCTTCCGTCATGAAAATTGCCATGGATTGCCTGGAAACCGGGATATTCCTTCAGGCGGGCTTCCGCCGCCCGGATGGCGTTCTCATCCCGGTCAATCCCATACAGCCGGGCCGTTCCGCCGGATGCTTTCAGGATCGCTTCGCTGTGTCCGCCGCCGCCCAGCGTGCCGTCACAGTAAATACCGTTCTCCCGGACGTTCATCCATTCCAGGACTTCCTGAAGCAGCACCGGTTCATGCCGAAATTCCATCTGACAACTCCCCCGAAACCGGTAACGGGCCGCGGAAAAATCCACGGCCCGGTTTCCGGTATTAAATCTGTTCCTTCAGTTCAGCAATCCGTTTTTCCAGGGCTTCTGCCTTGGCAGCAGCTGCTTCCAGCTTATCCTTTTCCTGCTGGACCAGCTGTGCCGGTGCCTTGGCGATAAAGCCGGCATTATTCAGCATACCCCGGGAGCGGTTCATTTCCTTGCCGATATTCTCCAGTTCCTTGGTGAGGCGTGCGATCTCCTTGTCGAAATCCACCAGATCGCCAAGCGGGATAAACAGCTCGCCGGCCGCGGTTACCGCAGAAACCGTCTTCTCGGTTACCTGGTTCCGGTCTGCCAGCAGTTCGGTCTCAGATGCTCCTGCCAGCCGGCGGAAGTATCCGTCGCCGCCTGCCAGCGTCTCCTGCCAGCCTTCGCCGGGCAGCAGCATCAGGCGGGTCCGTTTGGAAGGCGCTACATTCATCTCGCTGCGGAGGTTCCGGATCGTCCGGATGATTTCCATGATACCCTGCATCCGGGTTTCATCCGCTTCGAACACATAGTCTTCACGGTATTCCGGCCACTTCTGCAGCATCAGGAAGCCTTCGCTGTCCGGCAGGTATTTGTAAACCTGCTCGGTCAGGAACGGCATGAAGGGGTGCAGCAGCTTGAGCAGGTTTTCCAGCACATACAGCAGCACGGCCTTCACGGTTCCCTTGCTCTCGCCGTCTTCGCCCAGCAGGCGGCTCTTGCTCAGTTCAATATACCAGTCGCAGAATTCGCTCCAGGCAAAATCATAGATCTTGGTTGCGGCCAGTCCGAAATCGCCGTCCTCCATATGGTCGGATATGTCGCGGACTGCTTCCTGCAGCCGGGTCAGAATCCACTTGTCCGCCGTCTCCAGCTGTACGGGAACAAAAGGCTTCCGCTCGTTCACATTCATCAGCACGAACCGGCTGGCGTTCCATACTTTATTGGCGAAGTTCCGGGCAGATTCCACCTTCTCCCGGCTGTACCGGGTATCATTTCCGGGACTGACTCCCATCACCAGGCTGAAGCGCAGCGCATCAGCTCCGTATTCATCCACCACTTCCAGCGGATCCACGCCGTTTCCGAGGGACTTGGACATCTTCCGTCCCAGCTCATCCCGCACCAGGCCGTGAATCAGCACCGTCTCAAACGGGGCCGCACCCATATTCTCAATACCGGCAACCATCATTCGGGATACCCAGAAAGTGATGATATCATAGCCGGTCACCAGCACGTTAGTGGGATAGAAGTACTTCAGGTCCTCCGTCTTGTCCGGCCACCCCAGCGTGGAGAAAGGCCAAAGGGCGGATGAAAACCAGGTGTCCAGCACATCTTCATCCTGATGCAGCTTCCCGCCGCACTTCGGGCAGGCGGTCGGGTCTTCCCGGCTCACGGTCATCTCGCCGCAGTTATCGCAATACCATACGGGAATCCGATGGCCCCACCAGAGCTGGCGGCTGATGCACCAGTCACGGATGTTTTCCATCCAGTTGTAGTACATCTTGCTGAAGCGTTCCGGCACAAACTTCGTCCGGCCTTCCCTTACCGCAGCAATCGCAGGTTCCGCCAGGGTCTTCATTTTCACGAACCACTGTTCGCTGAGGCGGGGTTCCACAGGAGTATCCCCGTGACGGTAGCAGAAGCCCACATTATGGCTGTAATCTTCAATCTTTACCAGCAGGCCGAGCTTCTCCAGCTCTTCCACCACGGCCTTACGGCATTCCATGGGATCCATCCCGGCAAAACGGCCGGCATTCTCATTCATGGTGCCGTCGTCATTGGTTACCGTGATGATCTCCAGGTTATGCCGCTGGGCTACTTCGAAGTCATTCGGATCATGGGCCGGCGTCATCTTCACCGCACCGGTGCCGAATTCCATCTCCACATAGTCATCGGCGACGACCGGGATTTCCTTATTCACGATGGGCAGAATCACTTTCCTGCCTACCAGGTTCGTGTACCGCTCATCTGCGGGATTCACCGCCACGCCGGTATCACCCAGCATGGTTTCCGGCCGGGTGGTTGCTACTACCACGCCCTCACTGCCGTCCGCGCCGGGATAGCGGATATGCCACAGGTGGCTGGCCACATCCTTGTAAACCACTTCCGCATCGCTGATGGCGCTCTGGCAGGCAGGGCACCAGTTGATCATCCGGTTCCCCCGATAGATCAGGCCTTTTTCATACAGGCGAACAAATACCTCACGGACAGCCCGGCTGCATCCTTCATCCATGGTGAAGCGTTCCCGCGTCCAGTCGCAGCTGACACCCATTTTCCGCTGCTGGTGAACGATTCGTCCGCCGTATTCCTTTTTCCAGTTCCAGGCGCGTTCCAGGAAAGCTTCCCGTCCGATCCCTTCCTTTGTCAGGCCTTCCTTCCGCATCGCTTCCACGATTCTCACTTCCGTGGCGATGGCAGCATGGTCAGTCCCGGGCAGCCAGAGGGTCGGATCTCCCTTCATCCGGTGATAGCGGATCGGTGCATCCTGCATCACGCAGTCCATGGCATGGCCCATATGGAGCTGCCCGGTAACATTGGGCGGAGGCATCACAATTGTGAAGGGCTTCTTCCCTTCCACACGGTGCGCGGTAAACGCGCCGGCTTCTTCCCATTCCTTATAGATTTCCGCCTCAATTTCCTGCGGATTGAACCGGGTTTCCATGTCTGCGCCGGTCTTCTTCTGGCTCATGGCTCTGACCTCCGATTATTTCATTCGCGGATTAATGAAAAACAGCTCCGACCCTGATGGGCGGAGCTGCAAAATCACGATCCAAAAAAGCAGTCGACAATCAGGCGTTCTTTTCTTCGTCCTTATTGACGACCTGGACGCCGTTATAATAACCGCAATTCTTGCACACGCGATGAGCCAACTTCATCTGATGACACTGGGGGCATTCAACGATCCCCGGCAAGGTCAGCTTCCAGTTGGCGCGGCGGCTGTGCTTGCGAGCCTTTGATACTTTCCCCTTCGGAACAGCCATGATTCACACCTCCAATTTGTTTTCAAGCAATTGCTGCAGCCCTGCAAACGGATATTGAATACCCGGCTCATTCGGGGCGGCATCCGGGTCCCTGTATTCAAAGCCCGGGCAATCCTCCCTGCAAAGGAAACGGATTGGCAGGGCCATGACGGCGTATGACATCACCAGCTTGTCCAGGAAAACCTCGTGCCCGTCGTAGGCAAAGATTTCGTCATCTTCCTGATCTCCGCCCCGCTGGAACGTTTCGTCGAAGCTGTTTTCAACCCCGGCTTCCGCGTCCCCCAGGCAGTTGGCACAGGGAGCATGGGCAACGGTCTTCAGCTTGCCTTTTACCGCGATGTTGCCGTCTTCATCCGCCAGGAAAGTTCCTTCCACCGCACAGTCGTCCAGTCGGACGGTGTCGCCGGCGATTTCCTGATCCGCAATGGCCTGCGTTCCGGAAAATCGGTACTCCTGGCCGGGATGGGCTAAAGCATCTGATACGTCAAGCTTCATGTCCTCACCTCAAAAGTGACCGTCGATAATTATAGTTGTTTCAAAACCGTTTGTCAACAACAATTTCAATTGTCCCGGACCTTTCCGGTCGTGACCAGATCCAGGGTATCCCGGGCAATCATGATTTCCTCATTGGTCGGAATCACGCAGATCTTAACCTTGCTGTCGGCTGCGGAAATCACAGCTTCGCTGCGGGTCTTGTTCTTTTCCGGATCAATCTTCGCGCCCATGAATTCCAGGCCGTCAATCACCCGTTCACGCAGGGAAGCATTGTTCTCCCCGATACCGGCCGTGAAGCAGATCACGTCCACCCCGCCCATAGCGGCTGCGTAGGAACCGATATACTTCTTGATGCCGTAAATCAGCATCTCCTGGGCGAGAATTGCGTTCTCGTCTCCCTGATCGGCCAGAGCATCAATATCGCGGCAGTCGCTGCTCTTTCCGCTGATACCCAGCAGGCCGCTCTTCTTGTTCATCATGGTCAGCACTTCATCCACACTGATCGGATGGCCCAGGGGCGTACCGTCATCCTTCAGGGGGTTGTTGGCAATAAACTGCACAACAGCCGGGTCGCAGCTGCCGCACCGGGTGCCCATCAGCAAGCCTTCCAGAGGCGTCAGGCCCATGGATGTATCCACGCACTTCCCGTCCTTCACAGCGCTCAGGCTGGATCCGTTCCCCAGGTGGGCAATGATAATCCGCTGCCCCTTGGGGCTGATCCCCAGGAATTCGCATACCCGGCGGCTGACATAGCGGTGGCTGGTTCCGTGGAAACCGTAGCGGCGCACATGCAGCTTTTCCTCATACATCTTCGGAACGCCGTACATATAGGCCTTCGGAGGCATTGTCTGGTGGAATGCAGTATCAAACACGGCGACCTGCGGAGTGCCTTTCATGACCTTCTCGCACGCTTCGATTCCCATCAGGTTGGCAGGATTGTGAAGCGGTCCCAGCGGGAAGCAGTCCCGGATGGCCTGTTTTGCCGCATCATTCACAATAACGGAAGCGGTAAACGCACTGCCGCCATGGAGGACACGGTGGCCGACCGCACCGATTTCATCCGTGCTTTTGATCACGCCGAATTCCGGATCCTGCAGGATCTTCAGCATCAGCTGTGCAGCCGCCTCATGATCCTTGATTTCCTCACAGATCTCCGTCTTTTTTCCGCCGGCGCTGTGTTTCAGCTTGCTTCCCTCAATACCGATCCGTTCCACCAGGCCTTTGGCCAGTTCCTTCTCGCCGTCCATGTCGATCAGCTGATACTTCAGGGAAGAGGATCCTGCGTTTACTACCAGAATTTTCATGCTCCGTTACTCCTTTTACTTGTTTCGGTCCTTCAGAATTATACTCGTAATCCGGGGAAATGAAAAGCCCCAAATCACTTTACCAGCATACCCCGGAGATTCCGCAGGTCTGCAACAATCTCCCGCATGGTCCGGACAGTTTCGTCCACATCCGCCTCCGTTGTCTCCCGGCCCAGGGTCAGCCGGATGCTCCCCCCGGTCTGTTCCCCGCCGGGCCGGATTGCCTCCAGTACATGGCTGGGTTCCGTGGAGCCGGAAGTACACGCGCTCCCGCCGGAAGCCGCAATCCCCGCCAGATCCATCCGCAGCAGCAGTGTCTCGCTTTCAACACCGGCAAAGGAGAAATGACAGTTGTTGCACAGCCGGCCCTCCGCAGGTCCGTTCAGCCATGACTCCGGAATCGTATCCAGTGTCTCCCGGATCATCCGGTCCCGGAGGCACCGGATCGTTTCGGTCCTTGCCGCCATGTCCGTTCTGGCAATTTGGATCGCGGCACCAAGGCCGACAATACCGGCCGTGTTTTCCGTCCCGGCCCGAAGCCCCCGCTCCTGGGCGCCGCCCCGGATCAGGCCTTCGATCCTTGTTCCGCGGCGGATGAACAGTGCACCAATTCCTTTGGGACCGTAAATTTTGTGTGCGCTCAGGCTCAGCAGGTCGATTCTGTCGCGGTGGACATCCACATCTGTGCATCCCACCGCCTGGACCGCATCGGTATGAAACGGGATTCCATGGTCTCCCGCAATCCGCCCGATCTCCCCGATCGGCTCCAGGGTGCCGATTTCATTGTTGGCCGTCATAATGCTGATCAGCACGGTGTCCGGCGTAATGGCTTTCTCCACGTCCTCCGGGGAAACCCGGCCCGACCGGTCCACCGGAAGGTATGTAACCTGCCATCCTTCCCTTTCCAGCTGCCTGCACGGATTCAGCACGGCATGGTGCTCAATCCGGCTGGTAATAATATGCTTTCCCCGGCCGGAGGCTGCCCGGGCGATTCCCTGAATTGCCATATTGTCGCTTTCGCTGCCGCCGGAAGTAAAGTATATTTCTGCCGGTTCCGCGCCAATGGCTTCCGCCACCTGTCTCCTGGCCTGTTCAACAGCCCGGTGGGCATCCCTGGCTGTTCCGTACACACCGGAAGGATTGCCGAACTTTTCGGTAAAATACGGCAGCATTTGTGCCAGGACTTCCGGCAGGACCGGTGTGGTTGCCGCATAGTCCAGATAAATTCTGTTCTTCATGGTGAAAAACTCCTGTCGTTCTGCCGGCCCGGCACATCAGAACTGAATCCGGAACAGGGTAAAGTTTCGGGTAATATCCGAACGGACAAAATAAGCCATACTGAACAGAATGGTCACCAGCAGGAGCACCAGTACCGTCCCGACGATGATGCCGGTAATGTTGCCGGCTTCAAAAACCACTTTGGCCCGTTTTTTCTGGATATCCGCCTTCTCATCTTCTGAAAGCTCCGGCAGATCGTCCGGATCTTCATCTTCATAGGGGTCGTCAAATCCGTCGTCATAATCATCCTCCGGGTATTCCTCCCAGCCGCTTCCGGCATTGGTACCCGGTTCATCCGGCAGGGACGGATTTCTGCGGGTTTCTTCCTGCTCATTGCTTTTGAAGTACGCCATCCGGTTCCCTTGCCTCCTTCTCTTTCGCCGCGATATATGCTTTGCTGCCCAGCACTACGACGACCGATGCAATTACAGCGCCGGTCAGTACGCCGGAACTGTCCAGTACCACATCCGTCCACTGGCCTGCGCGCCCGTCCGTCAGCAGCTGGTGCAGCTCATCCGTCACCGCATATAGCGTTCCGATCATCCAGCTGACCGGAAGCAGATGCCTTTTTTTATTTCCGATCCAGCTTTGCAGGCAGAACCGGAGCAAAAGTCCAAGCAGGGCATATTCGGTAAAATGGGCGGTCTTGCGCACCAGATGCTGGATTACATTGTAAACTTCTTCCTGTTCAGGCTCCGGCAGCTCCTCAAAATCCGGATACGCAGTATCAATGACAACACGGGTAAATATGCCGCTGGTGCGGTCGGAGCGGTCGGCCGTCTCATTGGAGAAGAAGAAAATCAGCAGCATCACGGCGGCTGTCAGCATCGTCAGCACCACCCTGACCCATGTCCGCTGCCATCCTGTCTGCTCCATGTGCCCATTCCTTTCCGTTCATACCCTTTAACCTTTATATTTTACCGTTTTCAGGCCGGAATCGTCAAGTGACCGTGTCCGCTTAAAAAGCGCGGAAGCCATCGGCCCCGCGCTTGATAAGCATTTCAGTCACTGGAACAGTTCCTTGACCCGGTCCATAAACCCTTTCCGGTTGTCATATTCCCGGTCGGAGGTGGTGGCATCAAACTGCCGCAGCAGATCCTTCTGTTTGCTGTTCAGCCGTTTCGGGATTTCCACCTTTACCCGCAGCACCAGATCACCCTTCCCGGCGCTTCGCAGCTGCTGGATTCCGGCTCCCTTGATCCGGAATTCCGTCCCGGGCTGCGTACCCTCCGGAATCCGGTATTTGATCGGCCCGCTGAGCGTCGGCACCTCAACGTCTCCGCCGAGGGCGGCCGTCACAAAGCTGACCGGGAAATCCAGCAGCAGGTTGTATCCTTCCCGCCTGAACAGCTTATGGGGTTTCACCCCCACCACAATGTACAGGTCTCCGTTCGTGCCGCCGCGCATTCCGGGCTCGCCCTGGCCGTTCATGATGATCGTCTGGCCGTTGTCAATACCGGCGGGCACTTTGACCGTCACGGTCCTCTTCTTCCGTACACGCCCGCTCCCGGCACAGTCCGGACACTTGTCCTTGATCACCTTGCCGGTTCCGCCGCACGCGGAGCATGTCCGCATCATGGTCATCCATCCGCTGCTTTGGCGCATCTGGCCGGTTCCCTGGCAGGTGGGGCATGTCACCGGACTGGTCCCCGGTTTGGCACCGGTTCCCTGGCAGGATTCACAAAGCTCGTTCCGGTAAATTTCAAAGCTCTTCTGGCAGCCCTTTGCGGCTTCCTCAAATGTAATCCGCAGCTCATACCGCAGGTCATTTCCCTGGACAGGTCCCTGCCTGCGTGTTCCCCGGCCGCCCATTCCGCCGTTGAACAGCTGGTCGAATATATCGCCCACACCGCCGAAATCAAAGCCGCTGAACGGGTTTCCGCCGCCCATGCCGGCCGGCGGATCCTCAAAGCCGAACTGGTCATATCTGGCCCGGCGGTCCGGATCAGAAAGGACTTCATTCGCCTCGTTCAGTTCCTTGAAGCGCTCCACCGCTTCCTTGTCGTCCGGGTGCAGGTCCGGGTGGCATTCCTTGGCTTTCTTCCGGTATGCCCGTTTGATCTCCTCATCTGTCGCATTTTTGCCGACACCGAGCACCTCGTAGTAATCCCGTTTTTCCGCCACCTTATCTCACCTCGTTTCCCGAAATCAGGCCCACCTCCGTCGGGGCGGGCCTGTTTCGTTCATTCTTCCTGTGTTTCCTTATTCGACACTGCCGTCGGCGTTCACGCTGCCGTCGTCATTGGTTGTGCCGGGTTCAGGTCCTCCCTGCCCGCCCATGGGGTTTCCGTCCGCGCCGGCCTGCTGCTGGTACAGCTTGCCGAATACTGCGTATACCTTCTGGGTGAAGCCTTCCATCGCGTTCTTGATCTCTTCCGCGTTGTTGCCTTCGCGAACCTTCTTGAACGCATCGATCTCCGCCTGCACGCTGTTCTTGTCCTCATCGGACAGCTTGTCGCCGTTGTCGCGCAGCGTCTTTTCCGTTTCGTAGATCAGGCTGTCCGCACGGTTCAGCGTTTCCACTTCTTCACGGCGTTTCTTGTCCTGCTCCGCGAACTGTTCAGCTTCCTTGACGCGCTGGTTGATTTCTTCCTCGCTCAGGTTCGTGCTGGCCGTGATCGTAATCTGCTGTTCATGGCCGGTCGCCTTGTCCTTGGCGGACACGTTCACGATGCCGTTGTTGTCGATGCTGAAGGTAACTTCAATCTGCGGCACACCGCGCGGAGCGGGAGCAATTCCCGTCAGCTGGAAGCGGCCAAGCGTCTTGTTGTCATAGGCCATCTGGCGTTCACCCTGCAGCACATGGATTTCAACGGTGGTCTGCCCGTCCGCCGCGGTGGAGAATACCTGGCTCTTGCTGGTCGGGATGGTGGTATTCCGGTCGATCAGCTTGGTGAAGATATGGCCTTCTGTTTCAAGGCCCAGGCTCAGCGGGGTAACATCCAGCAGCAGAACGTCCTTGACTTCTCCGCCCAGGACGCCGCCCTGGATCGCCGCGCCGATGGCAACGCACTCGTCGGGGTTGATGCCCTTGAAAGGCTCCTTGCCGGTAACCTTCTTGACCGCATCCTGTACAGCGGGAATCCGGGTGCTTCCGCCGACCAGGATCACCTTATTGATCTGGTCCACGGTCAGGCCGGCATCCTTCAGGGCTTTCCGCATCGGTTCCACGGTGGCGTCCACCAGGTCAGCGGTCAGCTCGTCAAACTTCGCACGGGTCAGCGTGATGTCCAGGTGCTTCGGGCCGGTGGCATCTGCGGTGATGAACGGCAGGTTGATGTTGGCGGTGGTCGTTCCGCTCAGCTCAATCTTGGCCTTCTCGGCAGCTTCCTTCAGCCGCTGCGCGGCAATCTTGTCCTGCTTGAGGTCGATTCCATTCTCTTTCTTGAACTGCTCCGCGACATAATCAATGATCCGCTGGTCAAAGTCATCGCCGCCCAGGCGGGTATTGCCGTTTGTGCTCAGCACTTCAAACACGCCGTCACCGATATCCAGGATACTGACATCGAATGTGCCGCCGCCCAGGTCGTACACCAGGATCTTCTGGTTTTCTTCCTTGTCCAGGCCGTAAGCCAGGGACGCAGCAGTCGGCTCGTTGATGATCCGCAGTACCTCCAGTCCGGCGATCCGGCCGGCATCCTTGGTGGCCTGGCGCTGGCTGTCATTGAAGTAGGCAGGAACTGTGATAACCGCCTGGGTCACTTTCTCACCCAGATAGCTTTCAGCGGTTTCCTTCATCTTGCTGAGAACCATTGCGCTGATATCCTGGGGGGTATACTGTTTCCCGTCAATGCTGACCTTGTAGGAGGTGCCCATCTCACGCTTGATGGAAATCACCGTCCGATCGGGGTTGGTAACCGCCTGGCGCTTTGCAACCTGGCCGATCAGGCGCTCACCGTCCTTGGTAAATGCCACCACCGAAGGGGTGGTGCGGCTGCCTTCGGCATTCGCGATCACGACCGGCTGTCCGCCTTCCATTACCGCAACGCAGCTGTTTGTAGTTCCCAGGTCAATACCGATAATCTTGCTCATAATCTTGTCCTCCTGTTCTGTATCCGTTTCGTTATACGCTTTTTATTCCGCGACGACTTTCACCATCGCATGCCGCAGTACCCGGTCGCCCATCCGGTAGCCCTTCTGCAGGACCTGGCAAACCGTTCCCGGTTCACCTTCCTCGGCGGTTCCCTGGAGCACCGCGTTCTCCAGATTCGGATCAAACCGTTCGCCCTTCCGGTCAATCGGTGTGACATCCATCTTCTGGTAGATATCCGTCATTTGCTTGAGTACCAGCTCCATGCCGTTCTTCAGCGCTTCATCAACGCTGTCCGCCGCGGCACCCACAGCCCGTTCCAGGTTGTCCAGCACCGGCAGCATGGCGGCTGCCACTTCCCGCCGTCCGTCAGCAAATGCATCTGCGCGGACGGTTTCATTCCGTTTCCGGTAGTTTTCGAAATCCGCCTGGACACGCTGGGCCATCGCCAGGTATTCAGCCGTTTTTGCGTTGGCCTCTTCCAGTTCCTTTTTCAGGGCGTCTCCGTCCTGTCCGGAAGTTTCCTCCGCAGTTTCCGTTTCATTTTCGGAAGGTTCCTCCGGAACCTCCGTCATGAGCTCTTCCTCCGGGATCTGCTTCTCCTTGTCCTTCCTGCTCATCTCATTCTGCCTTTCTTCTATTTGTTCTCATCCTCTCCGCCCAGCAGGTCGGTCAGCTGGCGCCCCATCATGTTCAGGATGGAAAGTACGCTGGAATACCGCATCCGGGTCGGCCCGATCACGCCGATCGTCCCCTGCTGCCCGCCCCGGCCGGAGTAGGTTGCCGTAACGATCGAACAGTCCACCATTTCGGGAACGCCGGTCTCCGGACCAATCCGTACGGTGAAGGACATCTCATTGTTCCCGCGGATGATATCGGCCAGCTTGTCCCGGGTCTCCATCAGGCTCAGGAAATTCCGGGCTTTATCCACATCGCTGTATTCAGGATAGGCCAGGATATTGCTGGTTCCTCCGACTGCCATATGCGCACGCTGGTTGTTCTGCTGCCCTTCGTTCAGGAACCCGTACAGTTCCCGAAGCACCTCATCATTCCCGTACATCCGGTTGATCAGTGCCGGCATCCGTTCACAGGCTTCCTGGAGGGTCATCCCCCGAAGCTCGTTCGTCAGCGTTCTTGAGATGGCATACAGGGTATCACTGTCCATCTGGTTGCCGATCCGGATCACACTGTCGCGGATCACACCCATATCGGTCACAATGACCACCAGTGCGGTTTCACTGGATACCGGAACCAGCTGCACAGTCTGCAGCCGGGGCTGGGCTCCCTTTGGCGAAAGCACCACGGCAGTGTATCTCGTCAGTGTGGACAGCACCTGCGCCGCGTGGTCGATCACGTCCTCCATCTGGTGGATCCGTCCGGAAAAATGGCGCCGGATGGTTTCCTCATTGTCATCCCGGATTTTCCCCGTCTGCAGCAGGGTATCCACATACAGGCGGTAGGCCTTGGCGGAAGGAATCCGCCCGGCGGAAACATGCGGCTGGTCCAGGAACCCCAGTTCTTCCAGGTCACTCATCTCATTCCGGATGGTGGCGGAGGAAAGGCCCATGTCGTATTTCCGGCTGATCGTCCTGGAACCGACCGGAACACCGGTCAGCACATAGTCATCGATGATTGCCTGCAGGATCCGCATTTTGCGGTCATCCATCTCCATGCACCCGCCTCCTTTCCTGGTTGTTAGCACTCGATGCCTGTGAGTGCTAACCACATGCATACTCTACCACCGCGGTAGTGCTTTGTCAAGTATTTCCGCTTGGTTTTTCATGGGATTCACGGTGAATTTTATGTGAACGGCGGATGAAGGATTACAGTGTGAAAACCGCAAAAAACGGGCAGCACTTTCATGCTGTCCGTCCGGAATACGGATATTCTGTTACAGCCCGTTTACGTCATACCCGCCGCCCGGCGCACTCAGCTCCGGTGATGCGTACAGGATTGCAAACCGGTCCGTATCGAAATAGTACAGGTAAATGCCGGTTCCGTCCTTGTCCGTCCAGGCATGTACCTGCTGAATCCGCTCTGTCTGGTAATGGTTGGGGTCAATCCGGTCCATCAGGTTTTTCACGATCTGCGGTTCCGCATCCTGGCTCTTCCCGTATTTGAATTCCAGGGCCCCGATCAGATAATAGAAGCTGATGACAGAATCGTTATTGTGATTGAATTCATACGTGATCATGCGCAGCTGGTTCTGCCGGAAAATGAATACCAGGTCCGCGGTAAAACGGCTGACAGCCACTTTCTCCGCCGTCATCATCACCGACCACTCGCCGGATGTGCGCTCGTTCATGGGAGTAACCTCCAGGGAACGCACCTGCTCGGTACTCATATTCCAGCTGATTCCGTTCCGGAAGGTGAACGCGGAAATCTGCTCCGTCGCCTGTGGCACAGGTGTGCTCAGCAGTCCGAAACCCGCTGCATGCGCGCTGCCGGTGGCGGCTGCCATCATCAGCACCATAAACGCTGCCAGTACTCTTCTCATGTTTCCTGCGCCGCCTTCCCTTCGGTTCCTGTTCCCGCCATTTCCAGGATCTGCGCGGTCACTTCCTCCACCACGCGAACCTGTTCCTGCTGGAATCCGTTTTCCGGTTCATAGGTGACAATGGTTCCGAATGTGACCGTCCGGGCTTCCTTGTTTGCGTACAACGGCAGCATCCGCATCTTCTTGTGGGTCTTTTTCCAGTATGCTTCCGCCAGCATCAGGAACCCGGGAGAGATTTTCCCCACGCCGGTCCGTTCATAGATTCCGTCCTGGGATTCCGGAAAAATCAGCAGGTTATCCCCGGCTTCCAGTGCTTCAATGCTCATCCGAACCGTCTCCCGGAGTTTCATGGGGGATCCGCGGTATACGGGGATGGACTCGATCTGGTTCATTACGGTAACGCTCAGCCACCCGATAAACCGCGCCAGCGTTTTGCGGACAAAAAGCGGGAAACGGGTCAGCTTGCTGAAGGTGTTTTCATATACATACTCCGTAACCTGGGCTTTGTCATACATCATCCGGGAGATTGTCCAGGTCCGGATCGGTACGGGAATAAACAGATTGCAGACAATCGGGCCGTAGATTTCGCCGTGGTTGCACAGGAATACAACCGGATTACTGTCATCCAGTTCAATGTGATCGGCATTCACGGTTTTATGCCGGTAAAACGCGCGAAGGATCGCAATCAGGAAACGGGAGAGATATGGCTGGCGGTACGGTTCCGTAACCACATGCTCCAGCTGCCGCTTCAGTGCCGGGTTGTCTGCTCCGGCTTCCCGGATATCCAGGAATTTTTTCAGCTTTTCGATATAGCGGGAGCTCAGCGGAAAGCGGATTGCGCTGACCAGGGCACCGATCACCACCAGGATCAGCGGAACCATCATCACCGGCTGGAAACGGGAAGCAAGCTCTTCCGCACTTTGCGGAAGGTCCTTCCCGTTCACAAAGCAGAAGATAATCAGCGCGGTGAGCGCCAGGGTGTCACCCAACAGCCGCGCAAGCTCCCAGTTGGCGTTACGCAGCCGCCAGTAGCCGGGCTGGATCTGCTGTCCGGTCACGCTGACGGCGTCCGGCATAATTTCCTCTATGCGGCCAAGCCCGGTCAGGCTCAGGGTGCCGCCGATGGTGCATACCGACAGGTAAATATAAATCCGGATATACTCCAGCTGCCCGCTTCGAAGCATCATGCTGCACAGGACAATTCCTCCGAGCCACAGCACCAGGCCTGTAACCAACAGCCAGGTCGGATCCTTTTTCCCGCTCTTTTCGAGGCGCCGCAGCATCCATCTTCCGGCAGCTGAAGGAATCAGCGTGCATAGGATTGCCACAACAATTGCCGGGAACAGCCATTCCCGGTTGGTCGCCAGCAGTGCATACAGCACAGCGGTTGTCAGTTCAACCGCCATCACCAGCAGCAGGCTGATCCAGTCCATGGTATGGTAAGCTTTGACCTTGCGGATTTCCGGTGCCTGTTCGCCGTCATCTTCCTCCGCCAGGGCGGAAGCATGCCGCTGATGCCGTGCGTGCAGCGCGTTCCCGATTGTCATCAGTGCAAATCCGGCGGCCAGCGGCCATCCGTCACTCCAGCCAATATTGTGCATCAGTACCCAGGTCATCGCCGCAATGACAACCACCTGGATGATTCCGGCAGTTGCCAGGGTCCGGACAGACCGGCTGGCGGAGCGTCCGGCCAGGCGTGAAAGCCGGATCGTCATACCGTCAGCGCAAAGGCACAGGGCTGCTGCCGCAAACATCACCCAGACATTTCCGTTCCGGAGTGTTGCCGGATAGATGCCAGCCAGCAGAACACCGGCAATACTCAGCACGGCCAGCAATGCAATAGCCCAGATCCGGGAATAACCCGGCAGGTAGGTTCGGTTCCTTTTTCCGAAAACGGAAGCAAACACAATCACCGCGTGTCCGCACAGATAAAGGGCCCCGCCAAAAAGAGGCATGTCCACCAGCATGTTGGAAAGCAGCATGCAGTAGATATACCCCGGCAGTGTTCCCATAACCGAAATCATGGGCATTCCGTTTTCTGACTTCCCCGTCACGAATGATTCTGTCCTTCCGTGAGATTATTCCGGCGCAGCAGGATAAAGCCGAACACAACCGGAACGGCAACCGCCGCAGCCATAACCACATAGAGCAGTACGTGGCTGAGGCTGGTCCGGTCGAGTGCAAACTCAATTCCGATACAGATTCCGACTGCCAGCACCAGTACAGCCGTCACGCCGGAAACAAAGCCTTTTCCATGCCTGCCGCTCCTTCGGGCAGCGAGCACCAGGCCCCATACCAGCATCACAGCAGCAAGCACCTGCTGGAAGCGGACAAAACTGAATTCCAGGAATCCGTCATACCGCAGGCTCTCCAGCAGGATCCCGCCGGCACCGCCAAGGATCAGGAACTGAATCCATGTATCCCCGTCCTGTCTCCTGCCCCGCAGCATGCTGAAAGCAAGAACCAGAAACAGGACTGCCGCAAAAGCAGCGGCAATCCGGTAGGTTGCAAGATAGCTCAGGTCATAGGCGTCCTTTACAATGAAAAAGCCGCCGACCCGGGTGCCTTCCGGAAGCGACCGGCTGATGTTGAATCCGTCAATCCGGCCTTCCGCCAGCCGTTCCGCAACGATAAACAGGCACATTCCGACAGATGCGGCATCCAGGATCCGGGCTGGTTTTTCCCCTGTGATCCGGGCGCTCAGCCACGCTCCGAGCAAGACACCGCCGATTGCCCCGAACAGGCTCCAGCCCCCACGGTCCGCAAGGAACCAGGCACTGAAGGGGATCATGCTGCCGAATTCCTGGTCCAGCAGGCAGAACGCCAGTCGGCTGCACACAATTCCCAGGACCAGGCAGAGCAGGCATGCGAGTGAAGCCGTTCCCGGCCGAGTCTTCCGCACACGGCAGACCACTCCGGCGGCCGCCAGCGCACATGCGGCACCGATGGCACAGCACAGGCCGTACGGATACATTTCCATCCCGAGCAGGCTGATGCGGACAGCATCTTCCCTTAACATCATCAGTCTTTCCAGTCCTTTACCATTCAGATTCGGGGACAGCGGTGGCGAAGTAGATAATATCCTTCTGCTGCCGGTCGCCCGCAACCTGGTCTCCTTCAAAATAGAGCCGGGTCGTCAGCTTTCCGTATTCATCCGCGGGGCCGCAGAAAATCATTTCGGAGGTATTTCCGCCGTCCAGGTTGTAAGCCTGCACGCAGCCAAGGTCATACATGATCTGCGCCAGTCCCTGCTGGCTGATTCCGGCTTTGTCATTGCCGCTGGTACGGCCTTCCACCAGCACCATTACATAACTCAGCGGGCCTGTCTGGCCGATCGCGGACCGGGGTTCGCGTCCATGGGGGTTGTAGCCGTAATGTTCATCAACCGTCAGCAGTTCCCCATCCTTGACCAGGGCCGGTCCGAATGTAAAGGCGTTCACTACCTGGCGCCCTTCCTCCTTCATAACATTCACAAAGTATGGCTGATCATCCTTGTGAAGGCCCTGGGACTTAATAAACAGGTGGAAGTCTCCCAGGTCGTCAATGATCAGGATGTCCTTCAGGTTGTTGGTCTTGCTCCGGATTTTTTCCGTCATCCGATACTCAAAAGTCGTCTTCTTCGCGTCGCTCGTATACCGGTCGCCGTTGATGGCAACCAGTGCATGCGTATCCCGCGCAAGAGCCTTGAAAAGCACCGTCTTGTTGTTCTGTGCGGTCCCAGCTACGGCTGTGCGGAGCTGGCTGGCATCCGCAATCCGCACAAATGCGATATGCACGGTAATACCGTTGATATCCCGTGTCTCCACGGAAACACGGATGCTCTGATCCTCGTAGCCGTCCTCGGTATACTTGTCCGGGTTCGGCAGCGGTGGAACGGTAAAGTCCAGGGGAAGCTTCCACTCCGGATTGATATGCAGTTCACCCTCAACATACGTCTCCACGATCACTTCTTCGCTCGTTTCCGGGCTGTCCTCGCCGCCTTCCGCATAAGCCGACGGGAAAAGCAGGCGGCCGAAGTCGATTTCCTCGCTGTCTCCGTCCTCCGCCTCGTCCTCTTCCGCATCGTCCTGCATCAGCCTGGCCTTTTCGTTGTCCAGGATCTGGGGAGATGAAAGCACGAACGGCATAAACAGGATAATCGCCGCACACAGCAGCGCTGTCAGGATCCGGATTGGCAGTTTCATGTCTTATTCTTCCTCTTCTTCATCTTCCGCCATGTGCGTATTGGCGATATCAATCAGTTTCTGGGCAAGCTCTTCATCTTCCACCAGTTCGAATTCTTCGTCTTCCGCACCGTCTTCCCCGGTTACGGGAACCACCTTGCAGACGATGCATTCGCCTTCCTGTTCGGTGCCTTCCGTGCCGTTTTCAGTCAGCAGGGCATATTCCTCCCCGTTATAGAAGAAATAGTCCACAACACTGAATTCATATTCCTGGCCGTCCTCGTCCTCAAAGACGATCACGTCTTCTTCCATACCTTCCATTCCGTTCATTTCATTTTCATTCATAATCCGACACTCCTTTCATATCGTGTACGCCGAAATTATACCGTTATCCAGATTCTTTGGCAAGTTGACTTTCCGGTTCCGACCACGTATTATTGAGTCGGCGGGACGCTTTTTTTCTGCAGCGGATGCCGGGTCCCGTCCTTTTCTTCCACGACAATGCTGTCCAGCATGGCCTTCAGGTTCTGCCGGTATCCGTCCAGGTATTCCCTGCGCAGTTCCGCCTGTTCGGCCAGCTCGGCTTCAGTCAGCCCGGTCTCTTTCTTTTTCCGGGCAAGCTCATTGATTCGTTCAATCTTTTTCGGATCCATTTATGTACCCTTTCCGATGCTGTTTAATCAAAGGAGACGCCTATGGTTCAGGGAAAATGGTTTGCCCCCGGGGAAGATATCTCCCCGCTCATTCCTGTCCGGGAATCTGTTTTTTCCCGCGCCGCGGATGATCTCGATCCGCTCAGCTGGAACGCACTCATTTACGAGGATGGAATTCCGTGTGCCTCCGGCCGGATCTGGTACCGGGACGGAGTTTACTGGCTTGGAGACATCGGGGTACTCGAAAGCCGCCGCGGCAGGAAGCTGGGCGACCTGACACTCCGCCTGCTCCTGTATAAGGCGCAGTCCCATGCGGCCTCAGAGGTCCGCCTCCGCTGTCCTGCTGGTACCGAGGGATTCTTCACCCGTCTTGGATTCCGTGGCTGCGCTTCTGCTTCGGACGGAACCGAAATGACGATATCCGGGGACCGGATTGATCTGGACACCTGTAAAGGCTGTCCGAAAACCAACTGTCCTGGCCGGAAGTAAATCAGTTTTCCCGGCTGTCCCTTCCTGCGCTCAGGATCAGGGCTGCCGCCAGCAGGGCGCACCCCGCGGAAGCGGAAAAGTCTGCAATCTCACTTCCCATGGACAGAATCCCGGCTTCCTGGAGCAGGATCAATGCTCCGCAGCCTGCCACAGCAATCCATTCCAGCGCGGTCATCACCGTGCTTTTTTGTTTCTGCCCCCGGCGGACTGTCCAGACAGCCAGGCAGATCAGTTCCACAGCCGCCGAAAGCAGGATCACCAGGCTGAACGGCCCGGTCCGCGGCGGCTCTGCCCGCAGCCCTTCTGTCACACTTCGTACCGCTGCCCACAAACAAAGAACGGTGATCAGCACGTCTCCATTCCCGGGAATGTCTTTTTTCCGGATAATCAGCCAGATGATCATTCCCGCCAGCAGAAGCACTGCAGTGCAGAACTCGATGCGCCCCGGAACAAACCGCCCGTCTGCCGTGATCCACGGGATATCCCGGATTGGCTGAAACAGCAGTTTTCCGTTCCCCGTGCTTCCCGCAAAGGCGTCAAACGCTTTCCAGACAGTAATGCCCGGAAGCAGTCCAAAACCGGCGGCATTGGTCCAGTGGCCTGCCGTCAGCCTCCCCATGGTTCTTTTGCGGACATCCAGTACCCACAGCACGGAAAACAGGAGAATCATAAACAGGGCCGCGCCAAGTCCCGCAAGTACGATGGTCCTCATGTCATGCTGCCTCCCGGAATACCCACGCCTGCTGCAGCCGGTAACTGAGGAAATACAGCACGGTATCCATGAGCAGCTTGGCCAGCCATCCTGCCATCCCGATCCTGCCCAGCAGCCATACACCGAGGTTGGAGATACAGATCACAATCACGCAGACCAGGGCATATCTCAGGGCGGTATTCCGGCCGTTTCCCTTCTGCCTGAAAACCAGGTTTTTATTCAGCGTGTAATTGACGACGGAACTGATCAGCCGCGCTCCCCATCCGCTGATATTCACATTCCACAGGGAACCGGCCGGGACTCCCCAGCCGGGCAGCAGCCATTCCCGCAGGATAAACGCCGCCACCTGGTCAATCAGTACGCAGAACAGGGAAGATCCCATAAAGCGGAAAAAGCTGCCCAGGATGACCTTGTAAATCCGCCAGGAATCCCGTACGGGATGAAAATGGGTCCCCTCATTCCCGTTCTCGTAAATGGTTTCGATTGTAACGGGAATCATGGGAATTCCGGCCCGGGCACAGGCAATCAGCACCTTCATTTCATACTCATACCGTTCGCCCTCAACCTCTGCCATGAAGGGCAGTTCCTCCCGGCGGAAGGCACGCAGTCCGGTCTGTGTATCCGGCAGCCATTGCCCGTACAGCAGCTTGAACACGGTGGATGTAATCCGGTTTCCCGTCCGGGACTTCGGCGGTATATCCGGCAGGTTGAAATCCCGGCTCCCCAGGTACAGGGCCTTCTGTCCGTCCGCCACCTTCTCCGCCAGGCGGATGCAGTCCCGGACTGTATGCTGCCCGTCTGAATCAGCGGTAATCACCGTCCGGTATGTTTCCGCAAGTCCCATAATATGGCGGTAGCCGGTTTTCAGTGCGACGCCTTTCCCGCGGTTCACCTCATGCCGGAGAACCGTCGTACGCGGAATCTCCGCAACCTCCCGGAATACCGGCTGATAGTTTTCCCCGCTGCCGTCGTCCACCACAACAATGAGCCCGAATCCGCTTTGCTCCAGTTCGTGGATATACGCAGGCAGCCGCTCATCAGGTTCAAGCGACGGAATCAGGATCACGGCATTCCGGACCGCCGGATTGGTTTCATTCATACGCGTTTCCCTCTCCATCTTATGATTGTCTCGCCCGCAGGCTTCCGCCGATATCAAAAGCAATTGCGTCATTCACATATCCCGTCAGGCGGAACTGTTCGTCCTTCATCACCCGGCGCAGTGTCACCTGCTGGCCCGGCAGGATTTCATGGCTGTAGTTCAGGATCACGGCTTCCGGTTCGGAGCGCATCATGATTTCCGTACCGAGGATGTTGCACAGCCAGTCCGCATACCGCGTGTTGTTGACATGGCCGTTCACATCCAGGTCGGTATAGACTGGGGTATGCATGGAAACAAACTCTTCACCCTGCAGCTGGCCGACGGTGGCCGGCAGGTTCATCGGAACCGTCAGGTCGCGGTTGTCGGGAATCAGGCGGGCTACGTCACCCGGAGGCAGCATACGCCGCGTTTCGGTATCCATCAGCAGCCAGAGGGACCCGGCTTTGCCGATCATTTCCCCGTCCTTGTCCAGGAGCAGGTAATACCGGGGAAAGAAACAGATCCGGGTCGGCATGGGAAAGGTCGACAGGGTCACCGTCTCCCCGATTCGCGGATACCGGCTCATCCGGAGCTCAATCCGGGACAGGACCCACACCATATTTCTCTTCAGCAGCTCATCCCTTCCGCAGCCCAGCAGGCAGCTGTGCGCTCCTGCAGCTTCCTGCATAGCTTCCAGGATAGCGCTGATCCGCCACTGGCCGTTCACGTCACAGTCCCGGGTCAGGATCCGGATTTGCTCTTCATAAGTCTTCATCATATGCGTTTACTCCTGTGGTTTCTTTGTTGCTCCTGCCCGATCGTCTGCAGGTATTCAGTAAGATCCGGAAACGGGTCCAGCCGGCTGTCGCTCTTCAGGTACAGGGGGTGGTGGGGATGTCCGGCCTTGCTCCGCGGTCCGGCTGTAAACCACGCGGCGCCGTACCGGTTGCCGATTTCCGCCATATCAAGCACGCATCGGCTCAAGTAATCCCGCTTTTCGATCACTGCACCCCAGGCTGCCCACAGGTCCGGTTTCCCGGACCGGGAAATATATTCCATAATCCAGGTAAATGCTTTCATATTCTCCGCGTGCAGGTACGGATTCATGTTTTTTTCCATGTCATCCGGATCCGTCGCCCTTTGGGCATACACGTTGAACATGATAAAGGAATCATACCCGTTGAACAGCGCGATCCGCTGGGCGCTTTTCAGCGTGTTGTCCAGCCGGTCCGGTACCGCAGTGGATGGATTGATTCCGATACACACCAGCGGATGGTTTCCCCGGGTTCCGAGGATATACCGGTATTCACTGTAATGGTCCGGTACGTAAATCCAGCGCTCCCGGTCATAGTCGGAAGCGCCGGGAATCAGCGCCTCCTCAAAGGAGAGTACGCCGGCATGGAATGTATCACCAGATGGAATGTGCCGCATGGTTTCAGCTGAGCGGCCGGATCAGGATCAGGGGCGTCAGTTCCCCACCCTGTCCGGACGGATTGTCGGCCATGGCATCCTGGATTTCCTCGTCAGTCAGCGGGAAATCGCCGCATTTGCCAAGCTGGTTCTGGTCAATATCATTGGCATCCATCAGTACCACCGGAATTCCGGTTTTCTGTTCCAGTTCATCGCACAGCTCCTGTGCGTTTTCATTGTTGACCAGTGCAAGATCCTTATACCGTTCAAAAGAGGAGCGGTAGTAGAATCCGTCAATGCCGGCCACGCCTTTCCCAACAATTTTGTAAAACAGGCCTTTGACGCCGAACGGTTTGGTAATTGCCGAAACCACGGACGCGAATACCACCCGCGGCGCCCCGACCATATTGATCGCCAGCTGCAGCTTATAGGGATCATGCATTCCGATTCCCGCCACGGTTTCGCTGGCATGCGGGGACAGCAGCTTCGCCCAGAATCCTGGCCGGACCTGTTCCTTGGTAAACACATTCCGGGTGCACATGGCCATCACCTTGGCCCCGAAGGAAAGGACATCCCCTTCTCGGGAAATCGGCAGGACGTAACGTTTCACCAGTTCTGCCTGGTCCTCACCGACTTCCACAAAATGGGTCTGGATTGCGAATCGGTCATATTTCCGCCCGTTTTTTCCGGTAACGGTTCCCCGGTCAAAATAGGTAACTCCGTTCAGCTCCCGACGCTGTTTCTCCAGATTTTTAGACGGTGTGTTCCCCATAAGGCACCTCCGGTTAGTCGTGTTCAAAATATTATATCGTCATATCTGTTGTATGTCAACGTTCGCATAAACCGCACATGTTGTGTCCCACTCCGCTTTCCTGGGGCAAAAAAAGTCCCTCCGTACAGGAGGGAACTTTCATGGTTTTTCAATACAGGCAGAGATAGATACCCAGCCAGTGGGCTGCCGCGCCGAACAGCACAAAGAAGTGCCAGATAAAGTGTGCGCCCCGGCGTTTCAGTGCAAACGGGATAATTCCGAGCGTGTACAGGATTCCGCCGCCCAGGGTAAAAATCAGGAGCGGAACATTGTCATGGAACATCCGCGGCAGGAAAGCCAGTCCGCACCACCCCATCACGATATACAGTGCGACATGGGCGGAATGGGCTCTCTCCGGCCCGAACACTCCGATCATCGTAATTCCCGTCACAACCACCGCCCACTGGACGGCGCACAGCGCAGTTCCCCATCCGCCTCCCCAGTACAGGAGCCACAGCGGGGTAAATGTTCCGCCGATCAGCAGGTAAATCCCGATGTAGTCAAATCGCCGCCACAGCCGCTTCACACCGGATCCCCACCGAAATGAATGGTACAGGCAGCTCATCAGGAACATCAGAATCAGGCATGTTCCGTAGATTACGGAGGAGATTGCCTTGGTTCCCGTATCGGATTTCACAAGCAGCAGCACAAGTCCGGCAATTCCGGCCAGCGCGCCGATTCCGTGGGTAACCGCGTTCCCCACTTCTTCCAGTACGGACCGGCGCGGCGGTTCCCTGCGGGTCTGCACCGTTTTTTCAGCTTTCGGCATTCTGGGCAGCATCCCCGTTGCCCGCGTCAAGCGGCTTCATCGTGGGAAACAGCAGCACGTCGCGGATCGTGGCAGAATCTGTCAGCAGCATAATCAGCCGGTCCAGGCCAAAGCCCAGTCCGCCGGTCGGGGGCATTCCGTATTCCAGGGCATTCACAAAGTCTTCATCCACTTCCGCGTGGATTCCTTGGGAAGCCCGCAGCGCAACCTGCTCCTCAAAGCGCCGGCGCTGGTCCACGGGATCGTTCAGTTCGCTGAACGCATTTCCCATCTCATGACCGGTGATAAAGAACTCAAAGCGTTCGGTCAGTTCGGGATTATCCGGTTTCCGCTTGGCCAGCGGGGAAATCTCCACGGGATAATCCATAACGAAAGTCGGCTGGACCAGTGAGGCTTCAACATATTCGTCAAACAGTGCAGCCAGGCAGTCGCCTTTCCGGGCATCCTTTTCCACATGGACTCCCCGCTTGTCGCAGATTGCGCGCGCTTCTTCATCGCTCTGCCATGCGGAATAATCCTCTCCGCAGGCTTCACGGACCGCGTCCGCCATGGTAATCCGCTTCCAGGGGGCTTTCAGGTGGATCACCTGGCCCTGGTAATTCACATCCGTCGTACCGAGGGCCTTGATGGCAACAAACTCGTAGAGCTGCTCCACCATTTCCATAATTTCCTTATAGTCCGCATAAGCCTGGTAGGTTTCCACGGAGGTGAATTCCGGATTATGGGTTGCATCCATTCCCTCGTTCCGGAAAATCCGGCCGACTTCATACACGCGCTCAAAACCGCCGACAATCAGCCGCTTCAGGTACAGTTCCGTTTCGATCCGCAGGAACATATCCAGGTTCAGCGCATTGTGATGCGTCCGGAACGGCCGGGCACTGGCGCCGATTTCCAGCGTATGCAGCACAGGCGTATCCACTTCAATATACCCGTGGCTGTCGAGGAATTCCCGCACCGCAGCAATAATCCGGCTCCGCTTCCGGAATGTATCCCGAACTTCCGGATTCACGATCATGTCCACATACCGCTGCCGGTAACGCAGATCCGTATCCGTCAGTCCGTGGTATTTCTCCGGCAGTACCTTCAGGCTCTTGCACAGGAGCGTGACGGAAGTGGCATGCACGGAAATTTCCCCGGTCTGTGTGCGGAACACGGTTCCCTTCACACCCAGGATATCCCCGATATCATCCTGCTTGAAAGCCGCGTAGGACTCTTCTCCCACATCGTCACGCCGGACATAGATCTGGATGTCCCCTTCTCCGTCCAGCAGGTGCGCGAAGGAGGCCTTGCCCATTACGCGGCGGCTGGTCATGCGTCCGGCGATGGATACTTCCCTGCCTTCCAGTTCTTCAAACCCGGCGAGAATCGCCGCGCTGCGGTGTGTCACATCAAACCGTGTGATTTCATAGGGGTTTTCACCTGCATCAATCAGCTTCTGCAGCTTCTGGCGGCGGATGATCTCCTGCTCGGTCAGCGGCGGGGTCAGGGGGGTTACGGGATAATCTGCCATATACTCTTCCAACCTTTACTTACATCTTCTTGATCGACAGGACCTTATACCGGAGCGTGCCCGCCGGAATGGTGATGGTCACGGTCTGGTTCCGCTTGGCACCCAGCAGACCGGCACCGACAGGGCTCTCATTGGAGATCCTGTCCGCCGTGGGATCGGCTTCATTCGCGCCGACAATCGCGTATTCATAGGTCTCGCCTTCGTCCAGGTCCTTGACCTTGACGATTGTGCCGATGGAAACCCGTTCTGTGGTGATCTCGTCATCCGCCACAACGGTCGCGGTGCGGATCGTGGCCTGCAGGCGGGTGATCTCAGCTTCCACCTTGGCCTGCTCCTTCTTCGCTTCATCGTACTCGGCATTTTCACTCAGGTCGCCGAATCCGCGGGCAACGGCAATCTGTTCGCTGATCTCGTTCCGGCGAACGGAAATCAGGTAATCCAGCTGTTCCTCCAGCTTTTTCAGGCCGCTTTCTGTCAGAATCGTTCCTTTTTCGTCTGCCATGCTCCTCAGGGCTCCTTTCACACATATAAGAAACACCCCGGCGCCGTCAACGGGGCGATAGAGTGTTTCCGTATCTTCTAAGGGCAAACGGATTATACCCGTTTTATGTATCCTTGTCAATCAACCTGTTGGTTTTTACCGTTTCAGAAGGTCCAGTGCAGTCTGCAGCAGGTCGCCGACCGTCTCAGCCTTCCGGACAGCCAGTTTGATACCTTCCTTTTCGATGAAGTTCAGCTTGTGGTCTTTGTTTTCCTCAAACCAGTCCATCAGCAGCTTCAGGTCTTCCGGATTCATGCTTGCTCCTCCTCTTCCGTGGTTTCGGTCCCTGGTTCCAGTTCCAGGATAATCAGTTCGCAGGGATTGTTGATTCTCGGAATCCGGGGTTTGGCTGCATTCGTCATACCCCGGGAAATCATCATTTTCCCGCCGTCATGGATCCCGTGGGTCAGGCGGGGAAACAGGCCCTGGCCCGGTGCATACAGACCCCGGCCGAACAGCTGGATCTGGCCGCCGTGGGCATGCCCGCATACGGTAAAATCAATGTCCCTTCCCCGCACATAATCCCGGTACATTTCCGGGTGATGGCACATCAGCAGTTTAAATGAAGCCTCCGCTTCAAAACGGTTCAGGAACGTCCGGTCCGGTATTCTGGACCGGGTACTGCTGATTCCGCCGATCAGGATCCCCCGGAATTCCGTATAGCGGTCTTCCAGCAGTTCCGCCTTGCTTTCCCGGGCCGTTTCCAGGTACCGTTCCGCGTCCCGGAACTTCCGTTCATGGTTTCCGATGGAATAGAACACGGGCACAATTCCCGGAACGGTCTCCAGGAACCGGTAGGCATTCCGGTTGTCCCGGCGGTGCCGGTCCACCAGATCCCCGGGAATCAGTACGGCATCGCAGGCGGCAAAATCCTCCAGCACGTCATCGAACGGTGCGCTGTGGATGTCCGGTGCCACGGCCAGTCGCAGCGATTCACGGATTTTCGGTGACCGGATCCGGTGTACTGTTCGGTTCCTCTGCATACTTTCCTCCCCGGTGGTTCCCATCCTTTGCCGGACGGGTATACATGATCAGGCAGAATATCCCGGCAGCCAGGAGAAGCAGGATATACAGGCCGGCTTCCAGCACCATTCCCCGGACAGCCAGGCCGGTCTGGCGGCTCAGTCCCTCGGATGCCCGGCTGATCATTTCCTGGATTCCGGCCGTCCCGGCAAGAATCATGCAGAACGCGGCTGAAATCCCTGCGCCGCCGAATGCGGCGCCGTAATACTTAAGGGAAGTGCGGACCTTCCCTGCAGTCAGCAGGGCAATCAGTCCGGCCAGCAGCAGGCATACCGCCCCGCCAAGCAGGGGAAGCCCGGATGCGGTGCGGACTGCGCCAGGCAGGTCAATCCGGCGGTTCAGGTAGCGTACGCCAAAGGAAATCACCGATGTCCGCACCGGCATTGCCGCCTCCCGGACCGTTTTCTCAATTTCCCCGGCGGCTTCTGCCGCTTTCTCATACGGATCACCGGGTGCTTTCCCCGGATCCATGGTTTCCATGATCACCGGAATCAGGGAATCCGCAGGCCAGGAAGGAACGTCTTCCATGATCCCTTCTGTCGCAATCCGGGTCCACCATCCGGCCATCTGCGTGTTCAGTTCCGTAATCTCTTCCCTGGAGACAGCATCAATGACCGGCTCTGCGGAAAACCCGTATTCCTCCGCCAGGTCCCGGATAACACCGGCAATCTTTTCCATCTGTCCGGCAATCACCTGCCGGTCTGTGGAAATCCGGACGTGGCTTTCCTCAGATGAAAGCATTCGTGCAGCTGTCATTCCCAGCAGTGTGCACGCCAGGACGATGGTCAGGAGTACAGCACATGCCCACGCGGCAATTCGTGCGGGTATGCATGGATATTTCTTCCCCGTGCTCATGCCTTCACCACCATTTTGATCAGAATCCCCAGCAATTTTCGGATCACCGGTCCGTACCGGAATGCCAGGAACAGCGCTCCGGCGATCATCGGGATGGATGTCAGTACCGGAAGCCAGAATATCCGCAGCCTCCTGCGGGGACGGGTTTCAGTGCTCACTTTTCCGGGTCCGCTCCCTTCTCCTGTGTCGTTTCTGCTGCTGGTCATCCTTCATCGGGGTGTCTCCGCGCAGTGCCAGCAGCCGGTCCCGCAGCTGGGCTGCCCGTTCAAACTCGAGCTCCTTCGCCGCGCTGATCATTTCCTCTTCAATCTGCCGCATCAAGGCTTCGCGTTCTTCATCATTCAGCACTGCGGCAGATGTTTCTTCAACCTTACGGGTGATTTCCAGCACGGAACGGATCGCGTTCCGTACGGTTTCCGGTGTGATCCCGTGCGCTTCGTTGTAAGCCTGCTGCAGCGCCCTGCGCCGGTTGGTTTCGGACATGGCTTTTGCCATGCTTTCCGTCAGCGAGTCGCCATACAGGATCACCCGTCCGTCCACGTTGCGGGCGGCCCGCCCGATCGTCTGTACAAGCGACGTCTCGCTGCGGAGGAATCCTTCCTTGTCAGCATCCAGGATCGCGACCAGCGCCACCTCCGGAAGGTCCAGTCCTTCCCGGAGCAGGTTGATGCCAACCAGGACATCAAATTCGCCGAGGCGCAGGTCCCGGATCAGTTCCATCCGCTCCATGGTCTGGATATCGCTGTGGAGGTACCGCACCTTGATATCCAGTTCCTTCAGGTAGTCCGTCAGGCTTTCTGCCATCCGCTTGGTCAGTGTGGTTACGAGTACCCGTTCTCCGCGCTCCGTAACCTTCCGGATTTCACCCACCAGGTCGTCCACCTGGCCGGTGGCCTTCCGAAGGATCACCTGGGGATCCAGCAGGCCGGTGGGACGGATGATCTGTTCCACGACCTGGTCAGCCCGTTCCCGTTCATACGGGCCGGGTGTGGCAGAAACGAAAATGGTCTGGCCGATGCGGCTTTCGAATTCCGAAAACAGCAGCGGCCGGTTGTCAAACGCGGACGGAAGCCGGAATCCGTAGGAAACCAGCGTCTCCTTCCGTGCGCGGTCGCCGTTGTACATCGCCCGGATCTGGGGCACAGTTACATGGCTCTCATCAATCATAACCAGGAAATCGCCCGTAAAGTAATCCAGCAAGGTATACGGTGCGTCACCGGGCTTCCTGCCGTCAAAATACCGGGAGTAGTTCTCAATTCCCTGGCAGTATCCGATTTCCCGCATCATCTCAATATCATAGCGGGTCCGCTGGGCAATGCGCTGTGCTTCCAGCAGCATTCCCTTCTGTTCAAATTCAGCAATCCGCTCTGCCAGGTCCTTTTCAATGTCGCCGATATGCTCTTCCATGTGAGCCGGGTCGGTGGCATAGTGCGTCGCCGGAAACAGCGCAGCATGTTCCAGCGTGGCGAGCACATGGCCGCTCACCGCCTCAATCTGGGAGATCCGCTCAATCTCATTCCCGAACAGTTCCACACGGATGGCTTTCTCGTGTTCCCCGGCCGGTATGATCTCGATGACGTCCCCGCGGACGCGGAATGTGCCCCGGTCAAATTCGGTATCGTTCCGGTCATACTGGATATCCACCAGGTCCCGGATCAGTTTCTGCCGGCTGTATTCCATTCCGGGCCGGAGGGAAATCATCTGCCCTTCGTATTCGCTCGGATCACCCATGGAATAGATACAGCTCACGGATGCGACGATAATCACATCCTTCCGCTCCCGCAGTGCAGCAGTTGCGGAATGCCGCAGCCGGTCGATTTCATCGTTGATGGATGCATCCTTTTCGATATAGGTGTCCGATGAGGCAATATATGCTTCCGGCTGGTAATAATCATAATAGGAAACGAAATACTCCACCCGGCTGTCCGGGAAGAAAGCCCGCAGTTCACTGCACAGCTGTGCTGCCAGGGTTTTGTTGTGTGCAATCACCAGCGTGGGCTTCTGGACCTTTTCGATCACGGATGCCATGGTGAACGTTTTCCCGCTGCCGGTCACGCCCAGCAGAACCTGGTTTTTCATGCCGGCCCGGATTCCCGCTGCAAGGGCTTCAATCGCCTGCGGCTGGTCTCCCGATGCGGAATAGGGTGCCTTTAAAACAAACTGATCCATGCCGGTTCCTCGTCTTTGGGATAGCGCATTGTAACAATTTCCCCGTCCCGTGCGGCCCATGTCCGGGCAAAAACCTTCCGGGTTTCTTCCAGGTAGGCTTCCGGGTCCTCAATGCTCGTGCTGAAATGGGTCAGCAGCAATGCGGACGGTGCAGCCTCCCGGGCAATTCCTGCCGCTTCGGAAAAAAGCATATGGTGGTTTTTAAGCGCCTGGGGGCGCCTGTCTTCTGTTCCGTACATACCTTCCAGAATCAGCAGGTCCGCATCCCGGGTATATTTTTCCAGTGTTTCGCACGGCCTTGTATCGGTGGAAAACACCAGTGTGATTCCTTTGCGTTCCTTCCCCGCAACATCCTGCAGGGTATAGGTTTCTCCGCCGGCCCGTACGGTTTCCCCCTCCTGGAGCCGTTTCCACTCCTGCATGGGAATACCCAGGGCTCTTGCCTTTTCAGGGTCGAATTCAGCACTTCGCGGAAGGTGGATCCGGAAACCGAAGCACGGGATTCCGCCATGGTCAACCGGAAATGCCCGGATCTTCAGTCCGATTGCTTCCAGTTCCCCGCCGTTGGCCGGAATCTCATGCAGCATCACCGGATAACTCAGCGGAGGCACAATCACGCACAGTCCTTCCACCACGCGCTTCAGTCCCTTCGGTCCCCAGATATGGAACGTCTCATCCCGGCCGGCCTTTTCCAGGCTCAGCAGCAGTCCGGCCAGCCCGGTACAGTGGTCTCCGTGGTAATGGGTCAGCAGCAGCCCGTCCATACACCGGAATCCCCATCCAAGCCGGCGGATGCCCACCTGGGTCCCCTCGCCGCAGTCAATCAGGAGTCCGCGGCCGTTCACCCGCAGATAGACGGATGACAGAGCCCGGTCAGGAATCGGAAGCGTACCGCCCGTACCCAGCATACAGAATTCCAGCATCCGCTTCCCCTCCTTCCGGATCTGCATACAATTTCAATGATATCATACCTTTTTTTATGGAAATCCGCAACTGTTCCGGGATCTGTCGGCATACATGAATTATACATTATATGCATAAATTTCCCTAAAATATGCATTCCCCGTGAATATTTCCGCTTTCCGATTGTTTTCTAATTGTTTATTTGAAAAACATATTGACAATCCCTCCGGCCGGGTGTATATTTCCGTGCATAAACATGCATTAAGGAGGGGTTTTCATGAATAAGGCGGATATCAAGAAGGTTGTTCTCGCCTATTCGGGCGGTCTGGATACGTCCATCATCATTCCCTGGCTGAAGGAGAATTACAACAATCCGGAGATCATTGCCGTTTCCGGTGACGTGGGCCAGGGCACCGAACTCGACGGTCTGGAGGAAAAGGCCCTGAAGACCGGTGCGTCCAAGCTGTACGTGCTGGATCTGAAAGATGAATACGTGGACGATTATATCATCCCCACGATGAAAGCCGGCGCTGTGTATGAGGATTATCTCCTTGGTACCAGCCATGCGCGTCCCTGCATTGCGAAAGGGCTCGTGGAAATTGCGCTGAAAGAGGGCGCAGACGCGATCTGCCACGGCTGCACCGGTAAGGGAAATGACCAGGTCCGGTTCGAGCTGGCCGTCAAGCACTTTGCGCCGGATATGCCGATTATCGCGCCCTGGCGGGAGTGGGATATCCAGTCCCGGGACGAAGAAATCGATTATGCCGAAGCGCATAACATCCCGCTGAAGATCACGCGGGAAACGAACTACTCCAAGGACAAGAACCTCTGGCATCTCAGCCACGAAGGCCTGGACCTGGAAGACACCGGCAACGAGCCGCTGTATGAAAAGCCCGGTTTCCTGGAAATGGGTGTCTCCCCGATCGATGCGCCCGATGTTCCGACCTATGTGACCCTGGAATTCGAGAAGGGCATTCCCGTTGCGATTGACGGGGAAAAGATGTCCGCCAAGGATATTATCCTGAAGCTCAACGACCTCGGCGGCAAGAACGGCATCGGCCTGATTGATATCGTGGAAAACCGGCTGGTCGGCATGAAGTGCCGCGGCGTTTATGAAACCCCAGGCGGAACCATCCTCTACAAGGCGCACGAAGCCCTCGAGTCCGTCTGCCTGGACAAGCTGACCATGCATGAAAAGCAGAAGCTCTCCATCACCTTCGCTGAGCTGGTTTACAACGGCCTGTGGTTCTCCCCGCTCCGGGAAGCGCTCTCCGCCTTCGTCGACAAAACGCAGGAGAAGGTCACCGGCAAGGTCAAACTCAAGCTGTATAAAGGCAACATCATCAAGGCCGGTGTCTGGAGCGATTATTCCCTCTATTCCGAAGATATCGCCACCTTCGGTGCCAGCGATTACAACCAGAAGGACTCTGCGGGTTTCATTACCCTCTTCGGCCTTCCCACCAAGGTACAGGCCCTTGTGGACGCGGCAAACGCGAAAAAGTAATCCTGCCCTGCGGACCAATCCCGCCCCGTTCTTCGCGGCGGGATTGGTCTTATTCCGAATCTGTTTTATACCGGAAAGGATTTGCGCATGACAAAGGTTTTTATTGACGGCAGCGCCGGAACAACCGGTCTGCGGATCCGGGAGCGGCTTTCTGTCCGGCCGGATCTTTCGCTGATTACGCTTCCGGAAGAACTCCGCAAGGATCCCGCCGCCCGGGCAGATGCGCTCAACACCGCGGATGTCGCTTTTCTGTGCCTGCCGGATGCTGCGGCCGTGGAATCCGTATCGCTGGTCACGTCTTCCTCAACCGTCATCATCGATACTTCGACCGCTCACCGGACTGCAGGCGGATGGACCTACGGGTTCCCGGAGCTGGCCGGCCAGCGGGATAAAATCGCCGGTTCAAAGCGCATTGCCAACCCCGGTTGCCATGCCAGCGGCTTTATTGCCCTGGCCGCGCCGCTGGCTGCCGCCGGCATTCTGGATGCCGGTGTCCGCCTTTCCTGCTTCTCGATCACCGGGTACTCCGGTGGCGGCAAGAAAATGATCGCTGATTATACGGCAGCCGGGCGGGATCCGCTTCTCGACGCTCCCCGCCAGTACGGACTGTCCCAGACGCATAAGCATCTGCCGGAAATGGCCGCGGTCTGCGGCCTGCAGTATCCACCCGTCTTCTGCCCGATTGTCGCACCCTATTACGCCGGTATGGAAGTAACCGTTCCCCTGACTCCGGCGGACACAGGGGCTTCCATGGAACAGATCCGGGAAATCTACCGGGATTATTACCGCACCGGTCTGGTTTCTTTCCGCGATGCCCCGGACGAATCCGGCTTCCTTTCCGCCGGTTCCATGGCTGGCCGCGATGATATGGAAATCTCCGTGTTCGGCCAGGAAGACCGGATCCTGCTGGTTTCCCGCTTCGACAATCTGGGCAAGGGAGCCTCCGGCGCCGCAATCCAGAACATGAACCTGGCGCTCGGCCTGGATGAGGCGGAAGGGCTTGTGAGGTAACGGATGGATAAATACAGTATTATGCCCATGACAGAGGACGATTATGACGATGTCCGGGCCCTCTGGATGACAATCCGCGGCTTCGGGATCCGTGCGCTGGATGACTCCCGCGAGGATGTGCAGCGTTTCATCCGCCGCAATCCCACCACCAGCGTAGTGGCCCGGATGGACGGCCGGATCGTCGGTTCCATCCTCTGCGGATCCGACGGCCGCCAGGGTGCGCTGTATCACGTATGCGTCGCGCGGGAATACCGCCGCCGGGGAATCGGCACGCACATGGTCGGGTACTGCATGCATCAGCTGCGCCTGATGGGAATCAACAAGGTATCCCTCATCGCGTTCGCCTCCAATGACGCCGGAAATGCCTTCTGGAAGCAGATCGGATGGACGCGCAAGTCGGATGTGAATTACTACGAATTTGTGCTCAATGAGCAAAACATCACACGCTTTATAGGAGAAGAAGGACAATGATATCTGAAATCACAGGCGGTGTAACCGCTGCCAAAGGCTTCCGCGCGGCCAGCTGCGCAGCCGGTATCAAGTATCAGGGCAGGACGGATATGGCCATGATCGCCTGCAGCGTTCCGTGTGCGGTTGCCGGAACCTTTACCTCCAACCAGGTCAAGGCTGCGCCCGTCCTGTGGGATATGGACGTTGTCTTCCGGAAAAAGCAGGCACAGGCCGTGGTTGTCAATGCCGGAATCGCCAATGCGGCCACCGGTGAAACCGGTCTGGCCCTCTGCCGGGAAACCGCAGAATACACCGGAAACCGGCTGGGCATCCCGGCCGATTCGGTCCTGATCGGCTCCACCGGTGTCATTGGCCCGAACATCCCGGTTGACCGGATTTCCGCCGGCGTGGATATGATGGTTCCCGCCCTGGCGGATACGGCGGAAGCCGGTACCGCCGCGAGCCGGGCGATCATGACCACGGACACCGTCAACAAGGAGCGGGCCGTTCAGTTCACGCTGCCCGGCATTGACGGAAATGATGTAACCGTCACGCTTGGCGGAATGAGCAAAGGCTCCGGCATGATCCATCCGAACATGTGCACCATGCTCGCCTACCTCACCACCGACTGTGCTGTGGACCAGGCCCTGCTGCAGCAGGCGGTGCGGGAAGTCGTGAAGGATACCTTCAATATGATTTCCGTGGACGGCGATACCAGCACCAATGATACTCTGCTGGTCCTGGCCAGCGGCCTGGCCGGCAACAAGCCCGTCACCTCCGCGGATGATCCGGGATATGGAGTGCTGAAGGATGCGCTCTTTACCGTCTGCCGGAGCCTGGCGGTCCTCATGGCGGGTGACGGCGAAGGAGCAACACATCTCATCGAGATGACGGTAACCGGAGCCGATACAAAGGAAAACGCCCGGACACTGGCACGTTCCGTTGTATCCTCCAGCCTGGTCAAGGCAATGATCTACGGGAAGGACGCCAACTGCGGCCGGATTCTCTGTGCATTGGGTTACGCGGGGCCCGCGTTCAACCCGGATCGGGTGGATTTGTACCTGCTGGGGAGCTCCGGAGACGTCTGCTTCTGCCTGAACGGCCGTGTGCAGGAATTTGATGAAGACAAGGCGCTGGAGATTCTCTCCGGGCATGACGTCCGCTTCACGGCGGATATGCATATGGGCAGCGAATCCGCCGTCGCCTGGGGCTGCGACCTGACTTATGACTATGTCAAAATCAACGGGGACTACCGGAGCTGAGGAGAAGAACAATGCAGAATGAATTTACCAACATGGAGCGCGCGGAAGTCCTGACCGCTGCCCTTCCCTATATCCGGAAATACACCGGTAAAGTAGTCGTCGTCAAATACGGCGGCAATGCCATGATCAACGAAACGCTGAAGCAGCAGGTCATGGAGGATATCGTCCTCCTCTGGCTGATCGGTGTGCGCATCGTACTGGTTCATGGCGGCGGTCCGGAAATCAACGACCTGATGGATCGTCTGGGAAAGAAACCGGAGTTTGTCAACGGCCTGCGCGTCACCGACAAGGAAACCATGGATATCGTCCAGATGGTGCTTGCCGGCAAGATCAACAAAACGCTGGTCAACCTGCTGGAGATGAAGGGCGGCAAGGCAGTCGGCCTTTCCGGTATGGACGGACGTCTTCTGCAGTGCGCCGTCAAGGATGAACGTCTCGGATTTGTCGGTGAAATCCAGAAGGTCCATATCAATCCGGTCACGGACCTGCTGGATAACGGCTACATTCCGGTCGTTTCCACCGTGGGATGCGACAAATCCGGCAACGCCTACAATATTAACGGCGATACGGCTGCGGCCTATATTGCCGGGGCCCTGAACGCCGAAAACCTGATCATGATGACGGATATCGCCGGTGTCCTGCAGGACAAGGATGATCCATCCACCCTGATCCAGGAGATTTCCCAGGATGACCTTCCCGCCCTTTATGAAAGCGGAGTCATCTCCGGCGGCATGATTCCGAAGGTGGAATGCTGCGCCACGGCGCTGAAGCGCGGGGTGAAGAATGTGGTCATCATGGACGGCCGTGTTCCCCACTCCATCCTTATGGAACTGCTGACCGACGAAGGCGCAGGTACGCGTTTCTCCCGTTCCGAGCCGAAATACGATGACCGCAAGGAAGGCTGGGAATAACTGCCGGGACTTCCAATACAACAGGAAAAGAGTGTGAGTGACATGTCCGTTATGAATCTGGACCGGGAATATGTTGCCAATACCTATAAACGGTTCCCGCTGGAGATCGTCTCCGGCAGCGGATCCGTTGTCCGGGATGCCGATGGCCGGGAATATATCGATATGGGATCCGGAATCGCCGTGACTTCCTTCGGAATTGCGGATCCGGAATGGATTGCAGCCGTGGAAAAGCAGATCCACGCGGTGCAGCATATGTCCAACCTGTATTACACCGAACCGTGCGCGCTGCTGGCGAAAGCCCTGTGTGAAAAAACCGGTATGAAGAAGGTTTTCTTCTGCAATTCCGGGGCGGAAGCCAATGAATGTGCCATCAAAGTGGCCCGGAAATGGGCGGCGGAGCATAAAGGACCGTCCTGTTCCACCATCGTAACGCTGAAAAACAGCTTCCACGGCCGCACCCTGACCACGCTTTCCGCCACCGGCCAGGATCACTACCATGAGCTGTTCCAGCCCCTGACGCCCGGCTTCGCGCATATTGATGCCGGTGACATGGACGCCCTTGCTGCCCTGTGCAAAACCGGGACGGTCGCTGCCGTACTGATTGAATGTGTCCAGGGGGAAGGCGGCGTCATTCCGCTGGATCCGGAGTTTGCTTCCGCGCTCGACCGGTTTGTCCGTGAACAGGATATCCTCCTTATGGTGGATGAAGTCCAGACCGGCAACGGCCGTTCCGGACACATGTATGCCTATATGAATTACGGGCTCCATCCGGATGTGGTTTCCACGGCCAAGGGCCTGGCCGGCGGTTTGCCGATGGGCGCCGCCCTGCTCTCGGAAAAGGTGCAGGATGTCCTTTCCTATGGCGACCACGGTTCCACCTTCGGGGGAAACCCGGTTGCCGCCGCGGCTGCGCTGTCCGTGGTAAACCGGCTGACGGATGATTTCCTGCAGGAAGTCCGGGCTAAGGGCGATCTGCTCCGGAGCCTGCTCGAAGCATGCCCGGGGATCAAGTCCGTATCCGGCCTGGGCCTGATGCTCGGCCTGGAAACCGTCAGGCCTGCAGGTGAAGTGGTCGCCGCCTGTATGGAGCGCGGCGTGCTCTGCCTGACTGCCAAAAACAAGGTCCGGCTCCTCCCTGCCCTGAATATCCCGGAAGAGCTCCTTCGCAAGGCTGCCGCAGTTATCTGCGAAGTCTGCGGTTAAGTCCGTCTTCCTTTCGGCTCCCATATCCCGGTATTCCCTGCGCAGTCCGCAGAATTTATAAAAATCCGGAGGACGCTGTATGTCATATCTTGTTCTGGCCAATGGCACTGTCTTTGAAGGCCGCCGCATCGGCGCGCATATTGACCGGATTGGTGAACTGGTGTTCACCACCGGTATGGAAGGCTACCTGGAAACGCTGACCGACCCCAGTTACTTCGGCCAGATCGTCACCCAGACCTTCCCGCTGATCGGTAATTACGGTGTCATCGAGGAGGACTTCGAAGGAAACAGCACGCTTTTCGGCTATATCGTCCGGGAACTGTGCGATACGCCTTCCAACTTCCGTTCCGCCTATCCGCTGAATGAGTACCTGGTGGCCAAAGGCATCCCCGGCCTGTGCGGGGTGGATACCCGGGAGATCGTCCGCATCACCCGGGAAGAAGGCGTAATGAACGCGATGATCTGTGATGAAATCCCCGCGGATCTGGCTGAAATCCGTTCCTTCTCCGTCCGGAACGCCGTGGTTTCCGTTTCCTCCAATATAAAGGAGTTCTTCCCGTCCGACGGGACGGAAAAGTGCAGGGTGGCCCTGATCGATTACGGCGCAAAGCACAATATCATCCGCAGCCTGCAGAAGCGGGGCTGTTCCGTCACGGTATGGCCGGCAGCCACCACGGCGGAAACCATCCTGGCTTCCGGCGCAGACGGAATCATGCTGTCCAACGGCCCCGGGGATCCCAAGGAAAATACCGCTTGTATCGCCGAGCTGAAAAAGCTGATCGGGAAAAAGCCGGTCTTCGGCATCTGCCTCGGCCATCAGCTGGCCGCCCTCGCGCTCGGCGGGGATACGGTCAAGCTGAAATACGGCCACCGCGGCGGCAACCAGCCGGTCCGCGACCTGGCCGCCGGCCGGACCTATATCACCTCCCAGAACCACGGATATGCCGTTGTGGCGGATTCCCTGAAGGGAATCGGAACGGAATCCTTCCGGAATGCCAATGACGGCAGCTGTGAGGGAATGGATTACCCGGACCTGAACTGTTTCACTGTCCAGTTCCACCCCGAGGCCGCGTCCGGTCCAAGGGATACTGCGGTCCTGTTCGATCGTTTTGTGGAAAGGATGATGAAGAATGCCTAAGGATGCATCCATCAAAAAAGTCCTGGTGATCGGCTCCGGCCCGATCGTGATCGGCCAGGCTGCCGAATTCGACTATGCCGGTGCCCAGGCCTGCCGCGTGCTGAAAGCGGAAGGTATCAACGTGGTGCTGGTCAACTCCAACCCCGCCACCATCATGACGGACCAGCACCTGGCGGATGAAATCTACCTGGAGCCGCTGAATGCCGCCACCGTCCGCCGTGTCATTGAAAAGGAACGCCCGGACGGGCTGATCGCCGGCCTCGGCGGACAGACCGGCCTGACGCTGGCCATGCAGCTGAGCCGCAACGGCACGCTGGATGAATTCGGAGTCCGCCTGCTCGGTTCTCCCATTGAAGCCATCGAGCGGGCGGAAGACCGCGAAAAGTTCCGGGAAACCATGTTGAACGCCGGCCAGCCCTGTGTCCCCTCTGAAATTGCGGAAACACTGGAAGACGCCCTCAGGGCAGCCTCGGACATCGGTTACCCGGTCATTGTGCGTCCCGCCTACACGCTGGGCGGCAGCGGCGGCGGTATCGCCGCGGATGAATCGGAAATGCGCCAGATCGCCCGTACCGGCCTGGATGCGTCTCCCATCACGCAGATCCTGGTGGAAAAATGTATCTCCGGCTGGAAGGAAATCGAGTTTGAAGCCATGCGGGATGCGCAGGGCAATGTGATTGCCGTCTGCTCCATGGAAAATGTGGACCCGGTCGGCATCCATACCGGCGACAGCGTGGTCGTTGCTCCGGCGCTGACCCTTTCCGACAAGGAATACCAGATGCTCCGCACCGCCTCGCTGGATATCATCAGCGCCATCGGAATCGTCGGCGGATGCAACTGCCAGTTTGCGCTGAATCCGGATTCCTTTGAGTACGCGGTCATTGAAGTCAATCCCCGCGTCAGCCGTTCCTCCGCCCTGGCCAGCAAGGCCACCGGCTATCCGATCGCAAAGATCACCACCCGCCTCGCCCTGGGCTACACCCTGGATGAAATCACCAATGACATCACCGGAAAAACCTGTGCCTGCTTCGAGCCGACCGTGGACTATGTGGTCGTCAAATTCCCGAAGTGGCCCTTTGATAAGTTCTACGGTTCCTCCCGCCGCCTGGGCACCCAGATGAAAGCAACCGGCGAAGTCATGGCCATCGGCCAGCGCTTTGAGGAGGCCCTGATGAAAGCGGTCCGCGGCGCGGAGATTTCCCTCGATACGCTTAATGCTCCGCCGCTCACGGATGAACCGGTCCGCGACCGCCTGGCCCGTCAGGACGACCGCCGGCTCTTCACGGTCTTCGAAGCCCTGAAGCAGGGCATGACCGTTGATGAGATCTTTGAGATCACGAAAATCGACCGTTTCTTCCTGTACCGTCTCCGCGCCATGGCGGAGCTGGAACAGCGGAAGCAGGGCAAAGGCCTGCAGCCCGGGGATTATGAGTGCTTCAAGCGCATGGGCTATCCGGACAATGCCATCAAGCGCATTACCGGCGCAGAATCAGTCCCCGGCTGGAAAATGAGCTACAAAATGGTGGATACCTGCGGCGCGGAATTTGCCGCGGAGACTCCCTACTTCTACTCCTGCACGGACAAGGCCTGCGAATCCCGCAGCCTCAAACGTTCCGGCCGTCCGGTGGTCATCGTGCTGGGTTCCGGTCCCATCCGGATCGGCCAGGGCATCGAGTTCGACTATTCCTCGGTGCACTGCGTCTGGACGCTACGCCGCATCGGCTATGATGTGGTCATCATCAACAACAACCCGGAAACTGTCTCCACCGACTATGACACCGCGGACCGGCTCTACTTTGAGCCTCTTACCCCGGAAGATGTCATGAACGTCATCGAAGTGGAAAAGCCCGTGGGCGTCGTGGTTGCCTTTGGCGGCCAGACTGCCATCAAGCTCACCCAGTTTCTGAATTCACAGGGCATCCGGATCCTGGGCACCAGCGCCGAATCCATCGATATTGCGGAAGACCGGGAGCGCTTCGACGCGCTGCTGGAGCAGTTCGGCATCCGCCGTCCCCGCGGCATGGGCGTCCGCACGATGGAGGAAGCGGTTGCTGCGGCGGAAGAGCTCGGTTATCCGGTCCTGCTCCGCCCCTCTTACGTCATCGGCGGCCAGAACATGACCATTTCCCGCAGCCGGGCACATACGGAGGATTATATGCGCCGCATCCTGGCCGGCGGGATCGAGAATCCGGTTCTCGTGGATCAGTATCTCCCCGGAATCGAGCTGGAGGTCGATGTCATCTCCGACGGCCGTGATGTCCTGATTCCCGGTATCATGGAACATATTGAACGGGCCGGTGTCCACAGCGGCGACTCCATCGCCGTCTATCCGCCCTTCAACCTTACAGAAAAGTTTCAGGAAAAGATCTGCGATATCTCCACCAAGCTGGCCCTGGCGCTGGGTACCAAAGGCCTGGTCAATATCCAGTACCTGATCTTCGATAATGAGCTGTATGTCATCGAGGTGAATCCCCGGGCATCCCGCACTGTGCCGTATATTTCCAAGGTCACGGGTGTCCCGATGGTGGACCTGGCTTCCCGCGTCATGCTGGATGAGCCGCTGAAGGACCTGGGCTTCGGTACGGGACTGTACAAGGCCCCGCCGTACTGCGCCATCAAGGTTCCGGTCTTCTCCTTTGAGAAGCTGAACGATGCTGACTCCATCCTCGGTCCGGAAATGAAGTCCACCGGTGAAGTCCTCGGCATCGGCATCACCAAGGCGGAAGCGCTGTTCAAAGGGCTGTCCGCCGCCGGTTTCCACCTGCCCACTGCCCGGGAGAAGGACAAAACCGGTGTCCTGCTGTCTGTGGAAGATGAGGATTTCCCGGATGCGATTGCCGTCGCCAAACGCTGCTATGACCAGGGAATCAGTGTTTATGCCACCAAGGACACCGCACGCGCGATCTCGGCCGTCGGCATCCATGTCACCCCGGTCGCGGATCCGAAAATCAGCGATGAGATTTTCGGGCTCATGGAAAACGGTTCTGTAAACTACATCATCTACACCGGCGCTGTCAAGGATGATACCGTGGGCGATTATACCGCGCTCCACCGCCGGGCCATGGTGCTCGGGATTCCCTGCATGACGTCCCTGGATACCGCCAATGCGCTGATGGATATCCTGGGTTCCCGCTTTACCCTGGAAAACACGGAACTGGTGGATATCAACTGCATGCGCCGCTGAAAACATCCATCAAAAAAGCCGGTCCGGCAGGACATCCGTCCTCCGGTCCGGCTTTTCTGGTATTTCCGTTGCTTTACAGCATCTCTTCCGCCAGTTTTTCAATCTGGGCTTTGTTTTCCTCGTTCATTGCGGACATGATCCGCACAGTGGTCTCGGCAAATGTGGTGTCTTTGCACCCTTCCAGCATGCCGCGCATCACCTTGGCCGCCATCGGCGCCCAGCTGCCGTTCTCAATCAGGCCGATCTTCCGGCCCCGGAAGCCGCGCTCCGTCAGGTGGTCAATGAATTGCTTCATAAAGGGGAAAATCTCCGCGTTGTAGGTGGTGGTTGCCAGGACCAGCTTCCCGTAGCGGAACGCATCCTCAACGGCTTCGGGCATATCGCACCGCGCCAGGTCATTCACCGCCACCTTCGGGCATCCCTTCTCCTTCAGCTTCTCCGCAAGCAGCTCCACAGCCTTTTCCGTGTTGCCGTATACGGAAGTATAGCAGATCACGACGCCTTCGCTTTCCACGCCGTAGGAGGACCAGGTCTGGTACAGGTTCAGGTACGTGCTCAGGTCTTCATCCAGCACCGGTCCATGCAGCGGGCAGATCGTATTGATTTCCAGTGCCGCCGCCTTTTTCAGCAGGGCTTGCACCTGAGCGCCGTACTTTCCGACGATGCCGAAATAATACCGCCTGGCTTCGCAGGCCCAGCCTTCCGGATCCTCCGCGTCCAGCGCGCCGAACTTGCCGAACGCGTCCGCGGAAAACAGCACCTTGTCCGTGCAGTCATAAGTCATGATGACTTCCGGCCAGTGAACCATCGGAGCTGTGATGAACTTCAGGGTATGGGTCCCCAGATCCAGCGTATCCCCCTCGCCGGCCACAATCCGCCTTTCGGCGAAGTCATCCCCGTAGAAGTTCTTCATCATCGTGAACGCCTTGGCAGAAGCGACGATTTTCGCCTGCGGGTATTTTTCCGCAAAGGCGCGGATATTGGCGGAATGGTCCGGTTCCATGTGTTGGACAACCAGGTAATCCGGCTGCCGGTCTTCCAGTGCTTCTGCAAGGTTGTTCAGCCATTCCGTGCCGAAATGCCGGTCCACGCTGTCCATCACGGCAACCTGCCGGTCCAGGATAACGTAGGAATTATATGCCATGCCTTCAGGAACAATATACTGTCCCTCAAACAGGTCGATCTGGTGGTCGTTGACGCCGATATAGCGGATATCCTTTGTGATGTTCATTGCCGGTTCCTCTCCTGTTTTTTCTGTTTTTGGATTATTGTTATTATACATGTACTTCTTTCCGCGTGCAACCGGTTCATATTGCCCGATATCTTCTCTTTCCATCCGATCTATGGTATGATGGCTTATCAGAAATCATTCCCGGAGGCTGGTCCAATGCGTATTGTTGTGCTCGATGCTGCCACGCTCGGCAGTGATCTTTCCCTTGCTCCCCTGGATGAAGTCGGGGATGTCACGGTCTGGCAGACCACGGCGCCGGATGAAGTGGCTGCACGTGTCCGGGAAGCCGATGCCATCATCATCAATAAAATCCGCCTGAACGAATCCAACCTTTCCGGCAGCCGGGTCCGGCTGATCTGTGTGGCCGCCACCGGATATGACAATATTGATACTGCCTGGTGCCGAGAAAACGGAATCACGGTTTCCAATGTGGTCGGGTATTCCACGGACAGCGTCGCCCAGCTCACGGCAGCCATGGCGCTGTACCTCACCAACCGCCTTCCGGAGTATACCCGTGCCGTCCGGACAGGTGATTATACCCGGAGCGGAATCGCCAACAAACTGTCGCCTGCCTTCCATGAGCTTGCCGGGAAAACCTGGGGAATCGCCGGTTACGGCAATATCGGCCGGAAAGTCGCGGCCATCGCCCGCGCGCTGGGCTGCCGGGTCATTGCCTATAAACGGACGCCCGCGCCGGATGTGGAATGCGTGGATCTCCCGTCCCTTTGCCGGCAATCCGACATCATCAGCGTGCACCTTCCGCTCAGCAGCGAAACGCGCGGACTTTTCTCCCGGGAAATGATCTCCCTGATGAAGCCAGATGCGCTGTTTATCAATGTGGCACGCGGTGCGGTCGCCGATGAGCAGGCCCTGGCGGACGCAGTCCTGGAAAACCGGCTCGGCGGCCTGGGAATCGATGTTTACACACAGGAACCGTTCCCGGAAGATCATCCGTTTTACGCCATCCGGTCGGATGACCGGGTGTGCCTGACCCCGCACATGGCCTGGGGTGCCCTGGAAGCCCGGCAGCGCTGCCTGCAGGAGATGATCCTGAATATCCGGGCGTTTGACAGCGGAACGCCGAGAAATTGCGTCAACAGCTGATTCTGAACCATTCCCCATCCCATACATGAAAGGTCGTTTTTATGAAAAAGCGGATCTCACCGGTCACATTCCACTATATGATCATCACAGCCGGCTTCTGGAGCTCCTTCTGCGTCTTTGTCCAGTATGCGGCAGTATTCCTTCAGGGAGCCGGCTACACCAATATGGAACTGGGGCTGATTATGGCAGTCGGCAATATTGTCGGAGCGGTCCTGGGCCCGGCCCTCGGTGCCTGGATTGACCGCAACCGGAATATCCGCCATGCGCATGTCATCACTGTGCTGTTGGCCCTCCAGGCAGCCCTGCTCGTCCTGCTCCGGATCAGCCCGGTCAAGGGGATTATCTGCTCCGTCTGTTTCACGCTTTATATCGCTATTGCATTGCCGGTCAACGCGGTCAACCTGGACCTGTGCGTCCGCCTGGAGCACGCGAAAACCGATTTCAACTTTGGTTTTGCCCGTTCCATGGGAAGCTTTTCCTTTGTCATTCTTTCCACCATCCTGGGATTTCTGACAGAAAAGCTCGGCTACCGGATGCTGCCCTTCGCCGGCCTGGCGGTCACAGCTCTCCAGCTTTTTGGCAACCGGCTGGTGGACCGGGATCTCCGGCAGGCGGAAGCCCTCCTGCCCGCAGACAGCGCCGCGGTTTCCGCCAGGTCCACTTCGCTGGTCGGCTTCTTCCGGGAGAACAAAGCTTTCGGGCTCATGCTGTTCGGTACGATATTCATTTATATCGCGCATAATATCGATGGCAATTTCCTCATCAATGTGGTCCGGAATGTCGGCGGAGGAGAAGCCATCATGGGTTATCTTGCCGCGTACACCGCCATTGTGGAAGTCCCGGTTATGATGTTCGCGTCCCGCCTTCCGAAGCGCTGGACCACGGTTCAGTATATCCGGGCATCCTTCATCTTTTTCGTGATCAAACTGCTGGCATACGCACTGGCGCCGAATGTCCCGCTGCTCTTTGCCGCCCGTACACTGCAGGCTCCCAGCTATGCGCTCTACACGGTCCTCATCGTCAGCTATGCGGATCAGGTCGTGGACCGGAAAGATTCTGCCAAGGCCCAGAGTCTGGCCTTCAGTATGACCAATATCGGTTCGGTATTGTCCAGCCTGATCGGCGGCCGGATGTTCGATACCGTCGGTGTCCGTCCGACCATGCTGACTGCGGTTGCAATATGCGCAGTCGGTGCGGCTGTCGCAATTGCCGCCACCTTCATCCGCCGTTCCGGAACGGAAAGGCAGTCACTTCGTTAACCGTTTCCGCACATGAAAAAAGACCGGATTTCCGGTCTTTTTTCAATTTACTTGTCAAACTGGGGGGGAACCGGCTTGGTGACCGCTTCCAGCTGCTTCTTGCGGCGCGCTTTCACTTCCTGCGGAATCGCCTGGATATCGCCGGCCTTGGTCAGGGCCATCTTCGTCAGGCTCGGGCCGATCAGCTCGTAGACCAGCACAGAGAACAGGACAATATTCCGGATCAGTGTCCCGGGGCCGCCGCCCAGCAGCCGGTATGCGGTTGTGCACATTCCCAGTGCGACGCCGGCCTGCGGCAGCAGCGTGATTCCCAGATATTTCCGTACGGTTTCGGGACTATGCGCCAGGTCGGAGGACAGCCGCGCGCCCAGGTATTTGCCGATGGAACGGGCAACGATATAGATCAGGCCGATCAGAACCACGGTAATATCGGAGAACACGTCAAACTGCAGGGCCGATCCGCTCAGCACAAAGAAAAGGGTCAGCGCCGGGCCGGACCAGCGGTCCGCCTGCAGCATCAGGTCCTCGCTCAGCGGGCAGTAATTGCAGAACACCGTACCCAGCATCATGCACACCAGCAGCGAGGAAAAACCGAAAGTGAAGCTTCCGACCGGGATCTTCAGCTGGCTCACCGCCACGGTCAGCATTACGCTGCCGACTATCAGTGCGTTACGGTTCCGGTGGGAATGGAAGTACCGCTCCAGGAATGTCAGCAGGAATCCGACGATTCCGCCGAAGCCCAGGGACAGTACCACTTCCATCAGCGGTTCAATAATCAGGGCGGCAACATTGGCGGTCCCGTTTTCCATCGACTGTGCAATACCGAAAGAAACGGCAAACACGACCAGGCCGACCGCGTCATCCAGCGCGACGACCGGCAGCAGGACGTCAGTTACCGGACCTTTGGCCTTGTACTGGCGCACGACCATCAGGGTGGCTGCCGGTGCGGTAGCGGCAGCGATCGCGCCCAGGGTGATCGCCACCGGCAGGCTGATTATTTCGGGATTGATAAAATGGAGTCCAATCAGCACTGCGTCCACAACGATCGTGGTGATCACCGCCTGCAGGATACCGATGATCGTTGCCTGCTTCCCGGTATGCTTCAGTTCGGACAGGCGGAATTCATGACCGATCGCAAACGCGATAAAGCCCAGTGCCACATCGCTGATCACGGCCAGTGAGTCTACCTGCGCAGACGTAGTGAATCCGATCCCTGTCCGGCCCAGCACACACGGTCCGATCAGCACGCCGGCTACCAGGTATGCCGTCACGTCCGGCAGCTTTAATTTCACAAACAGCCGGGTCATCAGGAGCCCGGCAAACAGTGCCATTGAGATTAATAAAAGTTCCTGCATTTTCTCCTTAACGCTTCCCTTTCATACTCCGGAATTCGCCGGCAGAAATGCGTTTCCGCTTCTGCCGGACGGCATTGTATCACTGTTTCCGGAAATATACAAGGAGAATTATTTGATTATCTGCAGGCCCTTTGGGGCTCTTTTTTTCATTGTCCCCGCAGGGCATGAAGTAAAACCGGCGTAGCCGGTGGCTTTTCTTATGCGGCCATAGGCCTAGAATACTAGCCCGCGCCCTCGCAGGCGCAATTACGGTCTGCCAACCGCGTAGACAGTTACTGGCCACCCGTAAACGGGTTATCGTTGGCCTTTCCCAGCATTGTTAACTGTTCTCCCATCTTGTCCTCTTCCAACTAATGCCGGATATACTCTGCGATTGCCTTAGTATTCTTTCCTACCGTATCTACGTAATACCCCCGGCACCAAAATTCACGGTTCCTGTACTTGTACTTTAGTTCCCCAAACTTTTCGTAGATTAACACACTGCTTTTTCCTTTCAGGTAACCCATGAAACTTGATACCGCTACCTTGGGTGGTATGCTCACCAACATGTGGATATGATCCGGGCATACCTCTGCTTCATGGATTTCTACACCTTTCCATTCACATAACTGTCGGATGATCTTTCCGATCTCCGTTTTCTTTTCCCCGTAAAACACCATCCTTCGATACTTCGGCGCAAACACTATGTGATATTTGCAGTTCCATCTCGTGTGTGCTAAACTCTGTAAGTCGTTAGCCATCTAATGACCTCCTTTTGCTCCTTTGCAGTTGGCAGACCGCATTGGCATTATAGCAAAAGGAGTTTCTCTTTCATTCGCATAGCTATAAGCTCTCCCGAACCCCACGCCTAGCGTGGGGTTTTATGAATACAAAAAGGCCGCCGCACATCTTGTGCGGCGGCCCGGAAACTCAGACAATGAATCTGAATTCAGCTGAATTATTCAGCAGCGGGAGCCTCTTCAGCAGCTTCTGCAGCGGCAGCAGCGGCAGCAGCTTCTTCAGCAGCGTTCTCAGCGTCAACTTCTTCCTGAGTCTTGACGCCATTGAACACGTCCATCAGATCCTGCCAGAATCCCTTGGATTCTTCAACAGCCTGGGCCGGTCCCTTGCTGTTGATCGGTCCCCACAGCAGCGCGCTGCCCAGCACGTCGTTGGTGGAGCCCAGGTTGAAGGTGTAGTTCGGAGCGCTGTGCTCGGGCTCACGCATCATGGCGTAGGTCTCGTCAACAGCACGCTCGTCGGTCTTGTTGTACTTGTTGCCGATCCAGTTGTCTTCGGAATCGGTGCCAGGCACATCGTCGGTGTACAGGTCATAGATCATCTGGATCTTCTCGGAAACTTCGGGGCTGTAGACGTTCGGGATGCCGTAGATGTTGTCGCAAGCCATGGCCTTGTAGGTCTCAGCATTGGGTCCCTTCGGAACCATCACAGCGCCCCACTCGTCCTGCATGTCATCCATTTCAGCACCGTCGTTGAAGCCCTGCCAGGTCTGGCCGGCGTAGAACGCGGAGGTGCCTTCTTCCCAATAGGTCTTGAACCAGTCCCAGTTGGCGCCTTCGGGCGTCGGGCAGGCGTACTTGTCCCAAACCTTGACGCGCTCATCCAGAGCGTCCAGGGCAGCCTGGCTGTCAACGGCCAGGGTGATCTTGCCGTTTTCGTCCTTGTCGAAGAAGGAAGCGCCATTGGCGAACACCAGGGCAACCGCCATGTCATCACCGGAACCGGTCAGGCCGTAGATGTCGATGATGCCGTCGTTGTCGGTGTCACGCTGTACCTGGTCCATGATGTTTTCCCATGCTTCCCAGGTCCAGGTGCCGTCCGCCTGCATGTCATAGATGGTGTTCCAGTCGATACCGGCCTCTTCCAGCACGCGCTTGTTGAAGAACAGGCAGCTGCGGGGCTCGGTCTTGCCAACGTGCACGCCCAGGACCTTGCCGTCCTTGGTCATGAAGTTGGTGGTAACAGGATTCCACTTTTCAGCGGACAGGTCGATGGTCCAGGGCATATACAGGTCATTCTTCAGGGTCGCGGGAGCAAAGTCAGCCGCGATCGCGATGATGCACCAGTCGCCTTCATCGCCCTTGCCGTTCAGACCGCCATTCATGTTGATGTTGGTCAGTTCAGCGGGGTTGCCGGACCAGTCGCTCAGAGCGGTCTCAACGATCTTGACGTTGTAGGTCGCTTCGAGCCAGTCACGGTAGTCATACAGGGCCTGGGTTTCAGCATCGGGTTCAGCCTGACGGGTGCTGTGTTCAGCATCGTCATTTCCCCACCAGTCATAGATGTAGACCGTGCGGCCGCCAAAGTCAAGGCCTTCGATCACTTCGGGATAACCTTCGGGAGCTTCGGCCATCGCGCTGCACATACCCAGCAGCATCATAGCGGCCAGAACCAGAGCCAGGATTTTCTTCATACGAGAAAACCTCCTTTTTTATTTCCTTACGGACCTCTCACAAAGCCCGTATAGGTGCGTTATTATGCGATCTTTTTCCTCGCAGGCAGATTATATACCACATCCGACAAAGATTCAAGTATTGTTGCGGTTTTTTTCGCCATTTTCGTGTCAGTTGTCTGTACTTTTCCGGTTACTCCTTGGAGCCCGTCATGGCCAGGCTTTCCACGAACGTCCGCTGCGTGAAGCAGTACAGGATGATCAGCGGAATGCAGCAGAACAGCACCGCGATGGAAATCAGCTGCAGCTGGCGTCCGTTCGGTACGATGACCGACTGGGTGGCGTCGCTGGAGAAATAGCGGCCCATCCGGCTGACCATCGTGCTCATCTGCACGGCGAATGTCCGGTAGCTGGTCAGGAAGTTCCGGGAGTAGAACAGGTCGGTCCACTGCCATACAAAGCTGAACAGGAAACAGCTGGCAATTGTCGGAACGGCGTCCGGCAGCATGATTTTCACAAACGTATGCATCGTGCCGCAGCCGTCCACATAAGCTGCCTCTTCCAGGCTCATCGGAACGTTCTTGAAGTACTGCCGCATCATGTAGATGAACAGTCCGTTCTTCAGGCCCATGCAGGTCAGGCTCATGATGACGTAGGGTGCCATTGAGGACCGCAGGTTCACCGTATCGCCCGTAAGCGCCTTGATGATTCCGAACAGGTCAAACTGGGCGAATGTGATATACAGGGAGGTCTGGATCGTCTGCGGCGGAATGATGATCAGCAGCACCACGCAGGCGAACCAGAATTTCTTCAGCGGGAATTCGTACCGGGCAAACCCGTAAGCCACCAGGGTCGCCGCAACAACCTGGCAGATCGAGATCACAATGGAAATCCACAGCGTGTTGATCATGGATTCCGGGAAGCTCGTCAGGTCCGCCACAATCCGGTAGTTGTCCAGCGTCACATGGCGCGGAAGCAGGATGATGGTGGAGTCATACAGGTCTTTCTCCTCCATCAGGCTCATGGAGAAACGGGTCAGCATGGGCTGGATGATCATAAAGCACAGGCCGAACATCAGCAGTGCGCGGACAACGGAAACCACAATTTCCTTGACCCTGCGCTTCAGCAGGTATCCTTCACTGCGGCGGTTCCGGGTCCAGAAGTCCTGGCTTTTCCCGATGAATACCGTGTTGTCCTTACTCATAAGACTTCACCGCCCTTGTGATGATAAATGTGCTGATTCCGATGAACAGCAGGGCAACGCCGAAGTAGATCCAGCTCATGGCGGAAGCCACGCCGAAGTCCATCCGGACGCCGTACATAACGTCATTGATCTTCTCAATGACCCGGTTGTCGTTCTTCATGAAGAAGTCGATAATCGTGTAGATGCAGTTCACCAGCAGCAGCGGGCTGACCATCGGGAAGGTGATCTTCCAGAAGGATTCCCATGCGGAGCAGCCTTCCACATCCGCCGCTTCATACAGTGACGGGGAGATGGACTGCAGGCCGCTCAGGAATACGATGATCTGGATGCCGCTGGCCATAACAATGTCGTAAATCGCGTTGATCATCTGGAAGACAACGTCGAATACTTCGCCGGCCACACCGGAAACCTGCAGCAGTTCCTGCAGCGATGCCGCAATATCCACGCCGGATGAGTTCTGCACCGAGTTGCCGATATCCGTCATCATGTTGTAGAACTCATTGGAGCTTTCGATGCCGGGCAGCACGCCGGAGGACAGGATAACCGGCAGGAAGAAGATGATCCGGCACAGGATCCGTCCCTTGAACTTCTGGTTCAGGATTACGGCGATTACGAAGCTCAGCACCAGGGTGGCGATCGTGTTGATCACCATCCGGCTGATCTCATCCACCAGGTACTGGTTATAGTTCGGGTCGGTCTGCAGCGCGTAATGATAGTTGTAGAAATCATTCCACGTCATGGTGAAACCGCCGCCGCGGATCAGGTTCACCTCATTCAGGCTCATCTGCAGCGACATCACCAGCGGGCGGACCATAAAGAAGATAAACCCGATGATGAACGGAAGGATAAACAGGGTCCCGGTCCGGGCGCGCCTGGCCGGCATGGTATGGTACAGCTTATTTCCGGGAATATACATCTGAATGGCTTCCGTAATGCCGCTGTACCAGTGTTCCCGGCGTTTCCGCGTTTTCTTGCTCACTGCCCGTTCCCCCTTTCAACCTTATAGTCTCTGGCGGGAATCACGGTTCCGCCGTCCTTGTAATCCCGGTTGCTGTAGTTGACATATACCTTGGTGCCATCTGCGTATTCCGTAACGGAAACTTCCTTGGACAGCTGTTCATGGCCGGTGATATTCTGCCGGTTCAGTCCGGCCATCTCCGCCTGGTAGCGCAGGATCACCGGCGTCAGGATCTCTTTCCACCGGTCATAGGATGCGGAACGGTAGCAGGAATACTTGGAGTCCTGCAGCACCGGCGTATCTTCCTTCATGAAGGTGAAATTCAGTCCGGCGCCGTATTCCGCACATTCCAGCAGGGCTGTCTGGTAGTCGCCCGCCAGGTTGATTGATTCTCCGGTGTAATCTTTCATTCCGTGGATTGCGATCTGGTAAAAGGGAATCCGCTGATCGATAATCGCATAGGTGTTGCCGGTCAGGTTCATGTCGGTAATCATATCCGCATACGGAATGGCGTAATTGTTGCCTTCCTTGATGCTGATCTTCAGCCCCTTGGCCACCGCGTCCCGGAGGGTGTTGATATTCATTTCCTTCACCTGTTCCCGGGTTATGGTGTTCTGGGCGTAATAGTCCGCGCTCAGCAGGTTGCCGATATCGCGGAATGCGACGCCGGCTGCGCTGCGGTCCTTCAGCGCGTTGATCAGGTTATCCGCGCATTTCTGGGCGTATTCCGGCCGTACCAGGTAATATGGATCCATCCCCGACCAGTCAGCCTGCTGGTAGGTAACAATATCATAGTTGTAAATAATCGCCTGTTCACGGGTGGTAAACCGGGCTGCATTTGAGAACGGAAGGAAACCATCGAGCAGTCCGCTGTCATAGGCAAAGCAGGAAATACCGTCAAAGAACAGGTTCACGCCCTGTTCAGAAGCATGGGCGATCAGTTTCTTCATGCCGCTGTCGCCGCCCAGCTCATTCAGGGTATGCACCCCGGTCAGTACCTTCTGCCAGACGCCGCCGTTGGCCCACCCGGTCATCCGGACGTTCAGGTCCCTGATGCCGCTGTCCTTCAGCTCGTCGATGATGCTTCCCGCCTGGTCAAATGTAGTCAGTGCCACAACCGATTTGACCGGCATGCCCAGCTTCGGTACTTTCTTGTCAATCGCGCCGACCAGTTCCACATTCACCGGAATATCCGCGCTGGCCGTTTCGTTCCGCAGTTCCGGATCGCGGCGGAGATACTGGCTGTAGATATTGGCAAGCTCCACATAGCTGTCGTTGTCCGTAAAGAAGTACCGCTGGACCGCCGTGTCGTTCGGGATGGCCTGCTCGTACATATACAGCAGGGACGCGGTCCGGTTGGAAACGTTGAATTTGTCATAATGGATGACGTTGTACTTGGGATAGATAAAGTTGTAATTGTTGAACCGTCCGGCGATATCCGCGTTGATTCCGGCATAGGAGCTGGCGCCTTCAATGACGCATACAAACGATCCGTCCGGCTGTCCCATGCCGAATACCGGGAACGCGTTCCGCGTTTCGCTGATGACTTCCTTTCTTTCCGTGGCGTAGTCCCATCCGTACAGGTTGGCGTAATACGCGCTCTGGGAAAGCTTTCCGTTGTTGTATCTGATCAGGGCGCCGCCGCCTTCCGGAAGCAGCATATATCCTTCCTGATCCGTTCCGGCAGCGCCGAAATACGGCAGCACGCTGACGAACGACATCGGATAGTCACCCTCGCACCGGAGGCTGTCATAGGGCACTTCCACAACCAGTTCGTCCCCGTCCAGGCGGTAAACCACAGACGCGTTGAAAACCGGTCCGTTGTTGCTCTTCGCTTCAGCCACCAGCTCCATATCAACCGCAAACTCTTCCTCGTTGTATCCGGCATCCCGGAACAGGGCTTCCAGTTTTCCCTTGTTGGTGGAGGATGTGTCGGATTTCAGGATATAGAGTGCCTGGTCAACCACGGATGGATACCGGGCAATAATCTCTTCCTTGTTCTCCTTCTTGTCCAGCTTGGAGGGTTCGTACAGGGAATAGTTGCTCGAAACCTGCTTCTTGTTCTTCTTGCTCATATTCCCGGTGAACTGCTCGTATCTTTCCTCGGTCATCGCAATCGGCAGGACGAATTTCTTCTCGATTTTGCCGATGGCGTAATTCACCCGGATGGAGCCGTCCTCGCCGGGAACGATCTCAAAGTTCTGGTTCTGGATGGAATAGCTGAAGTTGTTCAGCTCGACTTCACCGCCGCTGGTGGTATAGGTCACGTTCAGCGTGGAGGACAGGGCTTCCTTGTTGACGCCCCGGGCCACCGGATCCTTGTCCCTGTCCGCCGGGTTGGAGTTCCATACCTTCCCCGTCTTCTTGTCGGTCAGGGCGAACTGGGTGGTCGCAGGATCCATTTCAAACAGGAGGCGGTCTGTTTCCATTTTCAGCGGGTCGTTCTTTCCTTCGTATTCATAAACGACCGGATCAGCCCCGAAGCTTGTTTCCTGCTGGGAATAAATCGGAACGAATACGAAGATAATCAGTGCCGCAATCGCTGCCAGGATAATCAGCCACGGTAGAAGCCGCAGGATGAGGGATCTCTTCTTTTTCATAATCTGTCTCCCTCCTTAATACAGGCGATACACAATTTCGCGGTACAGGCTCACGAAATATGCAATCGCGTCGCTCAGCAGGCTGAAGAATGTCAGCACCAGGAAGATGATGACCATGGCGCCGACCACGGTTACGACCAGGAAAATCAGGGTTTTTCCGGGACCGTAGTCATGCACCTGCATCAGGCCGATGAATACCAGGAAGCAGCACCAGATCACGCTGACGGACAGCATGATGCTGAAGATGCTGCCCTCTTCGAAGGTCAGCCCGTTGCTGATAATCACCATCGGCAGCTGGATCAGGATATACGGTACCAGGGCATAGCACATTGCCATGTAGATATCCCGGAACCGGCCCTTGCCTTCAAACAGGGTGGTCATCGCCCAGTTGGCGACGCACAGCACCAGGAACGGCAGTGCCAGGGAACCCGCTTCCTCAAAAATATTGATATGCTGGATCGGAGCGTTGATGAACTGGAAGCTGGTCAGGATCAGCTTCATCACCCGCACCACCAGGAACAGGATCAGGAAGGTATGGGCCGCTGCCAGGGTCCCCTTCTTCTCATGGATCAGATCCCAGAATCCGTCAAAAGGATGGGTGATCACATGCAGGGAGTACCGCAGCGAATCAAGGTACCGGGACCATGACTCTTTCCGCTTTTCAGCCCTGAGTGCCTTCACGGAATCACTGGCGGACTTTGCTCTGCTCATGCATGATCACCTCCCACTTTGCTCTCTTTACTCTCCCGATCACCAGCGGAACGATCAGGATCACTGCCAGGATCAGGACAATCCACAGGATGTTCTTCTCGATCCATTGTTTCCGGTACAGCTTGAATGCCCGTCCGTAACTTTCCTGGTCATGGGCCATTTCAAAGTACCGCATCGCGCCTTCAAAATCGTCCTGCCGCAGGATCGCCCGTCCGATGCCCCGGAATGCCAGCGGATAGTTGGCATTCATCCGCATGACGTCCCGCCAGATATCGGCACTCCGGTCATATTCACCGTTCAGGTACGTCTCGTTGGCATCGTAGATCATCTGGCCGTATTCGGTCGGGGTGAAAACCGTGATGCTGTTTTCCACCTGGTCCAGAACGAACAGGTCATATCCCATATGCTCAACGCTGATTGCGCTGGTGAAAGCGCCTTCCACATTGCCGCGGGTGCCGAATGCCCACAGCAGCACGCCCTGGTTGTCATAGCCGAAGAGGCGCCCGCGCGTCCGGTCCAGCGCCACGTACAGATCGTTTTTCAGCACCGTAATGTCGGTGAACCGGGTCGGCCCCAGGTACTGGGTTCCCTCCTCAATCCACCAGATATCGCCGATCGGGGGATACCGGTCGTTCTTGATCAGGATGTCGCCGCCCAGGCTGTTCAGCCGGCGGATCGGCTTCGCCTTGTCCCACTTCAGGTCGTATTCACTGAAGATGGTGTTCGTCGCGTAGATGAAGCCTTCATCATCAATGTACAGGTTTTCATATTCCGTTGGCGCGAAGCTCTGGGAGGCCGCCCGCTGCTCCTTCGTCTGGAAATACCGCTTCCAGATGTACTGGGCCATATTGACGGAAACCTGGTTCGCACCGATATAGCCGGTGAACGTCGTATCCGCTTCATATTTGATGAAGCCCTTGTTGATGTTCGCACCAAGCACGTACACCCGGCCGGCAACGTCCACAGCAATCTTCTTCGGGAGGAAATCCAGTCCCTGGTCATAGGTGGAGTCTGTGGGCTTGGTAAACTCCTTGATGAAGTTCAGGTCCTTGTCCATCATCACAACCCGGTAATTGAAGTAGTCGGCAACGTAGATGTTTTCATCCGCATCCACCGCAATGTCGTACGGGTTGTTGAAGGTGGCCGGTTCCACTCCCTTGACCTCGCTGATCACCCGGACCAGTTCGAATTCCACACCGTCGTAACGCAGCTGCAGGATCCGGTTGTTGAAGGTATCCGCAACATACAGATCCTTTTCGTGGACAAACAGGCTCTGCGGCCGGCTCATCCGTTTTCCGTCCAGTTTGTCCAGGCCGATCGTAATGCTGTCGATCACCGTGGAAACCCGGTACGGGTTCGGTGCTTCCTGCACGTCGCCCCAGTAGTCATAAATATAGGAATAGGAAGTGCTGAATCCGTCCTGCTTCATGCTGTAGCTGTCGTCCGCAAGCACAGTGACCGGCAGCAGGGCAAGCAGGCACAGAATCGCAATAGCCCTGATCATTCCTTTCACGGGATATCCCCTCCTGTTGTTTATTCGGTCGTTCATCATCCGGATCACCTTAATCCTTGATACCGGAGGAGGCCATTGTCTCCAGGATCCGGCTCTGGCTCAGGATGAAGATGAGGATGGGGACGGAGATAATCACGACCTGCGCCGCGGCGCTTGCGCCGGTACGGGCAACGCCGCCGGCCAGCAGCTGGTTCAGGGCGTATACCAGGGGCTTCTTGGCTTCGGAATAAATCACTGTGGTCGCTGTGGAGTTCCACAGGCCCTGAACGCTGAAGATGATCATGGTCAGCCACGCCGGCTTCACGTTCGGCATCACGATGTTCCAGAAGATTCCGAATGTGCTCGCACCGTCGATGGTGGCCGCTTCAATCAGGGCAGTCGGCAGGCCCTCCATGAACTGCTTCATCAGGAACATGCCGATCGGCGCCGCGAAGGCCGGAAGGATCAGAGCCCAGTAGGTGTCAATCATGCCCAGGCGGCTCATGATCAGGTAGTTCGGAACGCCGGTCACATAGCCGGAGAACATCAGGCACGTGGTAACCACGGCGAAGAATGTCCTTCCGCCCGGGAACTGGTATTTCGCCAGCACGAACGCCGCCATGCTCGCGATCACCAGGTGTCCGAACGTACCGACAAAGGTAATCAGAACGGTATTGATCAGGTACCGGCTGAAGGGAACCCAGCTCTGCCCCATCAGGACAAACAGGTCGGAGAAGTTGTCGGTTGTGGGCTGGGAAGGCCACACGGGCGGTGGGAACCGGAAGAATTCATTCAGCGGCTTCAGGCTGTTGCCGATCAGGAACACCAGCGGGAATACCATCAGGATGGCAAAGATCACCAGGATCAGGTAAACCCCGATGTCGCCGCCGATGGACCGGTTGGGATGGCGCCGGGTAATCAGGTGCTTTTTGGGCACCTCGATCTTCTCACCGCGCAGCTCCGCCAGGCGGTGGAGTTCATCACCCCGGGTCCTGGGCATCACCGGTTTGTCAACCCAGTGTTTGTCCATATGGTCGTAGAGTTTCAGGCCGTAGTCCAGGTCAAAGATATACCGGCTGTCGTCCTTCAGGATTACGGTAATCTCGCCGGAAGTGCCGCCCCGGCGGATCCGGTCCATCCGGTGCATCCGCGCGTAGGTCCACTGCACAATGGGTTCGGTCTTTCCCTTCGGGTAGAAGGCCGCGCCGGTCTCATCCGCCTGGAGGTATCCGCGGTATTTCTTGCCGTCAATCAGCTTCAGGGTGCCGTTTGATTTGACTGTGTTGATCTCACTCATATCAGGTTCCCACCCTTCCCAGCAATCCGGTGATTGCTTTCTTGCACAGAATCATGACCAGGAACAGGATGGTCGCGATGGCGCTTGCATAGCCCATCTCGAACCGGCTGAAACCATAGTCGAACAGGTGGGTAACCACCGTGCGCGCTGCGTAGTCCGTGGAGGGGAATCCGCACAGCATCCGCGGAACGTCGCTGACGTTGAACGCGTTGGTAATGCTCATCACCGCGCCGAACAACAGCATGGGCTTCATGCTTGGCAGGGTGATGTGGTACAGTTCCTGCCAGCGGTTGCGGACGCCGTCCACATACCCGGCTTCGTACATGCTCCGGTCAATTCCCTGGAAGCCGGCAACAAAACTCAGGAAGCCGGTGCCCATGCTCATCCACAGGATAACGACGATCAGGATCGGCATCATGGTGTCCGGGGTAATCAGCCAGAGCTTCGGCGCTTCGATAATGCCGAACTCCATCAGGATCGCGTTGAACCAGCCGTAAGCATCACCGCGGAACAGGACGGAGAAGATCGTGAACGCGGAGGATGCGATGGACGGGGCGTAGAAGATCACCACCGCCACAGAGCGGATCCATTTCGGCAGTTCATTGATAAACCACGCGAACAGGAAGGAAAGGATATATCCGACCGGTCCGGTAATCACCGCAATCACGAACGTGTTCTTGATAGCGATCAGGAATACCTCATCCTGGAGGATCAGGTTAATGTAGTTCTGCAGGCCGATAAACCGGGCCGGTTCCAGGATGTTGTAATACGTGAACCCGTAAAAGATCGACGTACAGATCGGCAGGATGAAGAAGGTAAAGAACAGGATAGCGTACGGAGCCAGGAACAGGTAGCATACCTTGTTATGCTTTGCCTGTACCAGTCCGTGCTGGAACTGTTCACGCTTCATTTTGATGAAGCGGGATGTAAAAGACTGTGTCTGCTGCATGCTTGATTCCTCCCTTCCTGTTCCTTAATCCAGCGGCAGGTTGAATTCCCGCCGTTTGATCCGGATTTCTTCATTGATGGTCCGCGCATAGTTCATCAGCGTCTCCCGCTTGTCTTCCTTCGCGGTGATCACGCGGCGGATGGCATTGGTCATATGACGCGTGGTGGAATAGCCGCCGGCGATTTCCGGGAAGCCGTGTGTCTGGGACATCTGGGCTTCCAGGACCCGCAGCTGCTTCGCGTTCCAGCCCAGCTGGGGCAGGGCCTCCCGGTTGGCCGTCATATACCGGCCGCTGGTGCCCAGCACGCTTTCCATCTCGCGGCCGAAGCGGACCTGTGCGTCCGCGCCGACCCACCACTTCATGAATTCCCAGGCATTGTTGCGGACCTTTTCATCGTCCGTTTTGATCATCAGGCAGCACAGCCCGCCCGTATGCGCGGTACGGTTGATCGTTCCGTCCGCCTGCCGTGTGCCTGGAATCAGGGTGAAGTCCCACAGTCCGCGGATTTCCGGTGCGGAAATCGACAGGGTATTGTAGGTGGAACTCATCGCGATGCCCATCGGCATTTCCCCGCTGCGGAAGCGGCTGGGGAATTCGTAAATGGACGGAAGTCCGTAATCGTTGTAAAGGCTCGTATACAGTTCGAATGCGGCAACACCGGCTTCGCTGTCGATCAGCGTTCGCTTGGCGTCCTTGTCGTAAATCTCCCCGCCGTTCTGGTAGATCAGGCTGTTGAACACGCCGGTATCCACGTTGTTGACGTCCGGGAACGGAACGCCGACGCTCAGGCTGTCGCCCTGAAGGGTCGGAAGTTCTGCGATCAGCTCGTCCCATGTCTGCGGAATCGGCAGTCCCAGTTCTTCCATGATATCCTTGCGGTAGAACAGCAGGAGGGTTTCCTGGGTCTCCGGCATTCCGTAGATGCCGGTATGCTCCCCGTTGTTGTACTTCAGCGGATCCAGGATGCTCGGATGGAACGCCTTCACAGCCTCATCAAAATCAGCAAACTGTGTCAGGTCCTCCACCGCGTTCCTCATTGCGTAGTTCACGGCGAACCAGCCGCTCACGCTCAGCACCAGGTCCGGCCCGTTGCCGGCAACCACCGCGGTCAGGATGGCGTCTGCCTGCACCAGCTTGATATTTACCTTGATGCCGGATTTTACGGTGAACGTATCATCCACAATGCTCTTCAGCACCGTGCTCTGGTCACGGCCGGTGGTAATCCAGATATCCAGCACGTTGTCGTCGTTTGCGTCATACTTGTCGCCCAGCGTGTTGTAATCCACAAAGAAGGAACTCGCGCAGCTGCGGATCTCGTGCAGGGCGCTGGTCAGGAAGCTCTCGCGCACCGGCGGAATCTTCGCATTTTCACCGGTTATCATGATCAGATCCACGTCCAGCTTGCTTTCGGACATGTTCTGCATGGCGGAGCCCAGCGACGTGATGTTGTCCTTGAAGTTACCGAAGGATTCCGTAATCCGTTCGTTGGTTTCCACAAACTGTTCCAGCTGGACTGCCAGGGTCTGCGCGGCGGCGATCCGGTCGCTCTTCTCGCCGGTGGTTGCCACCACGTCGTCCACGATCTTGTACAGGCGCTTGCTTTCCAGCTCCATTGCCTCGATCGCTTCAGGATAAACTTCGTTCAGCTTGTAATCCCGGAACCGGTCCGGTGTCGCGCCGGTCAGCACCAGCAGCTTCCGGTAAATCTGGTTCAGGCGGAAAACGCTGTCTTCCACGTCCTGCAGCACGGGGCCCATTTCGCCCAGTGTTACTTCCATACGGATCGTATGGGCGCCCTTTTTCAGGAAGAAGCGGAAGGGGTTTCCGTCCTTGTCGCCCAGCGTCCGCATTTCCCATGCGGTGTTGTAGCCGAAGGTTACGGCTTCCAGATCCCGGAACGGAACCTCTCCGTCAATGTAAACAGTCCGCGCGGACAGTGCGCCGCGCTGGTACATCTGGCGGGCCTTGATGGAAATATAGTAGTAGCCGTCCTCCGGCACTTCAAACGGCCATTCGATCCAGTCTCCCGGATAGGTCCACGGGTCGCCGCCGATATAGTTCAGTACCGTGGTATTCACGGAATACGGAACGGTCTGGGAGGAACTCCGGTCATACCGGGCATACAGGCTGGGGGCGCTGCGCAGCGTAGCGCTCTCGCCCTGGACAGTCTGGGAATAGTTCTTTCCCTCATCGGTCATGGCGGTTTCCGGCTGGGCGGCGGCGTAATCCGCATACTCCGGTGCCTTCTTGATCGGCACCAGCGTCATTCCGCAGATCACAACCGGTTCATTCACTGCCCGCAGGGTAATGGTATTTTCGCCTTCATCGAAATGGAAAGCATAGGGCTCCGTCTGGTAGCCCATATCATCCTTGCAGTATGCGGTTTGCCGTTCGAAAATCTCCTTCTGGCTGGGGCGGATGTCATTGCCCTGGTTGTCCTGCCGGACCTCACCCGCGTCTGTCCACAGGCGGCTGAAGGTCAGCGCGGAGGCACCGGCAAACGGCACTTCCCCGTTGATCAGGAGTTCGCGCTCGATGTCGACGCCGCGGCTCTGGGTCGTCAGGTAATCGAGGCGGACGTTGTACAGTCCGGCCTGGGGAACGTTTACCTTCCAGGAAGCTTCTGTTTCTTCCGGTGTGAATACACCCTCTGCCCGGGCTTCGCCCTCTCCCTCAAAGGAGAAAACGTCTACCGGAATTTCTTCCTTTACGGCTGCTTCACCGGCATGGGACGCCAGATAAGCGCTGTACGTATTGCTGCGTCCAACGCCTGAAACATCCGTGGAAAGATCCGTACCCTCATACTTGGCCCGGTAGTTGTCGGTCCCCTGGCTGAGCAGCCAGAGCACCACGCCCAGAAGCGCGACTACCAGGACTCCGATGATCACGTTCCGCCATTTCCTTGTCATGAGTCCATCTCCCACTGTTCCCGCACAAAACGCATGATCCGACACCCGGATCAGGCGTTCAGAACGGATATTCTTTTCTGGAAACCAACCAAAAACAACATGGGTTGTATGCACAAATATTATAATGACGGGGGGATGTATTGTCAATTGAAAAACATCACGGAATGATCACTTTTCCGTCACATTCGCTTAACGAAAAAAGCCCGGCAAAGTGCCGGGCCGTTTGGTTTTCTTCTGTTTTTCCGGGATGGATGCAAACGTTTTCCTTTTCAGCGGATTTCCGCTCCGAGTTTGAACTTCAGGTTGCCCAGGATTTTTTTCACAAAACGTTCGATGTCCTCGGGGGTGAGTGCCTTGTCATCCGGCTCGAAGCGGATCTTGAAGGCCATGCTCTTCTTGCCCTCCCCGATCTGCTCGCCGCGGTAGATATCGAACAGTTCCACATCGCTCACGCGCGGGCAGGCCCGGGCGATCTCGTTCATCAGGTCCCCGCACGCAGTTTCCTCGGAAACGGTCAGGGCCAGGTCCCGGATCACCGGCGGGAATACGGAAATCGGGCGGTACCGGAAAGACGCGGCTGCGTGGGCCATCATCTTTTCATAGTCAATTTCACCCAGGAAGATCTTGTGGCTGGCGCGGTTGTCCTTATGCAGCTTCAGTTCCGCCGTCACTTCATTGGCCAGCCGGCCGAACACGCCGATCCGCTCCCCTTCGCACAGCAGGTATGCAGCAATTCCGGGATGCAGCCAGGAAACGTCCTGCGCCCGTTCCACGGTGAAGCTGAGGCCGAACGCGTTTCCGAGCGCCTCCATGCTGCCCTTCACCGTGAAGAAATCCTCGCTGTCGCCGAATGCGGCAAAGCCGATATGGAGCCGTTCCGCCGGCCGTTCACCGGCCTCGCCGGGCATGTAGACATTGCTCAGCTCAAAGATCCGGCCTTCGTTGTTGCCCTTCTTCAGGTTTTCCGTCACGATATTCAGCATGCTGGGCGCCAGCAGCGGCCGCATGATGGACAGGTTCGCGGAGATCGGGTTTTTGATCCGCAGCACATTGCGTTCCGGAGCATCCGCCGGAATCTTCAGCGCGTCCAGGTCAGCGTCCGCATAGAAGGACAGTGTCATGATCTCGCTGTAGCCCTCCGCGCACATGATGCGCTTCAGTTTGTCCTGGCGCAGCTGGGCCGGATTCTTTCCGCCGCTGGTCACCATGGCAGCCTTCAGGAATGTGGGGGTAACATGGTCATAGCCGTATTCCCGGATCACTTCCTCCGCCAGGTCCGGCTCGCCCACCTCGATATCCTCGCGGTAGCGGGGAGCCTGCACATTCAGCGTATCTCCGTCCCGGGTTACGTCAAAGCTCAGGTTTTTCAGGATCCGGAGCACTTCCTCCGCCGGCACCTCAATGCCGAGGATCGCATTGATCCGGCTGAGGCTGGCGGTGAAGCGCTTCCCTTCCCGGGATGCGCCGGCGCTGCAGTCAAACGCGCTGGAGGTGATCTCGCCGCAGCCCAGCTCTTCAATCAGGTGCAGGGCCCGGGCCATGCCCAGCTCGGTGGTGTATTCGCTGATACCCTTTTCAAACCGGGCGGACGAGTCGCTGCTCTGTCCCAGGGCGCGGGAGGTTTTCCGTACGTTGTCCCGGGCAAACTTGGCCGCTTCAAACAGCAGCTGCGTGGTATTTTCGGTAATTTCGCTGTTCAGCCCTCCCATGATGCCGGCCAGCGCCACCGGGCGGTTGCCGTCGCAGATCACCAGGTTCTCCGGGGTCAGGCTGAATTCCTTTTCATCCAGTGTCTGGATCTTCTCGCCGGGCTTCGCGCGGCGGACAATGATCTTCCGCTCCTGCAGCTGGTCCATATCAAATGCATGCATCGGCTGGCCGATCTCCAGCAGCACATAGTTGGTGATATCCACCACGTTGGAAATGCTCCGCAGGCCGCACAGGGCCAGGTTGCGGCGCATCCACCGCGGGCTCTCCCCGACTGTGATGTTCCGCACGCCGTGTCCCAGGTAACGGGGGCACAGGTCGGGTGCTTCCACCTTCACGTCCAGGTCCGGGAACACGTAATCCGTCGTTTTGTAGTCCGTCGCGGGCATTTTCAGTTCCTTGCCCAGCGCGGCGGCCACTTCCCGGGCGATTCCCAGGATGCTCTGGCAGTCCGGCCGGTTCGCCGTGATGGACACATCCAGGATATAGTCGTCCAGGCCGACCACGGTCCGGATATCCGTTCCGGGAACCGTATCCTTCGGCAGGTCCATCAGTCCGTAGACATCCGCGCCGGGATACAGGTCGTCGTTCAGGCCCAGCTCCTCCCCGGAGCACAGCATGCCGTTCGACTCGATTCCCTTCATGGGCTTCGCGTTGATTTTGATTCCGCCGGGCAGCGTGGAGCCGTCCAGAGCAGCGGGTGTATGCATTCCCGCATAAACGTTCGGGGCACCGGTCACAATCTGGATCGGATTGCCGTATTCGCCGCAGTTGACCTGGCATGTGAACAGGTGGGTACCCTCCACCGGCTCGCAGCTCAGCACTTCGCCAACCACAACGCGGCTGATCTCCGCGCCCAGGTCCAGCAACTCCTCCACCTCAAATCCGCAATCAAAAAGCTTGTCGGTCAGCTCCTGCGCAGTGATATCCAGGTCCACGTATTCCTTCAGCCAGCTGTATGGTACTTTCATCGTCGTTTCCTCCTCGTGTCAATCCTTGAACTGCTTCAGGAACCGCAGGTCGTTCTCAAACAGGAGACCGATGTTGTTGATGCCGTACTTCAGCATCGTGATGCGCTCGATTCCGATTCCGAACGCAATACCGGAATACACGCTGGAGTCAATTCCGCAGTTTTCCAGGACTTTGGGATGCACGACACCGCCGCCGAGCACTTCGATCCATCCGGTATGCTTGCACAGCGGGCATCCCTTTCCGCCGCACTCAAAGCAGCTCACGTCCACTTCCACGCTGGGTTCGGTAAACGGGAAATAGCTCGGCCGCAGCCGTGTCTTGACGTCTGCGTCAAAAATCTGCTGCACGAATTTGTCCAGCATTCCCTGCAGGTCGCACAGGGTAATCCCCTTGTCCACCACCAGACCTTCCATCTGATGGAACATGGGGCTGTGGGTCGCGTCGCTGTCGGAACGGAACACACGTCCGGGAACCAGCACCTTGATCGGCGGCTTTTCCATATCCATGATGCGGATCTGCCCGCCGCTGGTCTGCGTCCGGAGCAGGTACTCGTCGTCCAGGTAGAAGGTGTCCTGCGTATCGCGGGACGGATGGTCCTTCGGCACGTTCAGCCGGGTGAAGTTGTGGTCGTCGTCCTCGATTTCCGGGCCTTCGTACACTTCAAAACCCATGCCGGCAAACACGCCGATCATCTCGTTCTTGACGATCGTCAGCGGATGCAGGCCCCCCAGGGAACGTTTCGTTCCGGGCAGGGTGATATCCACCTGCTCCTTCCGGTTCCGGGCTGCCAGCTCCAGCTGTTCGATTTTGTCGCTCAGGGTGCGGTACTGTTCTTCTACCTGTACCTTGAATTCGTTGATGACCTTACCCACGGAAGGCCGGTCTTCCTTCGCCACGGCTCCCAGGCCTTTCATCAGCTCGGCGATGCTGCCCTTCTTGCCCAGGAAATCCTGCCAGAACGCGGCCAGCTTTTCCTTGGTGTCCACTCCGGCGATTGCCTGTTCCATCGCTTCCCGCAGGGCCTTGATTTTCTCTTCCATGCCTTCCACTCCTTCAGTAATACAAAAAGCACGGCTTCGCAGGGACGAAGCCGCGCTTCCTCATTCGCGATTTCATGCGGTACTATATCATGCGGAGCCTTGATTTGTCAATCATTACTGCGCATTTTTCACCAGCCGCTTAACGTCGTTCACCACCATGCTCAGGTTGGACTCCCCGTCCATTCCGGCTTCCACGGTTTTGCAGCTGTGCATGACCGTTGTATGGTCCCGTCCGCCGAACACGCTGCCGATCTGCGGAAGGCTCATTCCGGTCAGTTCCCGTGTCAGGTACATGGCAATCTGCCGCGGAACGGTGATCTCCCGTTTCCGGGTCGGTCCGATCAGGTCATTCAGCGTAAGCCCGTAGTAATCGCTCACGGTCTGCATAATCAGTTCAGCGGTAATCTGCTTGTGCCGGCGCTGGTCGAAGATTTCCTTCAGCGCCTGCTCGCACAGTTCCATGGTAATCGGTTCCTTCACCAGGTTGGAATATGCCACCAGCCGGGTCAGGCAGCCTTCCAGTTCCCGGATATTGCTGTCGATCTTGCCGGCAATCAACTGCAGCACGTCGTCCGGCACGCTGATGTTGTCCTGCAGCGTCTTTTCGCGCAGGATCGCCACGCGCGTGTCGATGTCCGGCCGCTGGATGTCCGCCACCAGGCCCCACTCAAACCGGGAGCACAGCCGCTCCTCCAGCCGCTGGATATCCTTCGGCGGCTTGTCGCTGGTCAGCACGATCTGCTTGTTGTCGTTATGCAGCTCGTTGAATGTGTTGAAGAATTCCTGCTGGGTACTCTCCCGGCCGGCAATAAACTGGATATCGTCCACCATCAGCACGTCCACCTTCCGGATCTTCTCCCGGAACTCAAACGTCTTTTTCTGCTGGATGGCACTGATCAGTTCATTGGTGAAGCTTTCGCTGGTCATGTACAGGATTTTCTTGCTGGGATCATTCTGGTGGATGAAGTGGCCGATCGCCTGCATCAGGTGGGTTTTCCCCAGTCCCACACCGCCGTAGATAAACAGCGGGTTATAGGCTTCCGCCGGGCTTTCCGCCACGGCCAGGGCAGCCGCATGCGCAAACCGGTTGGCGTTTCCGACCACGAAGTTCTCAAATGTGTACTTGGGATTCAGGTGGGGATCATTCTCGTCATTTTCCGTACTGGCAGCAGGGGTGATCATCTGTTCTGCTGCGTTCTTGCTCAGCAGGGTCACCCGCAGCGGCCGTCCGGCCGTTTCACTCAGGCACTTTTCAATCAGCTTCAGGTACTTTTTCTGGATCAGGGGAATCATCCCCTCCATCTTTACGCCGATGATGACCTCATCCTCATGGATGGCAGACGGAACCATGTTCCCGTCCACCCATGTGCTGTAGGAAACATAGTTCATATCTTTGGCCAGCAGTGCGCATGTCTGTTCCCAGAGTACCTCTAAATTCATCCGGACGATTCCTCTCAATCCGTAATTATCGTGTAAAAAATGGCGCACGAAACGATGTCGTGAGCTGTGGATAACCAGCTGTGGAAAACTTTTTATTCCAAAACCAGCGCGACAATAATAACAGAAACACCGCGAAATTTCAAGGCTTCCTGCCTGTGGATTGTTTTGTCAGAATTTTAAGAAATTCACAGTTATCCATGTCAAGGTTTTGTGCTTTGTTCCCCTTTACTTCCACAAGATTTATGATTTTCCCGGATTTGGAATCCGGTTTTTTTTATGTTCCCGCCTGCGCTTAACCGTTTGTTCAAAAGAGTTAATACATAATTCACATTTTGTGGGGAATCCCGTGTCCTTTCTATGATTTTTATGTTATGATAGGAACAGTTGATATCAACGGGGGGATTTCCATGATTGAAACCTGGCGTGTCCGGGAAGCACTTCGTCCCCGCTTTGGTTCTGTCCTGATGGATGAGCCCGGCGTTCCGGACCGTGCAGCCGCGCTGCTTTGCTCATACGCCGCCTACAAGGATACATTTTCCGATATGGCAGCCCGTCTGGAGGATGTCCTTTTCAACACCCTGTATGAGCATCTCGGCCCCTCCATGGCCGTCCGGATGGATGACGGCACCTCCCGCCGTGTCCGCACGTCAGAGCTGAAGGACGCGGCAGACGATGTCCTGGGCGTCCTGTTCGAAAGCCTGAAGGTATATTCCGTCAATTATGATGCCCTCCATGCGTACTGCATGGAAACCGGCTCCTATGCCGCCATGCGCGTGCTGTATACCCGGTACCAGGAATTTCTCCCCGCCGAGGAGCGGAAAATCATCGCCCGGATCATCCGCGATTCACGCCCCCGCGCCGAATGGGAATCCTGGCTCAATCCCGCGGATCTCTGATCCGCCGCCCGAAAGAAGGTTATTGCATTTGTACAGCGTGTCACCGGAAATCTGGAATGTGCTTTTCCTGCTGTCACGCTGGCTTTTTGTTATCCTGGCCCTTGTCATTCTGGTTTCTGCGCTGGGATGGCTGGCATCGGACCGGCGTACCCGGAAGGAGCGCCTCCGTGCCCTGCCCGGCGCAGGAACCGTCGGTGAACTGGTAGTTCTGTCCGGCAGTGACCGCCTGCCCGCCCAGACCTGGTTCCCGGTTCCCCGTGAAGGCGTGCTCGGTTCGGTCCGCTCCTGCGACCTGGTGGTTCCGGGTCCCGGAATCCGTTCCTGCCACCTGGATTTCCGCTGGCAGGACGGCGTCGGCCTGCTCCTGTATCCCCGCAGCGGCTGTGAGGTCTGGGTGGACGGCGTCATGCTGGATTGCCATTCAGATGCTTCTGCCCGGCCCATGACGCACGGAATGTGCCTGCAGGTTGGCCCGATGGTCCTCCGGCTTCAGCTTTTTGCCGCGATGGACCATATGGTTCATCCGCTGCAGCAGGCTGTCCTGACGGAGATGGAAATGCCGCCCGCCGGAATGCCATGGGCTGCGCCGGACCCGGCCTTCCCGCCGGCTCCGGGGGCTATGCCTTATCCTCCTGCTGCCGATCCTGTACCGTACCCACCCGCCGTTAGCGCACCTGAAGGTATTCCCGTTGATCCGGTCGGTACCCCGGTACAGTCCCCGTCCCCTGAAAAGCAGTGGAAGGAGGACTGGAGCGAATGAAAAAGCATTCCGTTTCCGCTCGCCGGGTTTGCTTCTGGGCGGTCATCCTGTTTTTCCTGGCCGGTTTCCTGCTTCCCGCCGTACGGGAAGGAGATAACCGTCTCTGGACGCTGGCCGTCGCGGTCCCGGCTGTCATCCTGCTCTGCGGTGCATTATTTGCCCGCCTGCTTTCCATGGACCGGTTGCTGACCGTATTGTCCGTTTCCCTCTGTGCGCTTGGCATTCTCCTGATGGCCGGTCAGCCGGACCTGGCCGTCACCCGCGCGCTGCAAAGTGCCGGCGCGCTGGTTTTCCTGTTCCTTGGGATAACCGTAGTTCATATATACCGTTTCTCGGCGGCTGCCGCCATCGTACCGGCGTTCATTGGCCTGGCCCTGCCGGTGCTTCCGCTGGCCGGTGTTGATGCCGGATTCCGGGTGGAACTGCCCGCCTGCGCATTCCTGATGATTGCCTTTTCCGCGCTGCTGTCCATGCGCCGCCAGCTGTACGCTCTGCTGCTCGGCCTGGCCGGAGCAGCGCTGCTGCTCGCCCAGCCGGCTCCCGCTGCTGCGATTGTGTGGAGCATCGTTTTCCTGCTTCTTTTCTGGGCGTATGGCGGTCATCCGGCGTATCTGCTGGCGGGGATCTCCGCTGTCCTCCTGCTGAGTCTCGGTGCTTCCGCGCTGAACCCAGGTCTGTTTTCAGTCCGTTCAGAAGCTCCGGCATCCCCGCTGCAGGCGGCTGCACCGCTTTCCTTCTTTGGCCCGGAAATGCCGGAAGCCGATCCCGCCTTGGCGGATCCTGATGCCATATCTTTGCTGCCGGCCGCTTCCATGCGGTACGGCCTGGTATTCACCGCCTGCGTGGCATTGCTTTATCCGGTATTGCTGATCCGTGGCGGTTCCCTGGCGGTTCTGGCACGCAGCCGCTTCCATGGGCTCACTGCCATGGGAGCCGTCCTGCTGCTGGGCCTGGGGGCCGTCAGTGCGCTGCTGGGAGACTTCGGTCTTTCCCCCGTGGAAGCGCTTCCGCTTCCCCTGCTCTCTTCCGACTTTTCTGCCCTTTCGGTCTCCCTTTTCCTGGCCGGCCTCCTCTGCGGCGTTTCTGCCCGCAACAAGGCGGACTTGGAGGAAGACGCAAGGCTTTCCATGCTTGCAGGAGGTGCCCGATGAAGCTGCAGCGCTCCCGTTTCCGGCTGATCCTCCTGCTTCTGGTCTGTACATTCCTGGCGGTGCTTTTCTTCGGAAGCCGGCAGGCTGGGCTCCTGCCCGAACTTCCGTCCCTTCCGGAGGTCACGGAAACCGCCGTTCCGGAAGTCCCCGGTTCTCCGTCTCCGGGCAGTACGCCGGGCCTTGCTCCGGGTATCACACACACTCCGGGCACAGAGCTTTCCGCTTCCCCGGCGGAAACCACTCCCGCCCCGGAAACATTCGATCTTTACGGTTTATGAAAGGCAGGTTTTAACGGATGTCCCTGATGAAGCGCGCTTCGGTGCTGGTTTTCACATTTATGCTCCTTTTTTCTTCCACGGCCTTTGCCGCCAAGAAAGGCAAAGCAACCCCGACCCCCGCGCCGCCGCAGGTTCCGGAGGAAGTCCTGTCTGAACTTCCACAGACCATCATCGACCTGCTGGACCTGGCCCGCAGCGAGCTGGAGGAAGTCAGCGGCAAAGAGCTGAAGAAAAAGAACAAATATACCAAGTGGCGCAACAACTATGAATATGGCTGGTGCGGCGGCTTTGTTACCTGGTGTATGCTGGAGCTGGGAATTCCGCAGCAGGAGAAGAACAAGACAGAAAAGAAAGAGGTTTCCGGTCTCGTCCACGTAAAGGAAGCCGGAGTCGGCAAGCTGTACGACGGATATCTGCGTATGAACCGGGTCACATCCGTTCCCCAGAAAGGGTTCATCGCAGTATTCGGCAATGCCAACAAGAAATATGTTAAGGCGGGTGCTACCCCCTATTACCATGTCGGCTTGGTCTATGACCTGCAGCTCCTGGAAAACGGCAAATACCGCATGACCACCATTGAGGGAAATGTTTCCCTGAACTTTACCGATGCGGAAGGCAAGCGGACAAAATCCCCACATACCGTCCGGATGTATACCCGGGACTTTGATCCGAATGCGGAAAATCCGAAGGCCAATATCTCCCTGGTTCCGGAAGAGGATCGTGACCGGGAGGAAAGCCTCACCTTCTCCTGGGATTACACCTATAGCAATCCGTCCATGTATGTAACCTGCTTCCTGATGCCCTGGGTTCCCGGAGATCCCACTCTGGATCTGCGGCCTGTACAGACCCCGGTGCCCACACCAGCCCCTGAGGCTGATCCTGTCTGACCGACGGAGGTGAATTCATGATCTGGATCATCGCGTCCCCGCTTCTCTGCCTGGGCGTATGCCTGCCGATGTTCATGTTTTATAAATCCACCGCAAAATACTCCCTGGCTGCTATGTACAAGTCAGCTGGTACGCTCTGTGCACTGATTCCGGCGCTGGTCGCCGCCATCCGGCTGGATCCCCACTGCTGGATCTGCGCAGCCGGTATCCTGCTCTGTGCGGTCGGTGACTACCTGCTGGAGTTCAGCACCCTGCTGGGCGGCGGTTTCTTCCTTGCCGGCCATATCTGCTATATTGCTTTCCTCATCCATCTCTTTCCCGTTTCAGCCGTGCATATAATCTGCCTGGCTGTTTTCCTGGGAATCATGATCTACACATTTTACAAAAACAAAAATCTGATCGGTAAGCAACTTCCGGTATTCGCCGTCTATGGCATCGTTCTTTCTTTCATGTCCGCCTTTGCGGTCGGTGCGCTGGCCTCCGGTACCCTTTATGGTATCCTGATTGCCTGCGGCGGTGCGCTGTTCTTTGTCAGCGACTATATCCTGCTTCACCGGAATCTTTATACTGCCGGAAAAGCCGTCAGCTGGATCATTATGATCTCCTACTACGCTGCCCAGCTTCTCTTCGGCATCTCCTGTCTTTATATTTAATCGATATTCAGCATTAAACCATATCAGCCGCTTGCGTTATGCAAGCGGCCTCCTCTTTTGGGGAAATATTCATTTAGGGGAAGCGACGATTGAGGTTGCGGGGAGTGAGGGGAGCGTCAGCCCAGTGGGCTGTCCACCGTAGGTGGAAGCGACCCGAGCGAGTCAACCGAAAGGGAGAGCAAAGCGCGCTCCAAGCGCTTTGAACGACCTTTGAGGTTGCGTAAAGCGCCGGCTAATGACAAAAAAACTGCCGCATTATTGCGGCAGTTTTATTTGGAATCCGGGCGAAGCTCTGACGACCCGCAGTGCGGGGAGTTTCGTCAGAGCTGAGGTCATTCGAAAAGGAGCAATCTCTCCAGTGGAGAGTTGCGACTATTAAGAATGCGGGGAGCGAGGGAAGCGGTGCCCCAGTGGGGCATTTGACGAAGTCAAAAGCGACCCGAACGAGTCAACCGAAGCAAGCAATGCGACCGCTCCAAGGGAGCAGTGCGCCGACTGAGGTTGCGGAAAGCGCCGGTTAATGACAAAAAAACTGCCGCATTTTGCGGCAGTTTTATTTGGAATCCGGGCGAAGCTCTGACGACCCGCAGTGCGGGGAGTTTCGTCAGAGCTGAGGTCATTCGAAAAGGAGCAAGCTCTCCAGTGGAGAGTTGCGACTATTGAGAATGCGGAGGCGCGCCGCCGAGATTCCATAAGAAAACCGCTTGCAGAAATGCAAGCGGTTTTATGTGGAATCCGGCGGCGACCTACTCTCCCGGACCGTTACCAGTCAAGTACCATCGGCACTGAAGGGCTTAACTTCTGTGTTCGGTATGGGAACAGGTGGAACCCCTTCGTCATTGCCACCGGAAATGGTGAGCTATTTTTATCCGCACCCTGACAACTGCACAGCTTCCAGATTCAGTCTTTGCCTTTACCAATTTGTCTCAAGATCACGCGTAAAATCAAGCCCTCGACCTATTAGTATCATCAAGCTCCATGCGTTACCGCACTTCCACCGATGACCTATCTACCCGGTCGTCTTCCGGGGGTCTTACTTGCTTGCGCAATGGGAGTCTTATTCTTGAGGTGGGCTTCACGCTTAGATGCCTTCAGCGTTTATCCCATCCGCATTTCGCTTCCCTGCTGTGCCGTTGGCACGACAACAGTTGCACCAGTGATGCGTCCATTCCGGTCCTCTCGTACTAGGAACAGCTCCTCTCATGACTCCTACGCCCACGATGGATAGGGACCGAACTGTCTCACGACGTTCTGAACCCAGCTCGCGTGCCGCTTTAATTGGCGAACAGCCAAACCCTTGGGACCTGCTTCAGCCCCAGGATGCGACGAGCCGACATCGAGGTGCCAAACCTCCCCGTCGATGTGGACTCTTGGGGGAGATCAGCCTGTTATCCCCGAGGTAGCTTTTATCCGTTAAGCGACGGCTTTTCCACTCAATACCGCCGGATCACTAAGCCCGACTTTCGTCTCTGCTCGAATTGTCACTCTCGCAGTCAGGCACCCTTCTGCCTTTGCACTCTTCGAATGATTTCCATCCATTCTGAGGGTACCTTTGGGCGCCTCCGTTACTCTTTCGGAGGCGACCGCCCCAGTCAAACTGTCCACCTGACACTGTCCATTACCCGGTTTACGGGTCCATGTTAGAATTCCAGTAACAGAAGAGTGGTATCCCAACGCCGGCTCCTCCAAAACCGAAGTCCTGGGCTCTCAGCCTCCCACCTATCCTGTGCATCCGTTACCGAAATCCAATATCAGGCTACAGTAAAGCTCTACGGGGTCTTTCCGTCCAGTCGCGGGTAATGGGCATCTTCACCCATACTTCAATTTCACCGGGCCCCCTGTTGAGACAGCGCTCAAATCGTTACACCATTCGTGCGGGTCGGAACTTACCCGACAAGGAATTTCGCTACCTTAGGACCGTTATAGTTACGGCCGCCGTTTACTGGGGCTTCGGTTCGATGCTTCGATTGCTCTAACATGTTCCCTTAACCTTCCAGCACCGGGCAGGTGTCAGCACCTATACGTCAGATCTCTCTTTCGCAGATACCTGTGTTTTTGCTAAACAGTCGCTTGAGCCTATTCTCTGCGGCCACTCTCGTGGCACCCCTTATCCCGAAGTTACGGGGTCATTTTGCCGAGTTCCTTAACAAGGGTTCTCCCGTTCGTCTCAGGATTCTCTCCTCGCCCACCTGCGTCGGTTTCCGGTACGGGTACCTTCAGATGTACTAGCAGCTTTTCTCGCCAGCGTGAACTCACCTGCTTCCCTACTTAATTTCGGTCCGCATCACATCTCAGCTTAGAGGGACGCGTACTTCACTACGCCCCAACCTAGATGCTTGCACGGAGTTGACCATCACCCCGCTCAGGCTATCCTTCTGTGTCACTGCTTCATTCTTCGGTAGTGCAGGAATATACACCTGCTGTCCATCGCCTACGACCGCTGTCCTCGGCTTAGGTCCCGACTTACCCTGGGTGGATGAACCTTCCCCAGGAAACCTTGGGCTTTCGACGGCGAAGTTTCTCGCTTCGCTCTCGCTACTTATACCGGCATTCTCTCTTGTATGCGGTCCACCGTGCCTTTCGATACGGCTTCAGCCTGCATACAATGCTCCTCTACCACGCGCTTGCGCGCATCCATCGCTTCGGTGTCACGTTTTAGCCCCGGACATTTTCGGCGCACAACCACTCGACCAGTGAGCTATTACGCACTCTTTAAATGTGTGGCTGCTTCTGAGCCAACATCCTGGTTGTCTGTGCAATTCCACATCCTTCTCCACTTAACGTGTACTTTGGGACCTTAGCGGTTGATCTGGGGTGTTCCCCTTTTGCCCGCGGAACTTATCTCTCGCGGACTGACTCCCATGGTCTGCATTATATGGTATTCGCAGTTTGATAGAGTTTGGTAGGATTTGAGTCCCCCGCGCCCATTCAGTGCTCTACCCCCATTAATTACTCCATGAGGCTAGCCCTAAAGCTATTTCGAGGAGAACCAGCTATCTCCGGGTTCGATTGGAATTTCTCCCCTATCCACAGCTCATCCCCGCCTTTTTCAACAGACGTCTGGTTCGGTCCTCCATGGGATTTTACTCCCACTTCAACCTGGCCATGGATAGGTCACCCGGTTTCGGGTCTACGTCATGCAACTATCGCCCTATTCAAACTCGCTTTCGCTTCGGCTCCGAACCTTCAGTTCTTAACCTCGCTGCATAACGTAACTCGCCGGTCCGTTCTACAAAAAGTACGAGATCGTACATCGCGTGTACTTTCTCTGCTTGTAAACACAGGGTTTCAGGTTCTCTTTCACTCCCCTCCCGGGGTTCTTTTCACCTTTCCCTCACGGTACTATGCGCTATCGGTCACCATATCGTATTTAGGCTTGGATGGTGGTCCACCCTGCTTCCCGCCGGATTCCTCGTGCCCTGCGGTACTCTGGTTTCAGCTGGCCGTCTGATCTTTTCGCGTACGGGGCTGTTACCCCCTTTGGCTGAGCTTTCCATCTCTCTTCCGCTAAGATCTCGCGTGCGTTTCGCTGACCCACAACCCCGGGGAGCATGCTCCCCGGTTTGGCCTCTTTCCCGTTCGCTCGCCGCTACTTAGGAAATCATTATTTATTTTCTCTTCCTGCGGGTACTTAGATGTTTCAGTTCCCCGCGTGCCCTCCGGTAAGACTATGGATTCATCTTACGGTGACAGCCTCTTCGACTGCCGGGTTTCCCCATTCGGATGTCTACGGATCAATGCCTGCTTGCGGCTCCCCGTAGCTTATCGCAGCTTGCCACGTCCTTCTTCGGCGTATGGTGCCAGGGCATCCACCCTGTGCTCTTTGTAGCTTGATTTTTTCATCGCTGATCCTGAGACCAATTGTTTTGTGAAAATTTACATTTTCCTTACCTCAGCAGGTCTCCCTGCTGATGCAACTGGCCTTTCCTGAATCTTTCTTTGCTGTGCAGTTGTCAAGGTGCGCTCTCGCGTGCGGTGCGCGAGAACTGCGACTGCAGTTCCGCGGTGCGCGTGCGATTCCTTATCCGCGAACCCTGAAAACGATACAGAGATTCAATTTGCAAACATTCAACAGCTGTTTCCTTTTTCGAACGTTCGTTGACGTTCCGTTTTGCTTCTTTGAAGCTTTTAGATGAAAGATTTCTCTTTCATATCGACCTCGGTTTCGGCGTCTGCCTTTCGGCTTCCGCTTTCTCCCTAGAAAGGAGGTGATCCAGCCGCACCTTCCGATACGGCTACCTTGTTACGACTTCACCCCAGTCATTGGTCTTGCCTTAGGCGGCTGGCTCCTTGCGGTTACCTCACCGACTTTGGGCACTCCCAACTCCCATGGTGTGACGGGCGGTGTGTACAAGGCCCGGGAACGTATTCACCGCGGCATGCTGATCCGCGATTACTAGCAACTCCGACTTCATGTGGGCGGGTTGCAGCCCACAATCCGAACTGGGACCACTTTTTTGAGATCCGCTCCCCCTCGCAGGTTCGCTCCTCTCTGTGGTGGCCATTGTAGCACGTGTGTAGCCCAGGTCATAAGGGGCATGATGATTTGACGTCGTCCCCACCTTCCTCCGAGTTGTCCCCGGCAGTCTCTTCAGAGTCCTCGTCTTTACACGTTAGTAACTGAAAATAAGGGTTGCGCTCGTTGCGGGACTTAACCCAACATCTCACGACACGAGCTGACGACAACCATGCACCACCTGTCTCAGTATGAGCAAGCTCACCTTGTATCTCTACAAGTTTTACTGGATGTCAAGACCTGGTAAGGTTCTTCGCGTTGCGTCGAATTAAACCACATGCTCCGCTGCTTGTGCGGGCCCCCGTCAATTCCTTTGAGTTTCAACCTTGCGGCCGTACTCCCCAGGCGGAATGCTTATTGTGTTAACTGCGGCACAGAAGGGGTCGATACCCCCTACACCTAGCATTCATCGTTTACAGTGTGGACTACCAGGGTATCTAATCCTGTTTGCTCCCCACACTTTCGCGCCTCAGCGTCAGTTACAGTCCAGTAAGTCGCCTTCGCCACTGGTGTTCCTCCCAATCTCTACGCATTTCACCGCTACACTGGGAATTCCACTTACCTCTCCTGCACTCAAGCCCGACAGTATCCAAAGCAATTCCCATCTTAAAAACAGGACTTTCACTCCAGACTTACCGGGCCGCCTACGCGCCCTTTACGCCCAATCATTCCGGACAACGCTCGCCCCCTACGTATTACCGCGGCTGCTGGCACGTAGTTAGCCGGGGCTTCCTCCTTGGCTACCGTCTCTTACTCTTCACCAAGGACAGAGGTTTACGATCCGAAAACCTTCTTCCCTCACGCGGCGTTGCTGGGTCAGGGTTTCCCCCATTGCCCAATATTCCCCACTGCTGCCTCCCGTAGGAGTTTGGGCCGTGTCTCAGTCCCAATGTGGCCGATCACCCTCTCAGGTCGGCTACCGATCGTCGACTTGGTGGGCCGTTACCTCACCAACTATCTAATCGGACGCGAGCCCACCCTTCACCGGATTGCTCCTTTGACCCCTTCGGGATGTCCCGTTGTGGTCTTATGCGGTATTAGTACAACTTTCGCTGTGTTATCCCCCTGTGAAGGACAGGTTGCTCACGCGTTACTCACCCGTCCGCCGCTAGAACATACATCTTCAGTTCCATCCGAAAACTTCACATCCGTCGCATGTCCCCGCTCGACTTGCATGTGTTAGGCACGCCGCCAGCGTTCGTCCTGAGCCAGGATCAAACTCTTCCGTTTAATCCTTAACATCTCTCGATGCTAAACTCTTTGGAATCTTCGCTGTCTTCATCTGTGCATCTCTGCACAGTTCCTTTTGTTTGCGCGTTTCTTTCTCTGTATCGTTTTCAAGGTTCGCTTCGCTCTTCCGGGGATTATCTCCCGCAGGCGAGCTTGACTAATATACCAAACCCTCCCCCCTTTGTCAAGCACTTTTTTTCGCTTTTTTGCTTTTTCTGGCAAAAGAACACGCCGTCCCGGTTTCGGAACGGCGCGAAGCTTTGCGCGATATGGGTTACCAGAATCTGCGGATGATGTCCAGGTCCGCCAGTCCGTTGAGTACCAGCGCGGCGCCCATAATGAATACGAGGGCGTCCCAGATACGGAAGGGGCGGAAGATCAGCAACGCGCCGATAATAATGATCACAATCGCGACGATCCTGGAGTAACTCGGCGCTCCCTCTCCCTGGCTGGCCTGGATCAGGTTGCTGATGCCGTTGACCACCAGGACCGCTCCAGCCAGAATCGGAAATATGTTCAGCACGGAGTACGGACGCAGGATCAGCACCAGGCCCGCGACGGCCGCCACGGCGGCATAACCCAGGCGGACGCCTTCCCGGTTCTTTCCGATAAAATAAAAGATCAGGTAGGCTGCGCCGGCAGCGAGCAGCAGGTACCCGACAATTTTCAGCAGGTCTGCCACCATGGAGCCGCGCCGGATCATCATGAAAACGCCGATCACAATGCTGGCGATGGCCAGGATGGTCTTGTTCCGCGTCAGTTTCTGAATCATTTCCCGTCATTCCTTTCCTTTGTCAGTCCGTGCCGGAAAAACGCTTCGGTACCGTTTTCCGACCCTTACCTATTATATCACACTTCCGGAATTCCAAACATAAAAAAAGCGCAAAATAAGCTTCCTTATTCTGCACTGTTCAGCATCATTGCACCGGTGTCAGGTTCCGGATTTTCCACTGTCCGTTTTCACGGACCAGCAAAGCCCGGTAGGTCATTTCCGGCCAGTCCGGAGGATAGATGGCATCCTGTCCCTGCTGGGCAATCACCTCATCCGCTTTCAGACCCTTGACCCGGCCGTCGATCCGGGGAATCCTTTCCGTGATATTCACACGGACGGCGTTTTCCCACGGCCACACCCACAGGAAACCCATATCCAGCCGGTGGTCAATACCGCGGATATTGTAATTAGCATACGGCGATTTTTCCTGCGGCACCGCTGCGATTTCCGAATCCGAATCCAGGTAGCTGTTCTGGAAATATTTGGTCAGCAAATTCCGGTCGGTTGAAATCCCCATGATATACTTGGCACGTCCCGCCATTCCGTCCTTCACGATAATCTGGATGTTGGTCAGGTTCATGGCATAGTAAAATACGGTAATGATCAGCCCGAATACCAGGCAGATCACCAGCAGCCGGCTGGCCAGGTACCATATCCCTCTGCGTAAATACTTCACGGTTTTTGTCTCCCGGTTATAACAGTTTAATCAGCATGGTCTTCTGCTCATCCATCTCCACAACGACCAGGCCGTCCTTTTCCAGCTGCTTCATCACATCGGAGAAACGCTTGAAGCCGATCGCCCGTTCATTGAAATCCGGATAAGCGGTGATGATATCAGCCTTCAGGATGGAAGGATTGACCCGGTCAAATCCGCCTTCCTTATAGGCCTTGATCTGCGCGGCAAACGCCTCGCGCCAGTTGTCCCGCGTCAGCTGAGGAACGGCTTCTGGAGATTCGCTGGTATTGCTCAGCCCAACCATGACGTCGAAATTGTCATTGTGGACGCGCAGGTCGCCGAACTTGTTGGCCAGCTTCATCAGCAGCTTGTAGAACGTGGCGCAGCCGTATGCTTTCTCGTTGAAATCGGGGCGGAGCCGCATCAGGGTACCCTTCAGTTCGCTGGCATAGATCTCGTCCCGGTCCTGTTCCTCCAGCACCGTCGTCAGCAGCTTGTTCAGCTCGCTCTCGTCCGCGGTTTCCTCATTGCTGCTCGCGGCGCGCTGTTTGCGGGGTTTCTCCACATTGCGCTTGCCGACGCTTTCCAGGAACTGGAATTCGTTGCATGCGTTGATGAAGATGTTGCTGGCTGCCTCACTCCGGCTGATGCCCAGCACGAATTTCCCCATGCTCTTCAGCCGGCCGACCAGGGGCGTATAGTCGCTGTCGCCGGAAACGATGCAGAAGCTGTCGATCAGTTCATTCTTGTAGGCGACCTCCAGTGCGTCAATCACCAGCTGGATGTCCGCATTGTTCTTCTGGCTGATGCCGTAGCGCAGGCTCGGAACCACCGTAAAGGTGTTGCTCAGCAGGATTTCCTTCAGGTCGCCGAACTTGTCGGTGTATCCGTATACCTTCCCCAGCAGGATATCTCCGCGGATCTTTACTTTTTCCAGGATGCTGTTCAGTGTCGCGACTTTTGCGCCGCAGTTTTCCAGATCCACGAATACTGCAAATTTACTCAGAGTCAAAACCCTCTTCCAATCTTATAATGCCGGCAGCACCTGCTGCCTCATTATACAGTATACCATTCCGGCCGGCTTTTTTCCACCTCTTCTTTTCCCGCTGCCTGTTTCCGGCATTTGTCCCTTCCCTTAAACAACGAATCCGGCTGGACAAACCTTCCGCTTCTTTGTACAATAGCAGTCAGGAAATAAAAACTGGTTGGGAGGAGATCCGAATATGCCGGCGATTCTTTCCGCGTGCATGGTCCTGTACCACAGCGGGGACGAAGCCTTCCAGGCGCTTCAGTGTATTCAGAACGCAGACCTGGAAGTGGCGGTCTATCTGAGTGACAACTCTCCCGAAGAAATGACCGCGGAGCGCCTGAAGTGGGCCTTCCACGGAATTACCCTGATCCCGCAGGAAAAGAACATCGGTTTCGGCCGTGCCCACAATGCGGTGCTCCCCTATCTGAAAAGCAAATACCACCTGATCATGAACCCGGATGTTTCCTTCGATCCGTCCCTGCTCCGCAGGATGGTTATGTATATGGAAGAGCATCCGAATATTGCCATCCTGACTCCCCGGGTCCTCAATGAAGACGGTACGGAGCAGTTCCTTCCCAAGAAACGGATCTCGATCCATTACCTGCTGGGCGGCCTCCTGGAAAACTATGGAAAGCTGTTCCGCCGCTGGCGGGAAGATTTTACCATGGCGGATATGGAAATCACCCACCCCGTGGCCGTCGAATTCGCCACCGGCTGCTTCCTGCTGATCCGCACGGAAATCTTTTTGCGCCTGAAGGGCTTTGATCCGCGTTTCTTCCTGTATCAGGAGGATTCCGATCTCAGCCGCCGCGTGCTGGAGGAAAAACTCGGCAGCATCGTATACCATCCCGATATGGTCGTCACCCACCGCTGGGCCCGGGAAAACACCCGGACCTTCAAAGGACGTCTGCGCCAGATGCGCTCCGCGGCCAAGTATTTCATGAAATGGGGGATCACGTGGTGAAATCGCTGGTCCTCCTGGCCGCGTACAACGGGGAAAAACATCTTCCGGAGCTGCTGGACTCACTCTGCGCCCAGACGGATCCGGATTTTTCCGTTCTCGTCCAGGATGACGGCTCCTCAGACAGCACGCCGGAAATCCTGGCGGATATCATCCACAGGGATTCCCGCTTTTCTGCTGGAAATGAATCCGGCTGCCATCTCGGTGCCGCCGGAAATTTCCTTTCCCTGATCCGCCAGGCAGATGCGGATCTGGTTTTCCTCTGCGACCAGGATGATATCTGGATGCCGGAAAAAATCGCTGTCCTGAAGCAGGCCATCCGGGAGGAAATATCCCGTTTCGGTGCCGACACCCCGCTCCTGGTCCATTCAGACTGCTCGCTGGTCAATGAATCCGGAAGCCCCGTGGACGGCAGCTTTTTCCGCCACCAGGGCTGGGATCCCTCCGCCGTCACGTTCCCGCGCCTGCTGGTGCAGAACAACGTCACCGGCTGCACGCTGGTCATGAACCGTCCGTTGCTCCGTCTGGTTGCGGAGCATGGCCGGGCGAAGGACCTGTTTATGCATGACTGGTTCATTGCCCTGACCGCCGCGGCCTTCGGCCATATCCGCTTTGTCCCGCAGCAGCTCACCGCATACCGCCAGCACGCGGAAAACACGATCGGTGCCAGCCGTGCCGGTCTCCTGGCCCGGGGTGTCCGGGCGCTCGGTGCCCGCAAGGATGCCCGCCGCCGGATCCTGCTGACCTATACCCACACGCAGGTCTTCCTGCTGATGTACGGGGATGGCCTTCCCGGTTCCGCGCGGAAAACTGCGGAGGATTACCTGGCTACCCGCGGTATGAAAAAGATTCCCCGGATTCGGGCGGTCCGCCGTCTCGGCTGCACCATGCAGAGCCGGATCACCCGGATCGGCCAGATGGTTTTCGGATGATGAAAATTTCTGAAAAAACCGCTTGCATTTTTATATGGCTTGTGATATCTTAGATGGGCTTGATGTGCAGCAGTCTCCAATGGGGAGGAGGATTTCCATGGGTAAGTATTGTCAGATTTGCGAAAAGGGTACGCTGAACGGGAATAACGTCAGCCATTCCAATCGTAAGAGCCATCGCATCTGGGCGCCCAATGTGCAGAGTGTCCGGGTCATGGTGAATGGTGCCGCCCGTCGCATGAACGTGTGCACCCGTTGCCTCCGCAGCGGCAATGTGCAGCGCGCTCTGCCCAAGATTCACGAAGAGGCCTGAGCCCCTGAGCGAAAAATAACAACAATCCCGCCTGTTGTGCAGCAGGCGGGTTTTGTTGTATTCCGGTTGATTGGTTATTCGCTGAGTACATCCCGCAGCCAGGCGGTTCCCTCTTCCCGGATCTGTTCCATCCCCTTTTCATTCACCAGCCGCAGGAAGTGATCCACGCGGCTGTTTTTGCTTTCCGGGTCATCCTCCCGGTAGCGGCGGATCAGTTCGGTCCGCACGCCAAAGATCGTGGCGAACGCGAGCCCGTGGAAGCTGTCCGTGCAGAGCACCGCGGCATTCCGGACCGCTCCGAGGAATTCCCGCGGACCGATTCCGTCCAGCAGTTCCCGGCCGCTCCGGTAGCTGGCCGCATTCACCGGGATATCCAGCACCCGCAGGCCGGTCTCCGCCTGCAGCTGCTTGACATGGGCTGCGTATTCCTCATTTTCCCCGATAAAATAGCACAGGATATACGGTTCTCCCCCCGGTCCCGGTGCCGCCGTTTCTTCCCATGCGGCCCGGTCCAGCAGGCATACCGGGTCGGGCATCACATCCGCCCGGATCCCTGTCATCTGCTCCAGCAGCTCTGCGCCTTCTTCCTCCCGCACCGAAACCGCCCGGAACCCCCGGGTCCATTTCCGGATCTTCCGCACCTTTCCGGCCGCGGGCACGGTCCGGATGCCCAGGCTCGCTGCATACGCGATCTTCGGCGTCTCTTCCGGCGCGAAGGTCAGGAAATAGGCGGGATTCAGCCATACCGGATTCCAGATCTGGTCGCTTCCGCATAGCAGAATGTCATACTTCCCGGCTTGTTCCGCCAGTTCCCGCCGGTTTCTGCAAACCGGGCTCAGCTGCATGTATTCCCGGTAAAACGCCGGAATTGCATCGCTCTTTTTCCGGGCGCCTTCCTGCCCGGCCTTGACGGAACGTTTCCGCAGGCCGTCAATAATCAGTTTCGGATGGTTCCCGCTTCCGATGAGGTTCCGAATCTTCTCCGCCCGGTCCGGAAGGTAGTCGATATGCTCGCATTCGTATCCCAGGGTACGGATCACCCGCTGCAGCGCGTATGCCTGCAGAGATGAACCGTAGTTGTCATTGTGCAGGAATGTCATGATCCCGATGCGTGCCATCGCCGTTCCTCCGTCTGTCATCCTTCCCGGGTCAGGATATCCGCGATCCGTTCGCACGCGTGGCCGTCCCCATAGGGGTTCTCCGCGTGCGCCATGGCTTCGTATGCGCTCTTGTCATCCAGCAGCCGGGTAAACTCGCGGTAGATTTTCTCCTCGGATGTCCCCACCAGCTTCAGTGTGCCGGCAGCGATGCCCTCCGGCCGTTCCGTCACGTCACGCATCACCAGCACCGGTTTGCCGAGGCTGGGGGCTTCCTCCTGGATGCCGCCGCTGTCCGTCAGGATCAGGTAGCTGCGGGCCATCAGGTTATGGCAGTCAATCACTTCCAGCGGCTCAATCAGCCGGATCCGGTCGCAGCCTGCCAGTTCTGCTGCGGCAGCTTCCCGGACCACGGGATTCATATGGATCGGATACAGGGCTTTGACGTCCGGATGTTCCTCCACCACCCGGCGGATTGCACGGAACATGTTGTGCATCGGCTCACCAAGGTTTTCCCGCCGGTGCGCGGTCAGCAGGATCAGGCGGCTGCCGGAAGCCCATTCCAGCTCCGGATGCGTATAGTCCTTGCGGACGGTGGTCTGCAGCGCATCAATGACTGTGTTGCCGGTCACGTACACGGTTTCCGGCTTTTTCCCTTCCCGGATCAGGTTTTCCCGGCTCAGGGGCGTCGGAGAGAAATGGTAACGGGTCACAATACCCGTCGCCTGCCGGTTGAATTCCTCGGGATACGGGGAGAACGCGTCATAGGTGCGGAGCCCCGCTTCCACATGGCCGACAGGGATCTGCATATAGTAGCAGGTCAGCGCGGTGGCAAATGTCGTGCTCGTATCCCCGTGCACCAGCACCACGTCGGGCTTTTCCTTCTCCAGAATTTCCCGCATGCCGTTCATCACGTTGATGGTGATGTCAAACAGCGTCTGCCGGTCCTTCATGATGGCCAGGTCATACTCCGGCACCACCTGGAACGCGTCCAGCACCTGCTGCAGCATGCTCCGGTGCTGTCCGGTCACGCAGACGACCGTCTGGATTCCGTCCCGTTTCCGGAGTTCCTTCACCAGCGGACACATCTTGATCGCTTCCGGCCGGGTTCCGAACACCAGCATTATCTTTTTGTTCCCGTTGTTATTCCCTACGTTTGCCATATTGCTGCTTTCTCCGTTATTTCTGATAGATCATGCTGCGGTTGACGCTGGGGGCTTCATTCCCTTGCGGGTAAAACAGGATGTTCCCCTCCCGGATCATCACGGTTCCGGTGGATCCCGCCAGCTGCTTCTTTTCCAGCAGCAGCCGGATCAGCTTCTCCGTCAGCACCGGTCCACCGCCCCGGGTGAGGCAGTCCTTCCACAGGGTGCAGCGGCAGGACGCTTCCGTACAGCTGAATGCCCGCGGGCTTTCCTGCATTTTCCCCTTCCCGCATACCGGGCAGGTGGTTCCTTCCAGAACCGCGGCGGAAAAACCGCCCTGCCGCCCTTTTCCGCCGGTTCGTTTCCGTCTTTCATCTTCCGGGAATACCACCGCGGATGAAGCGTTCCGGGCATAATCCACCAGGAAGCTGCTCATCCTCCGGATTCCGTCCATAAACCGGCCGGCATCCTGTTTCCCGTCGGTGATATCATGCAGTGCCAGTTCCCAGCGGCCGGTCATCTCCGGGCTGGCAATCTCCGCCGGCATGATATCGATCAGCAGGACACCCTTGTCGGTCGCCTGCAGCGTTTTGCCCTTCCGGGCCGCGTAGCCGACCTTCAGCAGGCGCTCAATAATCGCTGCCCGGGTGGCCGGCGTACCGATGCCGCTGCCCTTCATCTGCTTTGCGAGCTCTTCATCGTCCAGTTCCTTGCCGGCCGTTTCCATCGCGGCCAGCAGGCTTGCGTCCGTATGCGGGGCCGGCGGCTTGGTTTTATCTTCCTTGACCGCCGCGTCCCGGACAATGCGGGTATCTCCCTCGTTCAGGGGCGGAAGCGGTCCTTCCTCTTCCTCTTCACCCTTCGCCTTTTTGCGGGCCTTCGGCGGGTTTTCGAGCGGCGGGATATCATGCCATCCGTTCACCACGATCACCTTGCCGTTGGTGCGGAAGCGGTGCTCTCCCACCTCCGTGATGATCTTTGTGGCGTCATAGTCACAGGCCGGGTAGAACGCTGCCAGCAGGCGTCTGGCCACCATATCGTACAGTTTCCGTTCATCCTCGCTGAATTTCGACATGTCCGGTTTCTTTGCCGTCGGGATAATGGCATGGTGGTCGGTCACCTTGGAAGCGTCAATGGTGCGTTTTGATACCGGAAGTTTTCCGTCCCGAAGGGCGCCCGGTACAAACTTCTGGTAGCCCTCCGGCAGCATCTTCATCGTCTGCACCACCCGGGGAATCATATCCGGCGGCAGGTATCGGCTGTCCGTCCGGGGATAAGTCAGTGCCTTGTGGGTTTCATACAGGCTCTGGGCAGTCTTCAGCGTTTTGTCCGCAGTAAATCCCAGCATGCGGTTGGCATCCCGCTGCAGGCTGGTCAGGTCATACAGCTGGGGCGGCAGTTCATGTTTCCGCACCGTTTCCGCCTGGACAACCCGGCCTTCCTTTCCTTTCACCGCACCGGCAATCGCGTCCGCCTCCGCCTTCGTTTTCAGGTGGGTATCCGGATCCAGTTCTTCCGAGAACCAGATCCCCCTGTAATCGCCGAAGTCGGCGGTCACCGTGCAGAACCCTTCCGGTTTGAAGTTCTCAATTTCCTTCCGCCGCTTAACCAGGATGGCCAGCGTCGGCGTCTGTACCCGCCCCACGCTCAGCAGTGCTTTATATCTCAGCGTAAACGCCCGGCTGGCGTTCATGCCGACCAGCCAGTCGGCCTTGCTCCGGCAGCGGGCGCTCTCGTACAGGCCGTCATAGTCGCTTCCGGGCCGGATCTGCCGGAATCCTTCGCGGATCGCCTCATCCGTCATGGAGGAAATCCACAGGCGGTCGAACGGCTTTTTGCATCCGGATTTTTCATATATATAGCGGAAGATCAGTTCACCCTCCCGCCCGGCATCCGTCGCGCAGATCAGGGAGTCTGTTTCCTTGTCGCAGATCAGCTTCTTCACCTTGCTGTACTGGCTCTTTGTGGCGCTGATCACCTTCAGCGGGATTTCCTCCGGAAGGATCGGCAGCGTATCAAAAGTCCACTTTTTCAGGTGCTCGTCCATCTCGTCCGGCTCCATCAGGGTCACCAGATGGCCGACAGCCCAGGTCACAATATACTGGTCGCCGATCAGGCATCCGTCCCCGGATGTCCTGCAGCCGATCACCCGGGCAATATCCCGGCCGACGCTTGGCTTTTCGGCAACCACGACAATCTTTCCCACGCTTCGTTTCCTCCGTTCTGGTTTTTTATTATATCATATTTTTCAGCCTTTTCGTTTCTCCCGGGCTGAATCCCGGATTGTTAACACCTTCGTAACATTTTCTTTACATTTTTGCATCAATATGCTATACTCATCTCAGCAAAAATGACCAATTCATCCCGGAAGGAGGAATTCATCGTGCGTCGCAACCGGATCCTCTGCCTGCTGATCGTGATTATAATGGCCGTCCTGGCCTGTGCCCCGGCGTACGCCCTGAAGGCCTCCACACTGTGCCGGGGATCAAAAGGAGAAAATGTCCGCCTGCTCCAGCAGGCGCTGATCAATCTCGGTTATCTTTCCGGAAAAGCTGATGGCAAATTCGGGCCGATGACCGAAGAAGCAGTCATCAGTTTCCAGAAGGCCAACAGCCTCACGGCGGACGGGCTGGCCGGGACCAAAACTCTTGCCCTCCTGCTGGGCGGGCAGTCCACGCAGGTCGTCCAGCCTGCTGTCACGGCTCCTGCTGCGCAGGCATCCGCTCCGGTTCAGGCCCCAGCGTCTTCCGCGTCTTCCCAGGTTTCTGCACCGGCTGTGTCATCTTCCTCTTCCGGCGGGCTGTTCGGCGGCGATTACTCCACCATCAGTATCGGGGACCGCGGTTCCCGGGTCAAAGCCATGCAGCAGGCGCTGATTACCCTGAAATACCTGTCCGGCAAAGCGGACGGTATTTTCGGACAGCAGACGCTCAAAGCCGTATACACCTTCCAGAGCCGGAGCGGCCTCAAACAGGACGGACTGGCCGGGAAGAAAACCCTCACCGCCCTGGAATCTGCCGTCATCAGCGGCAGTACGGCTCCCCAGGCATCCGAATCATCTTCCCAGGCATCTGCTTCATCGCAGGCAGCCCAGACGTCTTCTTCCTCCGCTTCGAAACCGGATGCTTCTTCCGCGGTCACAACGGCGTCCGTTTCCGCCCCGGGAGTCAGCAGCATCAAGCTTCTGCACTGGTTCAACGATATCAAGCCTTCCCTGAAGAACGGGGACCATCTGCTGATCTATGATCCGTCCTCCGGGCTGAGCTGGACCCTCAACGTCCTGTCCCGCGGCCGCCACTGCGACTGTGAACCGCTCACGAAGGCGGATACGGACACCATGGTGCAGTCATTCGGCGGAAAGAATACCTGGAACCAGCACGGCGTTTATGTCAAACTGCCCAGTGGCACCTGGACAGTCGGCTCCACCCACGATATGCCCCACCTGTCCGGCAGCATCAAGGACAACGGCTTTGACGGCCACCTGTGCGTCCACTTCCTGCGGAATATGGATGAAGCCGAAACCAACGATCCGAACTACGGCGTCTCCAACCAGAAAACCATCCGTGAGCTCTGGAAGCGGATTTCCGGCCAGGAAATAAATTACTGATCTGTCAATCAAAAACCCTTGACAATCGAACAATTTACGGTATAATGCCTCCTGTCAGGGATTGTCCCTTGACAGGAGGCATTCTCAATGGCGAAGGAAGAGCTTCAGAAAAAGGTGGATCTTGCCTTTCTCTCCGCTTTCTACGGCGGCCTGCTGACGGATAAGCAGCGGCAGGTTCTCTCCCTGCATTGTGAAGAGGATCTCTCCCTCGGCGAAATTGCCGAAGAGGTCGGAATCTCCCGCCAGGCCGTGCATGAAACGATTACCCGTGCGGCCTCGCGGCTCAACGAGATGGAAGCTTCACTGGGAATGGCCGCCCGCTTCCGCCGGATGGAATCCGGCCTGGAAGAGGCGCTCTCCGCCCTGAAACAGCAGGATTATCACCGGGCGGAAGACCTGTTGACCGGTCTTCTGGCTCTGGATCAGGAGGATACCGATGGCCTTTGAGGGCTTAAGCGAAAAACTGCAGGGTGCGCTGCGGAAGATGACCGGGCGTGGCCGGCTGAGCGAGCAGGATGTAAAGGCAGGCATGCGCGAGGTTCGCATGGCGCTGCTGGAGGCGGACGTCAACTACGCGGTCGCCAAGGATTTCATCCGCAAGGTAACTGACCGCTGCGTCGGCGCGGATGTCCTTTCCTCCCTCACGCCGGGACAGCAGGTAATCAAGATCGTCAACGAGGAAATGACCGAGCTGATGGGCAGCACCAACGCGCGGCTCAACTGGTCCTCCTCTGTTCCGACCATCTTTATGCTCTGCGGTCTGCAGGGCGCCGGTAAAACCACCATGTGCGCCAAGCTGGCCGGATACCTGGTCAAACAGGGCAAGCGGCCGATGCTCGCCGCGTGCGATATCTACCGTCCCGCCGCCATCAAACAGCTGCAGGTGGTCGGCCAGCAGGTCAATGTTCCCGTCTTTGAAAAGGGAACGCAGGATCCGGTGAAGACCGCGAAGGAAGCGATCGAGTACGCCCGGTATTATCAGCGGGATGTGCTGATTATCGATACCGCCGGCCGCCTGCACATCGATGAGGAACTGATGGATGAACTGCTCCGGATCCGGGACACCGTTCATCCCTCCGAAATCCTGCTGACGGTTGACTCCATGACCGGTCAGGATGCGGTAACCGTGGCCAAGGCCTTCGATGAGAAGCTGGATGTCACCGGCGTCATCCTCACCAAGCTGGACGGCGATACCCGCGGTGGTGCGGCGCTGTCCATCAAAGCGGTCACCGGAAAGCCCATCAAGTTCAGCGGTATCGGCGAAAAGCTCACCGATATCGAACCCTTCCATCCGGACCGGATGGCTTCCCGCATCCTGGGAATGGGCGACGTGCTGACCCTGATCGATAAGGCAGCGGAAGCCTTCGACGAGAAGGACGCCGAGAAGTTCGCCCGCAAGGGCCTCAGCAACAAGCTGACCCTGGAGGACTTCCTCGATCAGATGCAGAGCATGAAGAAAATGGGCGGCCTCAAGAGCATGCTGAAGATGCTGCCGGGCATGGGCAATCAGGACCTCGACGTGGACGACGATGCCATGAAGAAGCCCGAAGCCATCATCCGTTCCATGACGCCGAAGGAGCGCCGCGATCCTTCCATCCTCAATGCTTCCCGCCGCAAGCGCATTGCCGCCGGTTCCGGCACCACCGTCCAGGACGTCAACGCCCTGATCCGCCAGTTTGAGCAGGCCCAGCAGATGATGAAGCAGATGATGGGCGCCAAAGGCAAAAACCGCATGCGGATGCGTTTCCCCGGGATGTAATATCCCCTCCCCGTTTTGATTGGACTCATATACCGGGTATATGATTTCCGATAGATCATTATTTTATTTTACAGGAGGAATCCCAAATGTCCGTTAAAATTCGTCTGAAGAGAATGGGTATGAAGAAAAAGCCTTTCTATCGCGTTGTGGTCGCTGATATTCACAGCCCCCGTGACGGCCGGTTTATCGAGGAGATCGGTTACTACGATCCCATGACCAAGCCCGCCGAAATCAAAGTGGATAACGACCGCGCGAAGTACTGGCTCGGTGTCGGCGCCCAGCCCACCGATACCGTGCGCATCCTGCTGAAGAAGTCCGGCGCCATCGAGGAGAAATAATCTGACCTGCGCCCGCAGCACCGGTGCGGCGGCATTCTGCCTGTCTGTTCCGGTACCCGGGAAGAAAGGATATACCCATGCAAGAACTTCTTACCTATGTGGCGCAGTCACTGGTGGAACATCCCGAGCAGGTGAGCGTCACTGTGACCGAGGGCCCTGAGGCTGTCATCCTGGAGCTGCATGTTGCCGAGGATGATATGGGCAAGGTCATCGGGAAACAGGGCCGCATTGCCAAGGCCATCCGCGCCGTGGTAAAGGCGGCTACGGCTAAAAACAGCAAGCCTGTTTTTGTCGAAATCCAGTAATATATAAAGAGCGCGGGGTCCGGATCTGTTTCGGATCCCGCGCTTTTTCAGGGAGCTGTCTGAATGCAGGATTATCTGATGATCGGCGTTGTCCTGAAGCCGCAGGGCATCCGGGGCGAAATCAAGATCAAGCCGTACGCGGCGGATGTTTCGCTCTTCGGGGAATGGAAAACGCTTTATGTGAAGGAAAATGATGCCTTCTCCCCGGTTTCGTGTGCCGTCAGCCGGATCCACGACGGATTCGTCTATGCGGTGCTGGCCGGCTGCAAAACCGCGGATGACGCGGAAAAGCTGCGGGGAAAGGAATTATATATCGACCGGGCGCATGCTGCGCAACCGGAGGACGGCGCGGTGTATATCGCCGACCTGGTCGGCTGTACCGCCGTGGATGAAACCGGCCGCACCGTCGGTGTGCTGACGGATGTGCTGCAGTATGGCTCCGTGGACACCTGGGTATTCCGCACGGAAACCGGTACGCTGATGGCGCCGGCCCTGCTGTCTGTTTTCCCGGAGGTTGATCCGGAAAACCGCCGGATCTCCGTTGTTTCCGAAAAGCTCCGGGAGGTGGCGGTCATTGACGATTAATATCCTGACCATCTTCCCGGAAATGTTCGAAAGCGTCTTCGGTGCCAGCATCCTCGGCCGTGCCCGGGAGCAGGGCCTGCTCGATATCCGCCTCACGGACATCCGCCCCTATTCCGCCAGCAAGCATAAGAATACCGATGATTATCCCTTCGGCGGAGGCGCCGGCATGGTCATGATGGCCCAGCCGATCATGGACGCGATGGCCGAGGCTTCCGCGGCTGCGCCTGGTGCCCGGCGGATCTACCTGGGGCCGCGCGGCCGTAAACTGACCACCGGGGTTGCCCGGGAACTGGCCCGCGAATCTTCCCTGATCCTGCTCTGCGGCCATTATGAAGGCGTGGACCAGCGGGCGCTGGATGCCTGTATTGACGAGGAAATCAGCATCGGGGACTATATCCTCACCGGCGGCGAACTGGCCGCCATGGTGCTTACGGACTGTGTGGCCCGCTTTATTCCCGGTGTGCTGGGCAGTGCGGACAGCCCGGAGGAGGAATCCTTCTCGGACGGACTGCTGGAATATCCCCAGTATACCCGTCCCCGCGACCTGGACGGCCGCTGCGTGCCGGAAGTCCTTCTGTCCGGTGACCATGCGAAAATCCGGGCCTGGCGCCGCCGGGAAAGCCTGGCCGCCACCGCCCGCCTCCGTCCCGATCTTCTCGCTTCCGCGAAGCTGGATGATCAGGACCTGAAAATACTGAAGGAGCTGGAAGAATCATGTTTCTCAGAAAGCTGACGGTGATCCTGGTTCCGCTTTCCATGCTGGTCCTGCTCTGCGTGCTGATGTCTGTCCTGTTTTCGTTCAGCTGGTACTTCGGCGGGCTGCTGATCGGCCTGCTGTTGGGCGCCTCCCTCGGCCTGCTGCTGCCGCTTGCCGGGGCAACACGCCTGCGGGAGCCGTTTGCCTGGCTGCTCTTTATTCCGGCCGCGTTCATCCTGCTGGTACTTCTGTATCAGTACCTGGCCTCTGTCGGTGTCGGGCACATGGTTCCGGTCCTGCGGCTGCTGATCGTTCCTTCGGATTATCACGGTTCTCTTTACGTCACCGTGGAAAGCGCTTTTGCCGCTTACATGCTGGCCTTCTCAATCCGTACCGGCCGGGGAATCTGACCGGTGAAATGAGGTGCATTATGCAAACCATCTATCTGGATGCTTCTTCCTATTCCACACCCCGTGACCTGCATTCCGCACTGAAGTCCATGCTTTCCCTGCCGGATTATTACGGCATGAATGCCGATGCGCTGAACGACTGCCTGTCGGAGCGCCGGGAACCGGTCCGCCTGTGGATCGCGTCCCGCGGTGAGGGAGATGTTGCCCGCGCGCTGGAACTGATCTGCGCAGTGGTTGAGGATAACAACGGCTCGGTAAAGGAGTTGTAAGTATATGAAACTGCATCTGCTGGGGGTCAACGGCCCGTTTCCGGAAAGCAATGGTGCCACCTCCGGATACCTGCTGCAGGCGGACAGTGCGCTGATCCAGCTGGACATGGGCAGCGGCGTGCTGGCCCGCCTGACTGCGCTCACCGCGCCGGAATCGATCGATGCGCTCTTCCTGTCCCACTGGCATTTTGACCATGCTGCGGATCTTCCGGTGCTGATGTATCGGCTGCAGGCGATGGGCTTCGGAGAAGGCGGACCGCAGCTGGCGGTCTACGCGCCTGTTGATGAATCTTCCGCCCTGCGGAAGATCGTGGCGTCCGTTCCCTGTTTCCGCCTCACCGATATTGCCCCCGGCGATACGGTCACCGTTGGCTCCTGTGAGATCCGGGTCGGCGAAGCCCGTCATCCGGTTCCCGCTGTATCCTTCCGGATTGAGGAAAGCGGAAAAGCTTTCGGCTATACCGGCGATACCAATACCCTGCCGTCCCTTGCCGGCTTCTTCCGGAATGTGGACCTGCTCCTGGCGGACGGGTTGTTTCCCGCCGCTGACTGGGCGGAGGGCAAACCACACCTTTCTGCGGAACTGGCCGCTTCCCTGGCGGCGGAAGCCGAGGCCGGGGCGCTCGTGATCACGCATCTTAATCCCGTATATCCGCCGGAAATCCTGCTGCGGGAAGCCCGGCAGAAATACCCCCGTGTCCTGCTGGCTTCCGCGGGTCAGGTTCTCCCCGTATGACTCCCCGTCAGCGGTCCTGGCTGCTCCCGCCGGCTGTGCTGGCATTGATTGCCGGCATCCTCATTGGCCGCGGAACACCGTCCCCGGCATTTGCGCTGGTCGCATGTCTGCCGGTCCTGGCCGCGATGCTGCTCGGAAAAGGTTTGCTTCGCTTTATCGCATGCCTGGTCCTGTCGCTGGCCGTTGGAACAGCGGCCGGCAGCCTGGCCTGGCATCCGTCCCTGCCGCCCGAAGCGGATTATGATGTACAGGGCGTCATTATCGATGAAATCCGTTCCGGCCATTTTGGCCAGGTCCGCGTCAAGCTCACCCATGTTACGCTCAACGGTCGGGAACATTCCGGCGGCGCGTACTGGACTTTCTACCTTTCGGAAGATGAGGAGCTTCCGGCCGGACTGGAACCGGGAAAAATGGTTTCCTTCCGGTCCGGGCTGTACCATCCGTCCGGTTCTGTCAATCCCGATGGATATGATTTCCGGGAGGAACTGCTCCGGGACGGCATCAATGTCGGGCTTTACGGAAAGGAAAACCTGGCGGTATCCGATCCGCCCTTCTTTTCCTTTCCGGGTACCGCCGCTTCCGTCCGTCATCGGCTGACCGCAATGCTGGTTGACCGGATGGGGGAAGAAACCGGCGGATATACCGCGGCGCTGCTTTTCGGCCAGCGCTCCCTGGTTCCCTCGGAAGACCGGGATGCTTTTTCCCGGCTGGGAATCGCGCACCTGCTGTCCGTCAGCGGATTCCATGTGGGAATCCTGGTCGGGCTGCTTGCCCTTCTTTTCCGCTTGTTTCATCCCCGGCCGGTCCTGCGGTTGGTGCTTTATGCCGTCATCCTGGCTGCCTACTGTGCGCTGTGCGGAATGAACCCGCCGGTTGTCCGGGCGTCCCTGCTGATGCTGGTTTCCCTGTATGGAAAAATCCTCAATCGCCCCCGCAGCGGCCTCCATTGCCTGTGTGCAGTCCTGTATATCATGCTGCTTTGGTCTCCGGTCCAGCTGACGGGCGTCTCCTTCCTGCTCACTTTCTCTGCGGTACTCGGCCTGACCCTTGTCACACCGGGGATCACGCAGCACAATCCTTTCCGCCGCAGGCTGCCCCGTTGGCTGTGGGATTCCGCGGCAGTCGTGCTCGGCGCCCAGCTGGGAGTTCTGCTCCCGGAGCTCTGGTTCTTCCAGAAGCTGCCGCTGCTCGGATTCCTGGTCAGCATTCCCGCAACCGCCTATGCTTCCGCGCTGATCGCGCTGGATTGGGCTGTGCTGCTGTTGCTGCCCGTACCGGTGATATCCGTTTTCCTGGCTTCCCTGGCTTCCGCCGCCACGTCGCTGTTGACCGGCCTGGTCCGGAGCCTGGCTGCGGTACCCGGCATTTCGCTGTGGGTCCATTCCCCTTCCGTGTTCACGGTCTTCGGGGTCCTGCTGCTGGCTGCAGCCCTCTGTGCGATGCTCCGCCTGTCCCGGAAAGCCCGGGCCTGCCTGCTGGCAGCCGGGGTTGCGCTCACCGGGATTTCCCTGCTTCCCGTTCCGCATGCCGCCACGGAATATATCCAGTTCAGCGTCGGCAATGCGGATGCTGCTGTATTGTGGGATCAGGACCGGGTGGTGGTCATGGATACCGGTACGGATGACGGAGTACTCAGCTCTTTTCTCCGCCGTCGCCGGCTGAACCCCGACGCGGTAGTCCTGACCCATCTGCACACGGACCATGCCGGCGGCCTGCGCTCCATGCTGGATGATGAAATCCCGGTTCCGCTCCTGCTGCTTCCGGCCGGTGCGGAAGACCAGCTCATCCACGAGGATATGATTGCGCTCCTTGCAGAGCTTCATGCTTCCGGAACCGAAATCCGGTATCTCGGTAAAGGGGATGAGCTTCCCCTTCCCTCCGGAAATCTGTCGGTTCTCTGGCCCGAAAGCGGAAAAACGCGTTCCGCTCAGGATGCAAACAACTATTCACTGGTTTCCCTGCTGACCCTGGACGGAGTGACAATGCTCCAGGCCGGTGATATTTCCGGGGCGTATGAAATGTATTCCGCGGTTCCCGCGGACCTGCTCAAGGCCGCGCACCATGGTTCATCCTCTTCCTCCTCCGAAGCATACCTGGCCGCTGTTGCCCCGCAGGCTGTCCTGCTGAGCTGCAAAAGCGTATCCCGGCATGATGCCTGGGCTGAGCGCGTCAGTCCGGATACAGCGCTGTGGTCCACTGCCCGCAGCGGGGCGCTCACCCTTCGTTTTGAGGATGGGCACGTCACCGTGATCCCATACCTTTCACCGGAAATGCCGATTCCTGAATCTGACCGATAATAAACCCGGAGGTGATCCGTTTTGGACCGGAAAGAATTTCTGCAGGCGCTGTCCCGGAATCAGGTCCCTTCTGTTCTCCTGTTTGAGGGGGATGAGGAGTACCTGAAACAGTCAGCGCTTGCTGCCCTGCGGGAAGCCGTTCTTCCGGAAGGCATGGCGGATATGAATGAAACCATCCTCGAAGCCCCGGAAACCGACCAGCTGATTGCAGCCTCCGAAACGCTCCCCTTCCTGGCGGACCGCCGCCTCGTCATTGTCCGTGACCATCCAGCCCTTACCGGCCGGGCAGAGGGGGATGACCGGCTGGTAACCTACCTGGCTTCTGTACCCTCCTCCACGGTCCTGCTGTTTTACTGCACCAAAAAACCGGATGGACGGAAAAAGCTGTACGGTGCTGTCAAAAAGCGAAACGGAATCGTCACCTTTTCCCAGCTGCGGGACCGGGAACTGACCCTGTTCGTCACTTCCGCTTTCCGGGACCTGGGCAAGGAATGTGATGAACATACCGCGGATTTCCTGATCTTTACCTGCGGTTCAGACACGTCGAAGCTGCTTACGGAAATCTCCAAGATTGCCGCCCACGCCGGGGAAAACGTCACGATTCAGCCGGATGAAGTCCGGCAGCTGGCAACTCCTTCCACGGAGTGCACGGTTTTCCAGATGGTGGATGCGGTCGTGGCCGGCCAGAACGACCGGGCATTTCGGCTCATGCGAAACCAGCTGCTGGCCGGTGCGGACCGGCTGTATATGCTCTCCATGCTGCTGCGCCAGTTCCGGCTCCTACAGCATATCCGGATCATGCAGTATGAAAAATGCAGCCGGGATACCATCCGCACCAACCTGGGCGTCCCGCCTTTTGCCGTGGATCAGTACCTGCGCCAGGCATCCATGTACACCAATGCGCAGATCAAAAAAGCGGTAAAAATCTGTTTCGATACGGAATATGCCGTAAAGTCCGGGCGCCTCAACCAGGAAGGTTCCCTGGAAGCGGTCATGCTCAAGCTGCTTGCCCTGCGCTCCGCAGAAAATTGAATTTCGATTATTCATGCCTCAGCCGGGATGTGACCGAAGGGTCTCAGGGCCAAACATTCGATGACTGCCGGTGGCAGGAATCTCATCGAATGTTTGGTCAGCCGAAAGGGCGTTGTCTCCGCGGTGCGGAGCAACAACCATTGAGGCTGCGGAACGATCGGAAAGCCCCTGAATTAATCTGATGATTTGTCTTTTTTCCCCGCCTGGTGTATAATATTACAGATTTGTATCAGAAATAAGTTCGTGCATTTCTGCACGAAACCCGCAAAGGGAGGAATACCGCTATGAAGAAGATTGTCGCGCTGCTGCTCATCTGCTGCCTGACGCTGGGACTTGCAACCGCCTATGCTGCCGGGCCGAAGATCACCAAACAGCCTGAATTCGGCAAATCCAAAACGGAAACCACCGTGGTCATCGAAATCAAGGCCAAGAGCTATAAAGGTCTCACCTGGCGCTTTGTCAATCCCGATACCGGTGAGGAACTCACCGCCAAGGAGCTTGCCAAAGCCTTCGATGGCATAAAGGTCAAAAACCCCAACAAGTCAAAGATCACCCTGGAAAAAGTGCCGGCGGAACTGAATGGCTGGGAAGTCTACTGCCATCTGTCCGGAAACGGCTACCAGGTCGATTCGGAACGCCTGACCATTGATTTGGGCACCGCCACTGAGCCGGCCGCGGAGGCGACTGCCGCACCGGCCCCGGAAGCAGTCCCCGAGGCCAGTGAGCCTGCAGAGGAACCGGCTGAAGTATCTGCCCCGGCGGAGTCGGCCGTGGAATCCGCTCCGGCGGAAGTGGTTGCGGAACCCGCCGCGGAACCGGTTCCTGCGGAAGATGGGGAAGAAGGGTTTGCGGAGCCGGACACAATTACCGTCACCGGTGAAAACGTCACCCTGATTTCCCTGGATAGCTTTGGCCGTCCGAATGAGGAAAACAGCGGCTCTTCCCTCACCTTTACGGAATTTGGCAGTGTGGAAGCCCGGGCGGACGGCGAAGTGGAATACTGGATCATCAACGGAATCCGGGTCACTCCGGATACGGACGTCTCCTCCTTCAAGCTGCAGAACATCACGTCCGATATGACCATTGCCGCAGTTGCGCCGGATCCGGAGGATGTTCAGCTCAACAGTGGTGACCGGGTCCAGGTTGTCTGCTCCGGCTGCCGTTTCACCTACATGGCGGACAATCTCGTTTCTGTCACTGCCGGCAGCGTTCCGCGCGGTGCGGACATTATCGTCATGGCGGACAGCACCACTGCTGCGGCCGGCGGATACAGCATCAACGGCGGTGAATTCGCCCGTGAGGGAAAAATTTCCTTCCGTCTCACCGTTACGGAGGATACGGAGATCAAAACAAAGTAATCCCGGAATAACAAAAGAGGAGCATCGTCCTGATATGTACCCTCTTTACTGGACACCCAGTAAGGAGGGTATTTTTATGCGTTACAGTTATGAGTACAAGATGAAATGTATTGAGATGTACAGAGAAGGAAGGTGGCCTGAGACCCCTACAGGTATTAAAGAAGCGCGATACTTTCATAATATGATCCTGCGATGGTTTCATGTAGTAGAAGCAAATGGGCCAGATATTCTCAAACCCCGGGAAACTAATAAGGATTGGACCCCAGAAGAGAGATATGAGCTGGTTGCAAAAGTCCTAGGTGGTTCATCAATCCAGTTTGTAGCTAATGAGGCGGGTATAAATAGCGGATTACTTACTTGCTGGGTTCGCAAATATAAGAACGAGGGGTATAATGGCCTTATAAACAAGAGAAAAGGTCGACCACCAAAGGAGCCCCATATGAAGAAAATCAATTACAACAACCCTAGGAAACTTAATGAGTCCGAGTATGAAGAACTCGTAAGGCTAAGGGCTGAAAACGAGTATATCAAAGCGGAAATCGAAGTCATAAAAAAGAGATCGCCTTGAGAGAAGAAAGAAAAGGAAGTGCGCGTCTCAAGGCGAAAAAGCAAACGATCATCAAAGAACTCAGAGAAGAAGGATACCAACTGAAGTATCTTCTTAAAGCGATGTGCCTTTCCAGATCAACGTACTATTACGAAGTTTCAAAAGAAGATGTGGTAGCCAAAAGGAGCGAAGCAGTCGCAAGTGTGATCAGGGAAATCTTTGAACATAATAAAGGTCGATACGGTGTCCGGAGAGTACACCACGAACTGATCAACAGAGGCTATAAGGTAAACCACAAAAAGGTCCAGCGATTAATGCACTGCATGGACCTTAAAGGCAAACGCCCGAAAGAAAAATACCATTCTTATCAGGGAGAAGTTGGAAAGGTGGCAGATAACCTCATTAACCGAGACTTCAGTACAACAAAGCCTTTGCAAAAATGGACAACAGATGTTTCTCAATTCAATTTATCTTGGGGAAAATGCTATCTTTCTCCAATTCTGGATATGCACACAAATGAGGTCATCTCATACGATCTCTCGTTAAGTCCAAACATGGAACAGATCCGACGGATGCTGGATAAGGGGCTGAGCAGGTTTTCCTCACTTAATGGTCTGATCTTTCATTCTGACCAGGGTTGGCAGTACCAACATGCTTATTTCAGAAATACGATTGAGAAACGTGGCATTATTCAGTCCATGTCCCGAAAAGGAAACTGTTATGACAACAGTATTATGGAGACATTCTTCGGACGACTAAAGAACGAGATGTTTTATGGATACGAGAAAGACTACAAATCATATGAGGAATTCTCCAAAGCTATGGCCAAGTATATTGACTACTACAACAATGAGCGCATCCAGGCAAAAACAAAATGGATGCCACCCGTAAAATACAGGTTGGCATCCATGGGTTGAGCCTCGAGCATAAATCAATGTGTCCAGGAAACTGGGTACATATCATCCGATGCTCCTCTTTTCATGTCTGCCATGCAGTTCGCAGGGTTATACCGCCGCGGCGTAGGAGACCTCGCGAAGGCGGTTGTTGTATTCACGGTCCAGGCACATCCAGATCTGGGCATCATCAACGGTCTCGAATTCGGGTGTCCGCGCGGGAACCGGCATCCCGACCCGTGTGTATTCCATCTGTACATACTGCCACGGACGGACTTCCGGACGCTCGTACGGTTCTTTGGAATTGAAGAGTAGGGCCTGGTTGATGGCCTTGATGGTTGCCGCATTCATCATTTTCATATATCTTTCCTCCATTTGTTCAGCGTCTCATTTATCCAGCATCCGCAGCTGGCTTTTCGTGGGGATCTGGCTGTCCTTCAGCTTGCCGATTACCCGGCCGATGCAGCGTACCGTCTGGTCTTCCCGGAAGGTCATCGTCCGGTATGCGGGATTGTGGGAATGCAGTCCGTCTTCCCGGTATTCCTTGATGTAACCTTCGTTGTCCACCAGGAAGATGCCGACTTCACCATAGCGAAGATGCCCGGTATGCTCCACCAGTACCCGGTCCCCGTCCATATAGGTGGGTTCCATACTGTTGCCGCAAACGGTGATCACTTCGTCCGCCCGTTCCGTTTCCGGATCGGCCAGCAGGGTAATCCGCTCTCCCTGGGCTTCTCCCAGTGCGGCTCCGAATCCGGCCGCGGCGCCCAGGTCGTTCATGAACAGGGAAACCACCTTGGGCGGGACTGCCTCTTCGGCTGCCCGCTGGGCGGCCCGCCGATCCCGGAGGGCTTCCATCTGCCAGAGGATTACCTGGCGGTCTCCGCTTTCCAGTGAGGCGAACAGGGAAAGGATTTTCTGCTCCGCTTCTGTCCTTTTGGACTCCCGGCCGAAAAAGCGGTTGATCGAAATCCGCAGTGCATCGCACAGCTTTGGGATCGTATCCGGATCCGGCCGGGAATGACCGGTCTCCCATCCGGCAACAGTGTTCCGGCTGACGCCTGTCTTCTCCGCCAGCTCCGCCTGGCTCATCCCCAGGGCGGTTCGCCGGTTCCGGATAATCTCTGCGAAATTCATGCCATTCACCTCTTATAGTCTGGATTCTACCATGAATTGTTTCTATTGTCAACACTTTATACTAAAATTTGTTTCATTTTGTAACATTCTGAGTCGGAAAAAGGTATCCGGCTGATCCGGATACCGCTTTACCGTTCTGTCATGCAGGCATCAGGTTTCAGTTTTCCTCCGTCACGCATTCCTGCAGGATATACCGGAAGGACGGCGCAGAAGAGAACTCGTTTTCCCGGTATCCCGTCTTCAGGTCGATTGTGTCTGTCGGATCTTCCGGGTTCACCCCCGTATAGTTTCCGCGGAACACTTCTGTCTTTCCCTTCTTCAGGGAATCAGTCACTCGGTTCAGGTATTCTTCTGTGCCGGGAGCGGCAAGCTGATTGTTCAGTTCCAGCAGCTGCACCCAGTTCTGGTCAAACCCGGCGCTGATGTCCCGGCCATGAACATGCCCGGGGACTGCACTCTCAATCGGTTTCCCGTTCAGTACTGCTTCCGTAGCGCTGAGGATGTAGGGGGTCCAGTTGGTTCGCAGGCTGATCAGTGCAGTCGAAGGGGCAACGTCCATCATGCTCTGGTGATATCCGACATGGTATACCCGGTTCCCCTTCGCAGCCGCTTCCTCACACGCAATCGCCGGTGCCATGGTGTTGGTATGCTGGGATATCACAACACAGCCTTCTTCAATCAGTTCCCGTGCGACGTTCTTTTCCACGCTGTAGTTGCTCCAGCTTCCGGTATAACGCACCCGCATCACCGCTTCCGGCGCTTCCGCCCGGATCCCCAGGATAAACGCCGTATACCCCGACACAACCTCCGCGCTGTTGTTGGCCGCCACATATCCGACCTTGGCGTCTTCCGGCCGGAGTTCCCCCGCATCGATCATGGCGCGCAGCTTCATCCCGGCTGCGACGCCGGCAGCATATCGGGCCTGGTAGATTTCCCCGTTGAACGTATGGTAGTTGTCCGGCAGTTCCTTCGGGTCGATTCCGGGCAGGGATACCTGGCAGAACTGGACGTCCGGATACTCCTTGCACAGCTGTGCGGCAGCTTCCGTGTCGGCATTGATAAATACCAGCCGGCATCCCTTCCGGACCAGGTCGCGGATCGGTTCTTCCGCTTCCTTGCCATGGACGTTGCTCTGCACCAGGATTTTGACGCGGCTGCCGTAATGCTCTGCCAGCGCCCGCTGGCCCTGGGTGAAATTGTATGTGTAGGGGGTACTTTCATCTTCCGAATAGATAAATCCGACCGTCAGTGTTCCTTCCACGCTGCTCCGCGTGAAAAATCCGGATGACAGGGCAAACGCCAGCAACATCAGGATACAGATGACAACCGTTGCGGCACAATACCTCTTTTCCATGGTCTCATGCCTCCTTTCCCTGCGGAGCATCGGCCGCCCCTGCGGCCTTTTCCGCAGGTTCTGCCTGCGTGCTTTCCTCCGCCGGAATCCCGTACATCTTGTTGATATCAATTTCACCGGTATGGATCAGGTTCAGCAGGATATCCACATATTTCGAGTCAAACTGGGTCCCCCGGCCTTTTTCCAGTTCACCGAGTACGTAGCTGAAATCCATCTGCTTCCGGTAAACGCGGGTGGCGGTCATCGCGTCAAACGCATCAGCCACGCCGATAATCCGGGCATATAAGGGAATTTCATCTCCCTTCAGCCCCTTCGGGTATCCTTTTCCGTCCGGCCGTTCATGGTGGAACTCCGCGCCCTCCGTCACATGCTTGAGCAGCGTGAAATCCTTCAGGATTTCCGCGCCTTCCAGCGTATGGGATTTCATGCGGGCATACTCCTCATCCGTGAGCCGGCCGTCCTTGTTCAGGATGGCGTCCGGAATTGCGATTTTGCCGATGTCATGCAGCCTTGCCGCCCATTCAATTTCCTGGCACTCATCCTTGTTCATCCCGCAGGCTTTGGCAATCAGCCGGGAATACTCCGCAACGCGCTGGCTGTGGCCTCCGGTGCGTTCATCCTTCGCGTCCACCGCCTTTGCGATGGCGGCCACCGTCTGTTTGCCCATCTCAACCCGGCGGTTGGCTTCGGCCAGTTCCCGTTCAACGCGCTGGTTCCGGCGTTTAAAGTACAGCCAGATCAGCCAGCCCACCGAGAACAGGGGAATCGTCAGCAGGTAAATAACGAATCCCGGCCGGTCATGCAGTTCCATATCCTTGATGATTTCGTAGGAACGCTCTGCCAGGATATTCTCCTGGTTGTTGTCAAATACTGCCAGCCGGAAACTGTACTCTCCTTCCGGCAGGTTGGTATAGGTAATCGTCCCGAGGCTGTTCTGCGGAACAATGGTCCATCCCCGGTCAAAGCCTTCCAGCTTGTATCCCACGTTCGGATCCTGGATGGTGTAGTTCACCACTTCCGGATACAGCTCCAGCTTGTGCACGCCCCGGCCGATTGTCAGCGGCATTCCCCGCTCCATCCGGTGCATAACGCCATCCATCCGGACCGATGGAACACTCATGCGGTATGTCTGGCTGTCTGAAGAGTAACGGGCAGTGTTGATCACAAATGCTCCTGTGTCGCACGCGAGGAACAGTTCGTCAGTTTCTTTATTGAAAAACGTCCAGGAATTCGCGGTCAGCGAACTGTTCAGTCCGCGCCGGGAGTCCAGCAGTTCATAGCTGATCTCCGCCTTGCCGCTCAGCAGTTCGTTCCGGTTCACCACATAGATTCCGGCGCTGGACATCACAAACAGGGTGTCCGGTTCCCGGATCCAGATGTCGTAATTGTTGAAATACGGGAAATTGTCCAGCTTCCGGATGGACGCATCCGTGTCCATGTAGCACAGCCCGTTGCTGGTAACGATAAATACCCCGTCGCCCCCGGGATCCCGGATCGTCCGCAGGACGACTTCAGAACCCAGTCCGTCCGCACGGGTCAGCATGCGCTCCGCTTTTCCGTCCCGCAGCACCGCGATCCCGTTTCCGTCCGTTCCGGCCAGTACGATTCCGTTGTCCAGTTCCGTCAGGGTCAGGATCATCGAATGGATCATCCCGCTGGAATACAGGATCCGGTTGACGATCTTGTGATCCCGGATGTAGATGATTCCGGTGTCCCCTGCCGCCAGGATGGTTCCGTCCGACAGCTGGGTCACCACCCGCGCGCGGTTTCCGAATCCGGCGCTGATCCCGCTGTACTGATGCTGGGTACCGTCCGGTTCCACTTCAAACAGTCCGTTGTTGTAGGTGCAAATCCACAGGTGGTCATCCGAATCCGTGATCATGCAGCGGATCCGGGATTCTTTCATCTGTTCCGTCAGTTCGTTTGTGACCCGGTTCCGGCAAGCGGCATCCACCGCGTCCAGTCCCTTGTCCGTTCCGAAATAATAGGTGCCCTGCCAAAGGGCCGTTGTATTCACCACCCGGTTGTCCATGCCAACTGTGGTATATATATCCCGAAAATCGGACGGAGCCAGCCGCAGCAGGCCCAGCCGGGAGGACGTAAACCACAGGTTGCCCTGGTAATCCTCCATCACTTTGTCAATGGAATTGTTGAATTTGTTGGTATTGACCCGGTCAAACGTACCGTCCTGCCGGATCACTCCGACGCCGTTGTCCGCGGTGATCAGCAGCTCCCCGGTGTCCATCCGGTCGATATCCTTGATGCTTTCCAGCGTTCCGGTGGAAAGCACGCCGATTTCGTCAAACCAGCCCCGGCTGATGTCAAATTCATAAATCTCATGTCCGGTTGTTGCGGCCATCAGGTGTCCGTTTGTGTCAAACTCGCAGCTCTTGAACACGGTCTTCCCATCCGTCATCTGGCGGGAGGAAAGCACCGTCCCGCCCTGCAGCAGGTACAGCGTGCCGCCGGATGTCACCGTGGCGACATGGCCTTCCCGGTCCGCGTCCATGTCGTCAGCATAGTAGATCTCCGCCAGCGTGTTCACCTGTCGCAGGCCGTAATTCATGGTCAGCACCTGCATGCTGCTCGTTGTACCGATATAGTAGTATCCGTCCGAACTGCAGACTATATCCCGCACGGAATTGCTCGGAAGCCCGCTGGCCTGGTCAATCACATTCACAATCTGCTCGTTGATCGCGATGGACAGCCCGTTGTCATTGGTCCCGATCCACAGCCGGCCTTCCTCATCCACATACAGGGTATTCACATTTCGAACCGACTCATAGTCCATCCAGCGGAATTCCCGCCCGTTGTAGCGGTACAGTCCGGCATAGGTACCGATCCACAGGATGCCGTCATTGGTCTGCGCGATATCGTTCGCTTCTCCGCAGGGCAGTCCGTTTGTGCTGGAATAGATGGTCTGTACGTAATCGTTGAAATCGGTCTTTTCCGTCTCTGCCCGGACCGGCGCGGGAACCGCTGCCGCACAGATCCCGGCTGCCAGCAGCAGGGCAAGCGTTTTCGCGGCTTGGGTTGTATTACCGTCCGTCTTCCGCCGGATCACCTTGATCTCCCGGAGCATCCGGCGGATTCTCGGGATTTTGGAAATGCACACCGCAATATACAGCAGCAGCATAATCAGCAGCTTGTCCAGCATTTCCACATACAGCTGCCCGGTAGACAGGCATAGTACATACGGCAGCGAGAGCTCCTGCATGTATCCGATCACTGCATCGCCCCAGATGTTGCCGGTACTGCCGTTATTCATAAAATAGTTCAGCGGGACGCAGGCAGCCGTACACGCAAGCGCCATGATACCGCCCACCGTCATGATGCCGAACAGGTCGTCCATCTTTTTCCGGTGGGCTGCAATGCCGACGATCACAGCGATCAGGATGCTGATGATTCCGTAAATCCAGTTGTGTCCGAATGTTACATAGTATATTAGGTTGGATGTCAGGCCGAGCACCGCGCCGCACAGCGGGCCGGCAACATAGGCGTACAGCACGGTTCCGATGGCGTCCAGCCATACCGGAAGGGCCAGGTGGGTGGAAAGCATCCGCCCGCCGTAATTCATCAGCAGGCAGAGCACAACCCATACACAGAACAGGGGAAATTTATATTTTTTCATGCCTGTTCCCTCCGCTTACATTCCAAGTTCGCGTACACGTTCCCGGGCTTCCGCGATCCACTCATCATACAGCTGGTTTTTCAGCACTTCGTCAATCACGCCGTTTACGAAGGCGATCAGCTCATATTCCCCGTTCCGGGCCGCAATCCGGTCACCCAGGTATTCCCGCTGGAGATAGAACTCAACCCCGGGGAGAATCATCAGTCCCTCCTGCGGATTGTTCGCCAGGTATTCAATCGCGGTTTCCGCATCCGCGGCGCCTGCGTCCGCGGTTCCCCGCGCAACGGCGCTGTATACTTCCTGAACCTGGGACAGGCGGCGGAATTCTTTGTAAACATATACATTCGCGGCCATCATTGCTTCCTGCAGCGATCCCTGCTGGGCGGCCAGCGTTTTGCCGGCCAGGTCCGCCACCGATGTGATTTCCGCAGCGTCCTCCGCCCGGATGATAATCACGGTCTTGGGAATATCGGAAAAATAGTACCCTTTGGACATTGTATGGCTGGAGGCCCGCCCCGGGGTAAAGGAAAGCGCGGAAACGGCAAGGTCACACTGATCGTTGGCAACCGCCGGCAGGACCTCGGTAAATTCCATTTCTTCAATATGAAGTTCAACGCCCATCCGTTCGGCAATCAGGCGGGCCAGTTCCATGTCCGCGCCCCGGTATTTGTCCTGTCCGTCGAAGCCCGGGTCAATAAACTCCTGGGGCGGATAATACGGTTCCGTCGCCACCCGCAGGACGCCCCGCTCGCGGATCCGGGCCAGTACACCAGAAGCATCCTCCGGAATCCCGCCGCTCACATCCATGGAGCTGTCCACAAAGTTCCATTCATTCACGGTATAGATATTTTCACATGTTCCGGAAACAATACCGCCGCAAAAGCACAAAACAGCTGCCGCGAGCAGGATTGCGGATACTTGTTTTATTCTCGTCTTCTTCATGGATGAATCACCCCAAAGAATTCAATTGTTACATGGCGAAAGTGAAATGGTGACATGAGCATGATATCATATTCAATATAGACTGTCTATGGATGCAAACGTTTCCGCTTTGAAAAATTATTAATATTTAGCTTTTATCTGCAGCATCTGCGGCGGATTCGCCCTCTGCTTTCCGGACCGAAGTCTGTTTTATTGTCCGGTTTGCCCGGTGCATTCTGATCTCTGTATAGGCAGGTAAATAGTTTTTATTGATTCCGGAATGATTTTCGGTTATGATACGTTATATGGTTGAACGCAACACCCCCCAAGGGAGGCTTTCCGGATGAAGAAATGGTTTGCTCTGCTGCTCACGGTCCTGCTGGCCGCGGTGACTGTTCTTGCCAGTGCCGATACAGTATCCTGTTCGGCCGGCGGTTTCTCGCTGACCCTGCCGGACAGTTTTTCAAAGGTATCCAGGTCATCCGCGGATGATCCGGACCTTGAGCTTCATTATTCCGACGGTTCGGTCGATATGGCAGTCTATGTCTCCTATGCCGGGTCCGACAATTCGTTCCAGGTGCTTACCGGATCTGAAGAAGAATCCGGCCGTGTCAAAATCAACGGAGTCCGCATGAACTATGCCCGCGGTTCGGACAGCCAGGGCCCCTGGATGGTATACTCCTGGGTTGCCTCCGGAAATGCGGTCAATATCTATTTCATCTGGTATGGGGATGACGCCGCTGCCCTGGAACTCATCGATTCCATTATGAATTCCATTTCCTTCAGCTGATATACACAGAAAAGGGTGGAGGCGCTGCCTCCACCCTTTTGTTATGCCTGTTTATTTGCCCGGATATACAATCAGGGACTGCACGTCGTATCCGGCCAGCTTTTTCCGGCCTTCCAGCCCGGCCAGTTCCATCACGAAAACCATGCGCACAATCTGTCCGCCCAGCTTTTCCACCAGCTTGGCCGCCGCTTCCGCGGATCCGCCGGTGGCGATCAGGTCATCCACAATAACCACCTTCTGGCCCGGCTGGATGGCATCCTTGTGCATTTCCACTTCGGCCTGTCCGTATTCCAGGTCATATTTCTGGCTCACGGTTTCGCGGGGCAGCTTTCCCTTTTTGCGGACCGGCACAAAGCCCTTTCCGCGCAGGTACGCAACCGGTACGCCGAAGATGAATCCGCGGGATTCCGGCCCGATCACCAGGTCAAAATCCACGTCCTCCAGCAGGCCGGCCAGCCCGTCCACCGCCAGCTTCAGTCCATCCGGATCCTGAATCACCGAAGTAATATCCCGGAACATAATTCCCGGTTCCGGGAAATCCGGTATTGTCACCACATAATCTTCCAGTTTTTTGCTCATGGTATGTCCCTCCGTCCTTGTGGGAAAGCGCCTTCCGGCCGCCTTGTTCTGTGCAGATCATACCATTGAAATCCCTTTTCCGTCAAGCTGTTCCGTCCGGTTTTCGAAAGGCATGTCCCCTTGAAAACAGGTCCCGCTTCATATATAATTTCAGCAGGAAAATATCCGGATAAAGGGGCAGGAATATGGCTAAGCTTTTCTTTCGTTATGGCGCAATGGGGTCATCCAAAACCGCCAACGCCATCATGGTCCAGTATAATTACCAGGAGCGCGGCCAGAAGGCGCTCATGGTCAAGCCGAAAATCGATACGCGGGACGGGGCGCGCGTGGTAGCCTCCCGTTCCGGCCTGACCACGCCGTGCATCTTCATGGAAGAGCTCACGGATGAAGTGGCGAAGGAATACGACTGCATCCTCGTGGACGAAGCCCAGTTCCTCACCAAAGCCCAGGTGGAGCTCCTGGTGTATATTGTCGATGTACTGCACATTCCCGTCATCGCCTACGGTCTCCGGGCGGACTTCCGCGGCAACCTGTTTGAAGGTTCCCAGTGGCTGCTGGCCTGGGCGGACAGTATTGAGGAAATCAAAACCGTCTGCTGGTGCGGGAAAAAGGCCACCTTCAACGCCCGGGTGCAAAACGGAAAAGTCATCAAGGCCGGCGATCAGATCATGCTCGGCGGCAACGAAAGCTATACCGCCCTGTGCCGGAAGCACTGGGCGGAAGGAAAGCTCGGGCCGGATGCCTGATCTCATGCAACCGGACCGCAAAACGAAAGCAGGCGCCTGAACAGCGCCTGCTTCCTTTTTTATTCGAAACTCCTGCGGCTTATTTCTTTCTGAAAACCGGAATCTCATCGATCGGCGCGTTCACGTGGATTGTGCATCCGCCCTGCACCGTCTCCCCGGTATTGACGTTCTCCCATGTGCCCTCCGGCAGGTAAACGTCCCGTTCAAACGCGTTCAGATACAGGATGGGCGCCACCAGGTAATCCGGTCCGAACATATACTGGTCCTGGATCTCCCAGCACTTCGCATCCTCCGGGAATTCGTAGAACATCGTGCGGATCAGGGGAGATCCGTTTTCATGCGCTTCCCGGTACAGCGCCTTGATGTAGTCATGCATCGCGATGCGGATATCGTAGTACTTCCGCATGATCCGGTAGTTTTCTTCCCCGTAGCTCCACAGCTCGTTGGGCTGGCCGGTATGCAGGTATCCGCCGCCCCAGTCGCGGTCATCCAGCGGCGGAATGTCGTACGGGCCGCGGTCGCCGTGCATCCGCAGCACCGCGGAGTATACGGCAAACTGGTACCAGCGGATCAGCAGCTGGCGGAAATCCGGATCATTCACGTCATCCGTCATGAATCCGCCGATATCCGTTGTCCACCACGGAATGCCCGCCAGGCCCATGTTCAGTCCGGCCTGCAGCTGTTCGCGGAAGCTTTCGAAGGTGCTCGGTACGTCGCCGCTCCAGATCACATTGCCGTATTTCTGGCTGCCGGCCCAGCCGCAGCGCAGCAGGTTCACCGGCGTTCCGGCTTTTTCTTCCTTCATCGACTCAAAGAACGCCCGGGAGAACATCTGCGGATACATGTTGCTGCAGCTCAGCGCAGGTCCGGCGCAGTAGCGGTAGTTCTCAAAGTCATATACCCCGTAGTCCGGTTCGGAGTTGTCCAGCCAGAACCCGTCGATTCCGAAGTCGTAATAGTTCTTTCTGCATACTTCCCAGATATACTTCCGGGTTTCCGGGTTGAACGGGTCAATCTCCACGCAGTCGCCCTGGTAATCGTATGTCTGGGCTGCGCCGCGCTCCGTGCGGATCAGCAGTCCCTGCTCCATCATCGGGCCGAAATTCTCGCTCTTCCGGTCCACACTGGGCCATACGGAAACGATCACCCGGATTCCCATGCTGTGCAGCTCATCCACCATGGCTTTGGGATCCGGCCAGTAGGTCTTGTCAAACTTCCAGTCACCCTGCAGCGTCCAGTGGAAGAAGTCGATCACAATCTGGTCGATATGGATGCCTTCCTTCTGGTACTGCCGTGCTACCGTCAGCACTTCCTCCTGGGTGCGGTAACGCAGTTTGCACTGCCACAGGCCCATCAGGTTTTCCGGGAATTCAGGCGCCCGTCCGGTCACGCCGGTATAGTTCCGGAGGATCTCCTTCGGACTGTCCGCGCAGGTAATCCAGTAATCCATCTGGCGGGTGCTCCGGGCAATCCATTCCGTGCGGTTGTTGGCAAATGTCACGCTGCCAACGGCTGGATTGTTCCACAGCAGGCCGTAGCCCAGGCTGCTGACCATGAACGGTACGGAAATCTGGCTGTTCCGCTGGGCCAGCTCAATCAGGCTGCCCTTCAGGTTCATCTCCGGCTGCTGGTACTGGCCCATGCCGAAGATCTTCTCCCCGTCATTGGCGTCAAACCGGACGGTCAGCTGGTATTCGCTGCCGCCGATGCATCCCTTCCATTCTCGGTTCACGATTTTCAGGCACCGGCTCCCGCGGGAAATCGTTCCACCGTAGGAGCGGTAGTATTCACGCAGGATCAGCGCGCCGTCCCGGAAAAAGCTGATCACTCCCGCAAAATTCACGGTGGCTGTCAGCCGTCCGTTCCGGATCTGCGCGCACGGGGTGCCGTCAGTATCCTTGCCGGTCTGCACCTCGCAGGTCGTTTCTTCCAGTGTTTCCGTCAGGGCCCAGTCATTCCCGGTCCATCCGTCGTACATCACCGCGCGCACCCGCAGGCTGTCACGGCCCCATCCTTCAATCCGCAGGGTTTCACCCGCCCGCCGCGCAATCAGCGCGTTCTTTTCCGTAATAAACTGCATCCCTTAATCCTCCGTCTTTTCAAGCACCATGGCCGTCCGGCAGGGGCTGTAAACGTCAAAGCCCAGTCCGCGCCCTTCCGTATACCCGGTGTGGTAGATATAATCGTGGTCAATGATTCCGGGACCGCCGAAGCGTTTCTCATCGCTGCTCAGGATCACCCGGTAGCTTCCTTCACCCACGGTATGCGCGTGCAGGAAGAAATGCGTTTCGGAATAGGAATTGTGGAAGTTGAATACAAACAGCAGTTTTCCGCGGCTGAAGGTGATGATCTTCCGTTCCGGGTCAATCCAAAGGCTCACGGCGTTCGGATCATCCAGCAGGTTGTGTTCCCGGGCCATGTGGATCATGGCGGCATCAAATTCATTCAGCCACTCGTATTTCAGGTTCGGGTTGTCCACCAGTGACCACTGCCGCCGGCAGTACTTGTAGCTCCATCCGTTCCCTTCCCGCGGGAAATCGATCCATTCCGGATGGCCGAACTCATTGCCCATAAAGTTCAGGTATCCGTTTCCGCCCAGGCTCATCGTATACAGCCGGATGATCTTGTGCAGCTCGATGGCCCGGTCCATGGTCAGGGTATGGTAATCCTTGTTCATGCCGGTATACATCTCGGCATCCGCCATCCGGAAGATGATCGTCTTGTCCCCGACCAGTGCCTGGTCATGGCTTTCGCAGTAGCCGATCACCTTTTCCTGGGGCCGCCGCGTGGTCATCTCATGCCACAGGGCGTTCATGTTCCAGTCTTCATCCCGGGTATCCTTCAGCAGCTTGATCCAGTAGTCCGGCTCTCCCATCGCCAGGCGGTAATCAAACCCGATTCCGCCCTCCGCAATCGGCAGGCACATGCCGGGCATTCCGCTCATGTCCTCCGCCACCGTCAGGGCGTTCGGGTTCACCTCATGAATCAGTTCATTGGCCAGCTGCAGGTAGTTCAGCGCCTGGATATCCGTGTTCATGTTGAAATACATGTCGTAATTCGTAAACGCGGATCCCAGCCCGTGATCCCGGTAAATCATGCTGGTTACGCCGTCAAACCGGAAACCGTCAAAGTGGTATTCCGTCTGCCAGAATTTCAGGTTGCTCAGCAGGAAATGGAGCACCTCAGGGCGGCCGTAATTGAACAGCCTCGTTCCCCATGCGGGATGCCAGCCCTCGCCGCCGCTCAGGAAATACTGTTCGTCCGTACCGTCCTGCAGCTGCAGCCCTTCCCCGACGTTCGGGCAGGCGTGGCTGTGCACCACGTCCAGCAGCACCCGGATTCCGGCCGCATGCGCCTTGTTGATCAGGTATTTCAGGTCGTCCGGTTCTCCGTACCAGTGGGACGCAGCAAAGAAGTTCGTCACCTGGTATCCGAAGGAACCGTAGTACGGATGCTCCTGTACTGCCATCAGCTGGATGGTGTTGTAGCCCAGGTGCAGGATGCGCGGTATCACATTGTCTGCGAATTCCCGGTAGGTACCGATCCCCTCCCGGTCCTGCGCCATGCCGATATGCGCCTCGTAGATCAGCGGGGCGTCCGGTTTCCGGCGCATAAAGTCCGCGTCCGTCCACGGGTATTCCTCTCCGGGATCCCATACCCGGGTGCACAGCGTATGGCTCTTTTCGTCCATGCTCACCCGGGTGCTGTATGCCGGCAGGCGTTCAAATCCGTCCTGTCCTTTCCGGATCCACAGCTTGACGTACTGGCCGTTTTCCAGGCCGTCCTTCCCGTCCAGCGTGATTTCCCACACGCCGTTCTCCCCGCGCGTCAGCGGATGGCTTTCCCGGTTCCATTCGTTGAAATCGCCGGTTAAGTACACCTCATCTGCGCCGGGCAGCCATTCGCGGAATACCCAGCCGTCCCCGGTCCGATGAAATCCAAAAAACAGGTGGCCGTTTGCAAATCCGGCGAGCGTTTCCGCGTCCGGCGCGATCTGCTGCCGTTTTTCCTTAAAACGGTCCATCCGGAGCCCAATATCCCCCGCGTAGGGTTCCAGCCAGGGGTCAATCCGGATAATCTCATAGGGAGCGTTCAGTTTCCGGATATCCATCTTCCGCCTCCTCGCTCTTACGGTACAACGTTTCCGTTCAGGTCGTATCTCCGCGTTCCGGTCAGTTCCTTTATTGAATTGTAATTATATCGTTCCTCGGCATAGCCGCCGGGGATTTCCATTGCTTTTCCGTCCGTTCCCAGGTATACACGGCCGGATACTGCACCGTCTGCGTCCCGCGTCTCGCGGTATCCTGCGTATCCCAGGCTGCACAGCACATTCACTCCGGCTGCGTTCAGATACCGCACCGTCTCAATCCGGCCGTCCGGATCATATTCATATGCAACAGTGCAGACGCCCAGCGGGCCGTCGGTCAGTCCGCCATCGGCGCTCAGGTAGCTTTCCGCAACAATCCGGTCATTCTTTTCCCGGTACCGGATGGTCACCGCGTCTCCGGCAATCGGTACCGCCTGGCCGTCCATTCCGTACCGGGTCACCAGCTCGTCGTTTCCGTCATACCGGATTTCCTCCCAGGCATATCCGGCGCCGCGGTCGGTCAGCTTTCCGCCTTCGTCATAGTATTTCACTGCGGTCACGCGGCCCTTCTTGTCCCGTTCCCGCTCGCATACGCTCCATCCGTCGGGGCCGGTAGCCGGTTTTCCGTCCGCATGTTCATACCAGGTGCGCACCGGCTGGTAGTTCTTGTTCAGCTTCTGCTTCATGGAAGCATAGCCCCGAATCTCCACAGGCTGGCTGTTCTCATCGTTCCACGTCCGGGAGGTCACTGCTTTTCCGGTATATACCGTCGCAATCTCCGCGTATCCCAGGGAAGGGACCGTCACCTTCTTCTTTCCCGTTCCGAAGTACCGCAGGAAGGTCATTCCCCCGAAGGAGGTGTACAGCATGGTCACCCGGGCATACCCATCGCTGTTCAGCATCAGTTCGCCGTTTGCATCCTGGTAGGCAATTTCGGTCACACGGTTTTTGCCGTCCCGGGTAATCATTTTCCGGTAATAACCGCCGCGGGCAGTGACCGGTGCCCCGTTTTCATCAAAATACTGCTCCGTCACGGTGCCCCGGCCGTATTTGTAGCGGATTTCCGCATAGCCGTCCGGACCGGTCACGGTATTCCCGGCACCGTCCTGCCATATGGCTTTCACCACGCGGCCGTTTTCAGTTGTCTCAACGCGCGTTGTCTCCGCACCGGCTGCGGGAATCAAAAAAGCCGTGCAGAAAATAACTGCCGCCAGTACCGTCACAGTCAGTCGTTTCAGCATGTTCAAATTCATTCACCAGTCCTGTGTCATTTTGATATATTATACCAAATCAATCCGTCAAATACAACATGCCCGGCGGCTCAGCGGGATGCTTTCCGGTACCTCTGCAGCAGGATTCCGGATATCACCACGATGGCGCATCCGGCCGCCGCCAGCAGCAGGAATACCGTCATGGCCTTCCCGTCCAGCGGCACCAGCTTGAATATGGATCCGGCAATCATCACCGCCAGCGTAAACGCCCCGGCCACAGCCGCCAGCAGCGCGGTCCGGCGTCCGTTCAGCGGCAGGCAGGTGCGCAGCAGCACCACAAAGCCCACCACCCCGGCGCTCAGCGTGGCCAGCGTGGATCCAACCTCCCGGCTCCATCCGTATCTGCCGGTCAGCAGGATCGCCAGCGTGGCGCACAGGGCCACGGCGATCCCGCCCGGCAGTGCCCGGAACAGCACCGTCCGCAGGAAACTGCCCTTTACGCGTTCCGTACTGGGTTCCAGCGCCAGGAAGAATCCGGGAAGCCCCACCGTCAGCGAGGAAATCAGCGTCAGCTGGATCGGTTCAAAGGGATACAGTCCCGGAAGGAACATCATCAGGATGCTCAGGAAAAAGCTGAACAGCGTCTTGGTCAGGAAAAGGCTTGCCGCCCGGGTGATGTTGTTGATCACCCGCCGTCCTTCCAGCACGATTTCCGGCATCACGCTGAAATCCGATTCCATCAGCGTCAGCTGGGCGGCATGGCGGGCGGCTTCCGCCCCGCCGGCCATGGCGATGGAGCAGTCTGCGCTCTTCAGGGCCGGAATATCGTTTACACCGTCCCCGGTCATCGCCACGCTGTGTCCCTTTTCCTTCAGGGCATTCACCAGCTGTTTTTTCTGTTCCGGACTCACCCGTCCAAATACGGTATACTGCTCGCAGGCCGCTGCAATGGCCTCCGGGGTGTCCAGTTCCCGGGCATCCACCTGTCGGTCCCATCCGGTCAGGCCGGCCTGACGGGCAATCCGGGATACGGTCTGCGGATTATCGCCCGAGATCACCTTGATTTCCACGCCCTGTTCCCGGAAATAACGCAGCGTTTCCTCCGCCCCGGGCCGGATCTGGTCGGTCAGTGCAATGATTGCGCAGATGGACTGCACCTCCGGCATTTCCTCTGCCGTCACAATTCCCCGGCCTTCCGCGAGGACAATTACCCGTTTTCCTTCCGCCGTCAGGCCGCTGATCCGCTCCTGCAGTCCATCGGGAATCCGGTCCAGTACATATTCCGGCGCACCGAGGATCAGCGCGGTTCCGTCGCGGAATGAAGCCGCGGATTTCTTTCTTTCGGATGAAAAAGGCACAACTGCCTTCGGAACCTCTTTACCCGGCTCCACCGCTTTCCGCAGGGCATCCAGCGTCGGGCTCTTTTCATCAAACGCGCCCAGCAACCGTGCCAGGGCATGCTCCGCTTCCGTGCCGGAAACGTCCACGCCCTCAATCAGGCTCACTTCCATCTCGCCGGTGGTGATGGTCCCCGTCTTGTCCAGGCAGAGCACGTCCGCCCGGGCCAGGGTCTCGATACCGGCCAGTTCCTGCACCAGCGTCTGCCGCCTGGCCAGTTTGATCACCCCAACGGCCATCGCGATGCTGGTCAGCAGGATCAGTCCTTCCGGAATCATCCCGATCATCGCCGCCACCGACGCGGGCACCGCTTCCCGGGCCACCTCGGCAAACGGAAGCGGATTTCCGCCCGTTCCGTTCAATATCAGCTGTTTCACAAACAGCAGGATGCCCAGCGGAACCAGGATATAGCTGTCAATCCGGATCAGCCGGTTCAGTTCCTCCATCAGCCGGGATCCTGCCCGGGTATTCTTCCGGGCCTCCCCGGTCAGCCGGCCCACATAGCTTTCATCCGCCACATAAACCAGCTGGGCGGTCAGTTTCCCCTCCGTGATATAGCTGCCGGAATACAGCCAGTTGTTCACCTTTTTCGGCACCGCGTCGCTCTCCCCGGTCAGCAGGGATTCCATCGCCAGTCCGCTGCCGGATACGACGATTGCGTCGGCGATCACCTGGTCGCCCGCGCGGAATACCGCCAGGTCGCCCTTCACTGCTTCACCCGGCTGAACCGCCTTCTCCTTGCCTTCCCGGATCACGTTCACCCGCGGGGCGTTCAGCAGCCGCATCCGCCGGATGGTCTGCTGCGCCCGGTACTCCTGGATTGTCCCGATCAGGATATTCGCCGCCACAATCAGGATAAACAGCATATTCCGGTAACTGCCTACCAGCAGCAGGCAGATAGCCAGCGCAAAGTTCAGCATATTGAATAGGGTGAACAGATTATCTCGCAGGATCTTCCGGAATGGCTTCACGTCCGCTTCCGGCAGGGCGCTTCCGAGTCCCTGGGCAGCCAGCTCCGCAGCCCGCCCGTCTGTCAGTCCCTGTTCGTCCGTATATTCAAAATCCTCCGGCCATTTGTCCGGCAGGGAAAGTCTCGTTTCCATCAGGCATCCTCCATGGTAAAGGTAATACACGTCCATACTATCTTTTCGTTCTGCCGATGTCAACGCCGGAAAAAGAAAGATTCTTTGAAAAAAACCCTTGCAAAACCGGCGCCGTTGTGGTATTATTCGTTCGTTGTCGCAAGACAGCACGCTGATATAGCTCAGTCGGTAGAGCGCATCCTTGGTAAGGATGAGGTCGCCAGTTCGAATCTGGCTATCAGCTCCATCGCCTGGAGCACGTTGTATCAATGGGTTCCGGGTTTTTTTGTGCCCAAAATGACAAACTTGCTCAAACGGGAAAAAAGTATCAGATACCGCAAAAAGCGGGGCTTGCCGGTTGGCAAGCCCCTTGTTCGTTTATCCTGTCTTACTTGATTTTCGCCGTGTCAAACACCCTGTCCCTGTACAGGTTCATCAGTTCTTCCTGCGCCGCCGTATTATTATCCGGATACAGCATCTCCATCAGCGTCGTCTCCGCTGTGTACAGTGTGTCCAGTGCCGTGCGCCAGGTAATGATGAGCCTGCGGGTCTCTTTGTCCGCCGCCTTGTACACTGAGTTCACGGTATTGTCCAGGGCGATCTGCCAGTTCCGCTGTCCGCGGGCAAATACTTCATCGAAGTTGTAGTTCTTCGCCGCGTCCAGCATATTCCGGATATCGGTCAGTATCCGCGCCGCTGCCCCGGCATACTGCTCGCTCACTTCGCTGTCGCTGCCGTTCAGGGCGCCGATCTCGCGCAGCGTCGCTTCATATGCTTTTCCGTCATGGAATTCGATCGCTCCGATGATGCTGTTTGGCAGTTCCTCCGGCAGCGTATGGATGATGCAGCACATCTGTGCCGTCTTCAGCCGCAGCAGCTCCGCCGCGGCTTCATCGCCGGCCAGTGCCTGCCAGGCGTCCGCGTAGGCAAGGAATGCCGCGCGTTCCTGCACCAGGGCAGCCTTGCCTTCGTCATCCGCCGCCTCCAGGAAGAGCTCATACATCTTTTCCGTCTCTTCGCGCCATATCGCTGCCGCGCCGGCCCAGTCGCCGGCCTGTCCGGCCGATTCCGCGTTCACCGCCGCTCCGGTATGCTCACTGCAGGCATGCAGGGTGTACCGCGCTTCATTCTCGCCCAGGCATTCCAGCTTCAGTTCACAGTTGAAGGGTCCGATACTCCAGCCCAGGAAGATGACAAATCCGTTTTCATCCAGGATCGGATTGCCATTTGCATCCGTAAGGATCGCCCTGCCGTCCGAGCAGATGACGCAGTATGTACCGTCCGGCAGTTTCAGTACGGGTGTGCCGGCCGGGATGGATACGGGCGCACCGTCGGGCCCTGTGAACATGCCGCCCGGCGCGGTCACGGGTTTGCCGTCGGGACCGATCACCGGCACGGTGCCGGGAGGCGCGATGATGGGCGTTCCGTCCGGCGTCGTCAGGGGCGTGCCGTCCGGCAGTGTCACGGGCTCCAGGGGATCTCCGGCAGGTGTGGTCGGCGGGATGGGCGTAAAGTGTCCTCCTCCGCCGCCCGTAATAAGCCCATTGCCCTCCCCGGCCTTAACCTTTGCGAGGTTGCTCTGGACCGGTGAACCAGGCTTGCCGCCGTCAAATGTATAAGTGACCGTCGCGCTGTTGGTCACCCATCCGGCGTCAATATCCGGCTGGGTCACCTGATGGGTGAACGTGAAGGAAGCTTCCGCTCCGGGAGCGATGCTCGCCGCGGTGCCGATAGGCGCGAAGCCGTTCAGGCTGTCTGTCACCAGCACATTCTCCAGCGGCACTTCACCGGTGTTCTTCACCGTAATGGTGAAACGGATTTCCTCGTCCAGCTCATAATAGCTGCCGTTCAGCGGACCGCCGTCTTCTTCCTTGTGCACGGTCGCGCCCACCTTCAGACCGTAGATCAGCCCCATGGGATCACCCGGGTCTTCTTTGGGCTCGGTTTCCTTTCCGTTTTCCGGAGGAAGCGGACTGCCGAAATCATTGGTGGGAGCCGTTGCCGTGTTGCTGTTCCAGGTATGTACCGTACCACGCAGGTCTTCGCCCGTGGCGGTGGCATAATTGCCCACGTTGCCGACATAGGCATCGTATTCCGTAACGACATACGGCGGAACATTGCAGGTCACCGTTTCGCCTGCGGCGATCTCCGGGAAGGTTCCCACCGTGACGCCCTGGTCAGTTACAGTAACGTTCCGCACAGGCTCCCTGCTGTTGTTTGTGACGGTCAGTGTCCATGGGATCGTTTCACCTTCCCGGTAGTACGAACCGTTCTCCGGTCCGTTGCCTATGTCTTTCCTGAGCAGCAGGCCGGTCCTGTTGTTCACATTCAACGTCAGGGAATTGGTATAGACCGTCCTGGGATTGCCGCTGTCCGGATCAGTCCAGGTAAGTTGGACAGGCGGGTAATAAATATATCCGTTCTTTACGTCCTCTTCGGTGATCACGTGAATCCAGGCAAAGGCGATGCCAGATTCGCCCGGCTTGAAATCAGAAGAAAACACGCTGAATGTCTGCCCGTTATTCGGATCGTTGAAAGTAATTCCATCAGCAGGAATCGTCACCTTGCCCGTATTTTGAATTTTGAGCCCGACGACACTTATTTCTCCCAGCCCATAGCCGGCGAAAGAAGAGGATGCGCCGTTGGTTAATTCCCCGTAAATCTCGCTTTCCTCGGGGATCGGCCAGGGGGTAACCCCAGGTTTGCCCACCTTCCAGGTGCGGGTGACAGTTTCGGAGCGGCAGAGCTCTTCCCCGGTATCCGGGTCATAGCCCGTGACGTAAGTATGAATGGTCACGGTGCCCAGCAAGTCTTCGGTTTCCGTACCGGGGGTAATGCCGTATTTCAATTTCCATGGACCACGACCGTCGATGGTGGATTTACCAGGATCAAAGATCCAATCGCGTACTGTGTCATATTCCCATACACCGTCAGTGTAATGTATAACCGGTTTCAGCGGAACGTTGCCAGTGTTTACCAGCAAAGAAGCTGCATACACTATATCTTCCGGGTCGTACACGTCCTTGACCTTATTGTCATATAGGTAGGTCAGCGTCAGTCCGGCCTTCTTATCCTCCGGCCCTTCCCCGTCGGGATAAGTCAGGTCGACTTCCAGATTGTTGCTGTTATACCAAACTTTATCGATATTTCCGTCTTCATTGTAATAATATCCATAGCCAGCGGAAGCAGTCCTGATATAACCCTTGTCTGCCTCGGACTCTGTTACATCCCAGTCATATATTCTGGAATAGGTTTCTCCGGGGTTCAGCAGCGTCACACCGTCACCGGAATAGCCCATGCCGGCCACCTCGGTTCGGCCATTGGGAGAGGAATCATCATGATAATGTGGATTTAAATCCGACCACCAGGGCATGTACACCGGGCAATTGCCGGTGTTGGTGATCGAGCTGTACATGCGCACAATCGCGCCTTTATACCGCTTGCCTGCACCTGCGTCTGGGTCGACCCGTTCATATGCGCTGAGGCTTGGGGAGAGATGGATACCGTCCGTCTCGTCCACCACCGTCATGGAGACAGGATCTGTACCTTCAACTCTGAATGTAATACTGTCAGCTGTTTTGTAACCTTCCGGGGCTTCAACTTCGAACAGTGTGTAAACCTCATTCATTACCAGGTTTTCGACCGTGTGCGGTTCCGTGGTGGAGATCCATTCGTCCACAGTGTCCGGGCCATCAAGCCTGAAATGCGCGCCGGCCAGGGGTTGATTCGTATCCCCTGCAGTCTTGGTAACGATCAGCGTACCGGTGGCTTCCGGTTCACCCGTGGCCGGGATTTCCCGTTCCTCCCGGTGGCTAGCATCAATCTTGCAGATTCGCTCCTCCGTACCGGATTCGGTGGCGGCAGGCTCCTTGGATACATGCCATTCTCCCCAGTCATGTTCACCGTAACTGCCATACCGGTATTCCGATTCACCGCAGCCGCTGCAGGTGCGGTACTGCATTTCCCGCTGGATACAGCTGGGATGTACGCTCTTGTCGGTCATCCATTCGCTCCAGCTGTGCTCATGGGCTGCCGGCTGTTCGGGCGACGGCGCCAGTTTCGGGATGGCTTCCGTTTTGGTATGGCCGGAGTTGCGCTTGCAGGTGAAGGTTCTCACACCTTCCTCCGTTGTCGTGGCGGCCTTCGTCACCACACCGTCATCCCAGTCATGGCCCAGTGCAGCGGTGCTCTGCTGAGCGGTCAGCACCGTTCCGCACACGGAACATTTGCTGCCCTCCGTGAGTCCTCCTTCCGTGCACGTAGCTGCCGTCCCCGGGATCACCTGGGGGATGTGGCCCGTGGCGGGAAGAGTTTCCGTCCGGGTAGTCCCGCAGCGGGTGCATGTGTAGGTTTTCACACCGGTTGCTGTGCAGGTGGCCGCCTGGGTCACCGTTCCGCCGTCCCAGGCATGGCCCAGGGCAGCAACGCTCTGTTGGGCTGTAAGCACCGTTCCGCAAACGGAGCATTTGCTGCCCTCTGTGAGTCCCGCTTCCGTACAGGTGGCCACCTTCCCCGGAATCGCCTGGGGGCTGTGGCCCGTGGCGGGAAGAGTTTCCGTCCGGGTAGTCCCGCAGCGGGTGCATGTGTAGGTTTTCACACCAGTCGCTGTGCAGGTGGCCGCCTGGGTCACCGTGCCGCCGTCCCAGGCATGGCCCAGGGCAGCAACGCTCTGCTGGGCTGTAAGCACCGTTCCGCACACGGAGCATTTGCTGCCTTCCGTGAGCCCTGCTTCCGTACAGGTAGCCGCCTTCCCCGGAATTGTCTGGGGGCTGTGGCCCGTGGCGGGGATCGTTTCCTGCGCTTTCAGTGTCGTGCCGCAGCGGTCACACACGCTGCCTTCCGTCAGTCCGTTCTCCGTACAGGTCGCTGCCTTTCCGGCATCAGCCTTCGGGCTGTGTCCCAGCGCCGCAACCGTTTTCTCATTGCGGACATCACCGCACCGGCTGCACTTTTCCCGGGTATACCCTGCTTCGGTACAGGTCGCTGCTTTATTGTCGGACACGAAATCATGGCCCTTCATGGGATCGGTACCGTAGTCAATCGCGCCGCAGCGGGAGCAGACGTTTTCGACTACACCGTCATGATCACAGGTGCCGGGTTCAGTGACCGTTCCCACCCAGTCATGGCCCGGCGGGGGAATCTGTTCATTTTCGGATATGCCGCAGCGGCTGCAGGTGCGTTGTCTTTGACCGCCCCCCAGGCAGGTGACTGGTTCCACTACAACCCATTCTCCCCAGTTATGGCCCAGTGCGGGAACATAATCGTCGTATTTGGGTTCCGGATAAAAGATGTTCGTATATACAGAATACCCCTGTTCTGTACAGGTGGGTTCTACGACTCTGTCCAGAAACCATGATTCATCCATGTTTGCCAGTGCGCCGGCTGGTATCAGCAGTGCGGCCAGCAGAAAGATGCACAGTATCCGGATGCTGTTTCTTCTCCGCGATTCCTTTGTCCGTTCCATCTCCGTTTTCTCCCTCCGATTATTTATCCTTTTATCCCGCGCTGTCATTCAGCGGGCATTTTTCGGTTCTTCCCTGTCCGCTCTTCTTCATGGACCACCAGCCCCAGGGCTTTTGCGTTCATCGCCAGATCCAGCCGGCTTTCAAAACCGGTCTTCTCCATGATGTTCTGGATATGCCGTTTCACGGTGTTCGGGGAAATATTCAGCCGGTCGGCAATCTCCTCGTTTGTCAGGCTTCCGGTCAGTTCCCGCAGGATATCCAGTTCCCGGTCCGTCAGGTCCGCCCGGGTCGCTGTACCGAAGGGTACTTTCGGGACATCATCCGGATACACGGATTCCCCCGCCATGGTCCGGTCCATAATGTCGATCAGGCTGTGTTCGTCATACTCCTTGTACCAGAAACTTTCGATACCTGCCTTCCTGGCCTTCTCCTCCCAGCTGGTTTCCGATGCCGAGGTGGTCAGGATGATCTTTACTTCAGGATGTTTCTTTTTGATTTCTGCTGCCGCCGTCAGCCCGTCGACCCCTTCCTGCATCATCACGTCCAGGATCAGCAGATCCGTTTTGTTTTCATCAATATAAACAACGGCATCCCTTGCCGTCCGCAGCCCGGCCAGCAGTTCATATCGAATTGCCGCACGGACATACATTTCAAAAAAACCGCGGGATATATTCTGGTCATCTGCCACAACTACCCTGATTCTGTCGTTCAAATTCTTCACCGCCCTTCGCAGCGTTGTATCATTCGATTGTCATATGATTGTCAGATCCATCCGTCTATATTGTATCGGAATCATCCGGATGTGTATATCACCCATTTGTACCATTTTGATAAAAAAAGCCTGCGTCGGATACTTCCGCGCAGGCGTCTGAATACCATATGCTCTTATACAGTCGGGATCCGAAAAACCAGTTCAAAGACAGGCGTGCTCCGGACTGTCATGCTGCCTCCCGCCGATTCCACATTTCTGCGCAGGGACAGCAGTCCTCCGCTTTCCGCGATGGGTCCCTTTGGCGGACAGCCGCTGTTTGTAATCCGCACTGTCCATTCTTTTCCTGTCTCTTCCGGGAAAAGATCAATCCGGTCTCCCTCCGCGTGCTTGACTGTGTTGGCCGCACATTCCTGAACTGCCTGGGCCAGCAAGGCACGGTATGCCGGATGTTCCGGAACCATGCCGTGAATCTCTGCCTGTACCCCGATACTTTGGGCAAGGGCAACAGCCTGCCGCAGCCGATCTGTTCGGCCGCTGAAAGGTGCCTCTGCATCTCCCAGCAGGAAACGGTTCATTTCCCTTGTCGCCATGCCGACCATGTCCGCATCAGTGCTCTCCGGATGTTCCAGATAATGGCGGTCCATCAGCAGCACCTGCCCCAGCTGGTTGTGCAGGGCCGACCGGGCATTGGCTTCTTCCTGTCCGATAAACATATCCCCGGAAAGGTCGCTGACCGCCTTCATGCGCTTCTGGAGATCCTGCAGGTGCTCGTTATTGTTCCGCAGTTCCTCCGTCACCCGGTACTGTTCCGTAATATCTGCTGCGGTGAGTCGGTCATACACTTTCCCGCTCTCTGTGATCCGGTTCCGGTTTACCCGCCATACCTTTCCGTCCGGTGCATGAATCAGGACTTCGCCATTCTGCTCCTCACCCGTTTCCTCCAGGTATTTCCGGAACCGTACACCGTCAGACAGACTCCCGCCCGTCAGCATCCGGCACAGATTGTTCATCTGGAGGTTGGAAAGCAGCACTGTTCCGTTCTGGGCGCTGATGCAGATGCCTTCCGGCAGCAGGTTCACCGTCTCCCGGATTGTGTCCGGCGTCAGGTGATTCCGGCGGTATCGGATATCATCCCTTACCAGCAGTCCGAGAGCGATGCTCAGGATCATCTCCAATCCCATGTACAGGATCCAGGGCAGGCCGAACAGGGTCAGCTGGAACGGCTGGTACCGCAGATCAGGTTCCGAAAGGTAGGCAAAACGGGCGCAGTCCATGAGAATCAGGAAAAGAATGAATGCGGCGGACAGATGGATTCCCGCGCACAGCAGGATCCGCCGGCTGCGGCGCGCCAGGATACAGCGGATCAGTATCGCCAGCCAGCCGATCACCAGGATGAGCGCCGGAAGCATGATCACATACCACAAGGGGGAATACCGGGTTATCCAGATTGCGTTCATGCAGCCGTACCTCCCTTCCGGCAGCGGACAGTCAGGAAAACGGTGTCCTCGCTGCTGCGCTGTTCCACCGGCAGGACCGTATCCGAAAGTTCCGGCACATGGTCCGTTTCCATGGCAATACGGATACCGTCCTCCGCCAGGGAAACAGTCATCCGGCGCATATCCGGCAGGCAGGCTTCAATGATTGCTTCGAATGTGTCATACAGGTCATGAATGCACGAAAGAGGAAAGTCTGCTGTTTCTTCCCCGACAGCGGCAGCTTCGATACCGCAGCATCGCAGGAACCGTGCAGATTCCTGCAGGGCCAGGAACAATTCCCGGTTTTCCTTTGTCAGTGTCTTCTCATCCAGCAGGAGCAGGTTGCTCTTCCGTTTGCACCAGGCATTCAGCACACAACACTCACCCAGTGTCCTGCGGAATGCCTCCGTTCCGGGTTCCGTTTTTTCCAGCAGTGCTTCAATCTGTTTCTGCCGGGGATATAATGCGGCGGCAATCCGGTCGTATACCCGGTTCCGGGCATCAAGGTGTGCCTTTTTCTCCTTCAGTTCATTTTCCACCTCAATCAGATGGTTTTCCTCACTGAGGATCTCGTTGGCTTCTTCCAGGCGGCGGTTCTCCCTGTGCAGTTCTGTTTCATCTTCTGTCCAGAAAGCGTACCCGGCGTGGATCGGCATGCCGGACAGGCGGGTATCCTCCTGCGGATAAACAGGTCTCTTCAGGGATTCCCGCAGCTCTGCTTCCGAGGCAGTAATCTCCCGGTCAGTCCGGTAAACCGGCGTTAAGCCCGGGTCGGTAATCATCATGGGCAGGCCAAGCTGTGCAAAAAAGCCGGTATGGTTTTCATTGCTGGGAATCAGCCGGTTGCGGATGCAGACCTCAAGGACACCCAGCATACCGAAAATGTTGATCTCCTGTGTGCTGTATGGCTGGTGAACGTGCAGCCAGTCCCATACCAGCATGTTCATCATCAGCATGAAAAACCAGGCAAAGGTTGCTCCGGCGAGCAGTGCGATCCCCATTGCGGAGCGGCGGCCCGTTTCCCGGAACAAAAGAACCAGCCCGGCTGCAATGGTCAGTATTATCCACGCATACAGCAGGTAGAAACACGCACCCTGGGAGTATCTTCCGGTAATGATCATGAGTTCCGGGTAATCTGCTTTGGGACGGTACACCAGATGATGAAGGTCGTTCGTCATCACCATAGCGGACAGGAATATCGCAGGAATCATCACCGGCCATTCGTCCCATTTTTGTTTTTTCTGTCCACCCCGGCAGATCCTTATGCATGCCATGAGGAAAAGGGCCGGATTGACCGTCTGTGGAATCCAGTATACATATTTACTGTAGCGATTCAGTTTCAGGGCGATGGCAGCATCCCCCACGATCCTGTTATTGAATACCTGCACAGCCAGCAGGCAGATCATCATAATTCCTGCGGCAATCATATAGGTTCTTACACGCGTGGGCAGCAAACGGGAGCGCACGGATTGGATCCAGAAAAGGATCAGGCCGGTAAAGATGGTAAATCTGCCGCTGAACAGAAAAGAGTTCAGGAAAAGGTTCTCTGTCGGGTCAAAATAATGCATGATCCCGCCCAGCAGCAGAAAACCAATAAACAACCATATATTATTATGTTTCCGGGCCTGTTGCTCCATTCTGTCCGTCCCTTTCATTCGTTTATTCCGCCCCGAAACCGTATTCTCCGGTTTCTTCCGGGATCATCTCTTCCCGGATCTCTTCAATCCGGATAAATCTTCCCTCCCGGATAGCACTAAGCACCCGGTCAACATCCGGCTCCCTGCCCTGGATTTCCATCGTAACAGATCCGTCCCATTCATTCCGGACCCATCCGGTGCAGTCATACAGGGCAGCCGCCTGCCTCGCCCGCCAGCGAAACCCGACTCCCTGGACGCTGCCGGTAAAGGTATACCGCTTCCGCACAGCCAACAGCCGCCCTTCCTGACGAAAAGAGCCGCCGGCAAAAGCCGGCGGCTCCTATCTCATTCAATCACAATCTTTTCGGCATTCAGCCCAGGCACCATCGTTTCCGCCTGCAGCACTTCGCTGTACGCGTGGTCCAGGTGGAACAGGCCGTAAACCGTCACCGTGTCCCCGCTGGCCAGCTGTCCCGGCATCATCCCGGCTTCGCACTGCACCCGGATTACCTGGTCGGTATACTTTTCCCCGGCGGTTCCCACCATAAAGGAGTTTGTTCCGTCGGATTCCCAGGTAATGTGCAGCACCTTGCCGTAAATGCTCACCTGCGCGCCTTCATACAGGTCCGGCACCCGCACCAGCTCCATGTATGGAATGGCCGGGTAGGATGTCTGGTTGAACACCGCGCTGTTTTCAATCGTGATCTGGATCTGTACGGTGTCTTCCGGCGCATCCGGGTTGCTCAGGGTGATGGTCCCCGTCCCGGCTGTAATCGGGTCGATCCGGATCGTTTCCCCGTCCAGGATCGCCGCGAAGCACGGGCTGTCGTTCAGCACCTCAATCTCGCATCCCCGCAGGTTCCGCTTGATGGGGATCGTCAGCCCCTGCTTTTCCGTCACGGTATACGCGGTTTCTTCGATGCTAAACACCGGCACGTGCACCTTCACGCTGGCGGAGATATTGCTTCCGTCCGTCGTGGTGCAGGTAATCACGCAGTCTCCCTGCCCCACCGCTTCCACTTTCCCGCCGGCCGCCCGGGCCACAAATACGTTCGTGGATGTCCAGATCAGGCCCTTGTCCGTGGCGTCTTCCGGCTCAATCAGCACTTCCACATCGGCCGTTCCGCCGATCGGCAGTGTAATCTGCTTCTCCGGAATGGTCACTTTGGCAACCTGCTTTGTCACGCGGACATGAACGCTCGCGGATGCGCCGTATCCGTCCGCCGCCTCGCACAGGATATCGCATTCTCCGCAGGCCAGGGCATGTACATTTCCGTTCTTTTCCACCGTGGCAATTTCCGGATCGCTGCTGGTATAAACAATCGTCCGGTCGCTGGCATTTTCCGGCAGCACGGTCACCGCCATCGCGGTTCTCTCTCCGGCGTTCAGGTTCATCACCTGGGGAGCCTCCAGCCCGGTAACGGCCTGGCGGATCGTCACGTCGTACGATGCCTGGGCAATTCTCCGGCCGGTGGTCTGCGGCTCGGTGGAAACGGCCGTCACGGTCACTTTCCCGGGCGCAATTCCCGTCACCACGCCGTCTTCATCCACGGTAGCAATGCTTTCATTGGATACAGTCCAGGTCACCTGCTGGTAATAGGCATCCTCCGGTTCCACGCTGAAACCCATGCGGAATCCGGCATCCTCGTCCCGGGTTCCCAGCACCAGCGCCTCTTCCGGTCCCCATACCGTAATCTTCTCCACCGGCAGTGCCGCATGGACAATATAGGAGGCCGTCAGGTATTCATTGTCCGCCGCGGCAGCGGTGATCACCGCATCCCCGCGGCCGGTCGGTGTTACCGTTCCGTTTCTCGATACACTGGCGATTTCCGGTGCGGAAGAACTCCATATGAACTGAGTCTTGGCCGGTGCGCCGTCTTTCAGGATCGTCACCACCGGCATAACCGAAATTGTCCTCCCGGGAAACAGCACCTGTTCCGGCTGCTCAAACACAATCTCCCGGTCCGCGTTGGCCAGTGCGTATTCCCGTTCCAGTTCAGCCATCCGCGCTTCCACCTGCTGCCGGATCTCGGCCAGCTCGTCATAGCTGTACTGTCCCGCGTCAAACTCGGCGCAGGCGTTGCTTGTCATCATAACAGCCAGCAGCAAAACCACGGCCAGCCGGAAAAACTTTCTGCTCTTCATCTGCCTGCCGCCTTTCTGCTTTATTCTGCTGCCTTTTCAAAGTACTGGGCCAGCAGATTGGCATTCAGGTTCGCCATCGCCATATTCAGGGTCGTTCCGCCGGCTTTTTCCGGAGCCTTCTCGTCATCGATCTCCCCGGAGAACGTGTCCGCCTTCTGGTCCACATGCAGCAGCCCTTCGGGTGTGATGTATACGATCAGCGGCTCTTCCTTGTCGTTCACAAACGACAGCACACCGTCCGCAAAGGTGGTATCGTAGGTCTTCTGGACGCCCAGCACGTCCGTAATCTCAATCTTCCCCGGGGTTACCACCACCGTAGCCTTCAGCCCCAGCGTCACCGTCGGCACCTGGTATCCCTCCATCACCATGCTCACCAGGTTCCATGTCCCGATGAAGTCCTCCTCGGTCACATCGGTCCGGTAGAGCGGGGCCTCTTCTGTCTCCGCTCCCTCAGCCATCACAGCGGGAACCAGCAGGCATACCATCAGTACAACCAGGATTCCCTTCAGGAAAAAGTTTCGGGCACTGCGTTTCATGGTCTTCTCCTCCTTCTCCATTAACCATCAAATAACAAATAATTTTGGATCAATTCATCTGCAAGTAGTGCACCGACACTTCCCGCACCGATGATTGCGATCTTAATCCTGTTCCGCTCCGGTTTTTCATCTGCAAATGTTGTACCTGTTAAGCCTCGCAATAAAGCCAACGCCGTCTTCTCAGCCCAGTTATCGCTTGTCCTCTTCTGATAAACCAGCTGATAGATAAGCCGAATAGCAATGCTGGCCATCAAGTTCATCATTATGAGAGAAACAGCACGTACAAATGTAATCCGGTGGGGGAAAAAGTTCCGAGCAACTATAAAAACGATACAGGTAATCGCATCAGACAACAGCAGTCGAATATACTCTATCCGTTGCTTTGCAGGTATCTTCATTCTTGATCATAATCATGTCTCTTTAAGCACAAAAAGAAATATACATAAATTAATGCACATATGATATAGAATAAATCAGCTTTAGCATTTACTTTAAATAATCGATTTTACTTTATGATCTTTTGCGGTTTAACTATGGTCACTAAGAAAGCACAATAAACTAACATGAAGCATATAATCATTAATAAAAACCTTCCCCAGTCGGTTACACATAATATTTTTGTTTTAATTATATATGTACAAATCATAGCTGGTAACAAACAAAGTAATGTTTTCCACATGATACTTCCATAAATGCGTATCGGATTGAATCTATACTGTTTGTAATAATAGATATTCATTAAGACAAGGCTGCCAATGGTAACGCTCATAGCTGTTCCAAAACAAGCAGCAAAATAGCCATATATTCTAACACCCAAAACAGTAATCAGAAGATTTATAAATGCTCCAATACCTAGTGCCTTTAGTCTTACAGATATTTTATTTTCAGCCCTTAATATTGATAATGAAACATTCTGCGATAGTTCAAAGATAGTCGGAGTCATCAAAACAAGAGTTATACCATATACATCTTCAAAGCCACTACCTAGCCAAAGGTTGATAAACTCTTTACCTAATACCATAAATCCAGTTAATGCTGCGCCTATAATAATGAATTGTATTTTCCCAACTCGAATAACTAAGCTTTCAAGCTCTGAATATGAGGCTTTGTTCTCTATTCTTTTTGCGACAGTTGGAAGCATAACCCCTGAGATGGCAACAGACAATTGAGTAAACATAGCATATATGGACAAACCAAAGGAGTAGACAGTAACGTATTTTGCTCCCATTTCAGCGCCAATTACAACATTGTCAAGATTATTATCGATTTGTGCAATAAGCGATTGTAAAAAAACAATTATGGTGTATATTAGACTCTCCTTAAATAGTAATCCTTCCCACTTATGTAATTTTGGGCGAATACCATATTTTCTTTTTAGATACATGCTCTCTATAGTAATAAGTATTACCTCTATTGCGCACATTATTATTGCTATAACAAGAGCATTTGCAAAAATAGGAAGTAAAATCAATATTGCAACAATTCTAACAATCAGTGAAATTATACGCGATGAATGTACAAACACAAAATCGTTATGTCCTGAAATTGCTCCTTGAAATACATTTTCAAAGGTATGCAGGATAAGATTAAGAACAAGCGCAAAAAGCAACCATTTTGCTTGAAGAATTTGAGATTCAGAAAAAGTCACGTATAAAGATGGTAGAATACAGATTACGATTCCACCGACCAATAATATTATAACAGCAATAATTGATGATTGTATTGCTGCCATTCCAACATAATTTTCTATTTTATCTGTTCTCTCTTTTTTGGCGACAAATACTGCAACATACCTTTGAACAGTACTACTAACACCGACATCCAAAACAGCGATAGTTGCAGATAATGAAGCAATGCTTTGATATACTCCATAGTTATCTTCGCCAAGCACTCTAAGAATAAACGGTGCAATTGCCAATCCATAAACTGCATTCAAGACGATGGATATATACGAAAGTGTTGCTCCAAATCCAATTTGTTTTCTTGCATTATCGACGTGCATAAAATCACCTCTTTAATACTGCAATTACTTTTCTTGCGCCTTTCCGGATTAAGTAATCGCACTTAAGTAAAGACGGAAATCCAGAAAATGCATGAACTCCCTTTATTCCTTTATTAATAATCCTGCATATCTTAAATTGATTTAGCAGATAATTAAATTTTTTATATTCATCCGTTTTATAGTGCTCTGCATCTAATAACAAATCATGCCATTCTTTCAAAGCTACTTCGAAACCAAACTTTTTTCGACTATATATAGCAGCGTAATTTCCTAATTCACGATTGTACTCATCGTCGTTTAGCAATTTAATTATAGCTCTTACCAAGCCCATATCCGTATTAGCCAAAAGTCCTGTTCTCTTGTTTTCTACTGTATCAAGTAGTCCACCATATTTAGCAGATACTACCGGGACTCCTAAAGCCTCAAATTCTACTGCTACGATACAGAAAGTTTCGCCAATACCTGTCGGATTAGCAATTCCTACCTTTGACTTAGACATCAAATCATTTTTTTCTTTGCCACCTTTATTACCATAAAAATGTATACTTGGTAATATTTCTCCTTTTTCATCACAAATGTATTTTGCGATTCTTTTCTCATATTTTAAATCTGCTAGTCCCAATGGGCCAAGTGTATTTTTACTTCCTAATGAACCAGATCCAATAACATGTAATTCAGCTTTCTTATCAATTTTAGCTATCCATTTCCAGATTCTTGCTAATCTATGGAAACCTTTTGAACTATCTAACATTCCTACATAAGTAACGTTGTGAGCTCTTGCTGATACATCATACGAAGAAGAGTACTCATCAAATTGTAGTGCATTATAGATATATAGAGATTTTTCGAACACTTTATGATCGCAAAGTCTTTCTAGCTGCTGTCGTCCGACACATACATTTCTTATTATCTGTGGTGTTTTTGAAATCATTTCTGCCAGATAATAATCTTCAAAGTTATGGCTCCAAGTAATGCATTGTATATCTAAATCCACAATCGTTTTAAATACTCTTTCGGGGGTAGATATTGATACTCGCAATACAATTATATCAACTCCTATAGCTTTTCCCTTCTTTAAAGCATCTTCTTCTCCACTTGCACTTATGCAATAGATATCTGCTGGCATACTGTCAATAATATCAGCAAATAGTACAATATTAAGATCATTATAAGTCCTTGCCAAATTGCACGCGACAGCCCATATCATGTATTGCGTCCCTCTTACACCCGGGTTTCCTTTTTCGGGACTAGAAAAATCTATGTTTTCATAATTCGAATTGTTTAAGTAAAAACCAACTCTCATTATTATTTCCTCATTCTATTTTTATAATTTCGTAACTTTATGAATAACTTTTTCAATGCTATACAAAAAACTGCTCATTGAAAGAGTAAAAGCAATTAAAATAACAATTGCAAAGGTGGAGTTTGTAATTTCAAATACATTGCAGATTAATACTCCTAAAAACCAGGTGTGCGTTAGATATACATATATAGAAATCTTATCCAGCCAGGTTACTAACGGAAACATACCTATTAATTCTATTGTTTTGCTATAATGTATACCTAAATATTGAAAGAACAAAAAAATAGATGCTGCAAGCATTGTGTGTGTAAAAGAACTCAAAACATTATCATAAAACACCGTATCGTCAAAGAGCATTTTCCCAACTAGTCGTAAGGCAATTGATACAGTTCCAAATATAATTATGATCCAGATTTTATTCGCTATTTTCGATACTTCTTCTTTATTATTGTAAATGAAACAGCCTAGGTAAAATGTAAAGATACCTCCAAAGTTTATGCCACAAAACTGAAGCACTACTACGATGCCAAATAAACTGAGCAAGGTGCGAAAAGAATACTTATCTTTATGGTTTACTATTTTGCTTGTATCAAGTACTAGATAGAAAATATAGCAAAGTTCAATAACTGTAAAGAACCAAGGCCCTACACCCAGCGGAATTCTATTGCATATATGATTCAATCCCTGCATGTTCAGCAATAGCATTATTACTTGCCAAAGAGAAATATCGTAATTGCCTTTTAGCAATTTCACAATTGTATAGACCACAAGCCATAGAAGTAATGGGATGTAAAGGCGGACCATCTTTTTTTGTGCCCAACTTCTTTTGTCAGCTATCTTCTTTGACGCTGTTAAGTATCCTGAAATTACAAAAAATATAGGAACTCCAACGTCAAAAAAACTTGCCAAAGCCACATGCCCTAGTAAAGACGAGCAGTGACAAATAACAATAAATATCATGGCCGTAATTCTGGTTAATGAAACAGCGTAATTATATTTTTGCAAAATCCACACCTCAAGTAGGTTAATTATTGCCTATTAGTAGCTATATTGGATAAGTAATACCCGATCATAAGCCATAATTGCCTATTCAACCACAATTCACTTGACAGCATAAGCATTGGCACGCTCGATGCGTATAAAACCATTAATAGAGATAAATCTTTTTTCGCATTATTATTAAATACCATCGTTTTCAAAGGAGAAATTATATAAAATATAATAGGAAGTCCAAATACTAGTCCGAGTTCATATAGTATTTGTAGAATCATATTATGTATATACGCGTATCCATAAACACTATAATTATCCGAAAAGGCACCTACTCCATTCCCTACAATAGGAGACCTTATAAACCCATTCCAAGCTAATTCATACAATTTTGTTCTTCCGTTTGATAAATCACCGTTTGTAATTAACAATAGCGATTTATCTAAGAATCGTACATCAACGCCAAGAGTACTGAGAAAATTAGATATGGCTACAAGAACATACTCATAGTTGATCAATACTAACGATATTACAATAATAAGTAAAAAGCTAAATAATACTTTGCTTGTTGATGCGCTGTTACCATAATTTGTTTTATTTAGATAGATAAAATAAAGCAAGACTACTAAGCACACCCAAATACCCCTGGTACCCTTATATAATAGAAGTGCAAGCAGAACCAATGCAATTATATAGGAAATATTATTTAATAACGTTGCTTTTTTGCGATAGAAAGAAAAATGTGTGATTACAGCAAATACAAGCGGCATCATTCCATAAGTCAGGCCCATATTAATATCATTGGAATACTTATTTGTTGCTCCGGTTTGGATAAGAATAAAACACGGTATAGATAAAACCAGAAGTATATGGATACATTTATCCAATGTATCTTTTGAATTAACTTGAACTGCCCCTGCTAATAAGCCAAGTAAACCATACTCAACAAACTGTAAGAATAGTTCATCGCCATGCCCATCAAACATTAATGATGAGACAAACAGTACCAATAACAAATAACCGATAAACAGTGCTACATTTTTCCGAATATATAGCTTATATTTTTTAATATGTCGAAGCAAAAGAACATATATGCACGCTATTACAGCAATCCCCGAAAAGTTTATATTAAAGATGCTTGATAAAAAAGAAGCAACGATTGGAGATGATATTATAAAGCTTGCAATTAAAGAAGCACTTTGCTCTTGCCGTGAAAGTTCCATATTATCACCTTGATTTCATGAAATATACATATGCTGCTTTAATGTATATATAAACCGCCTTAATAAAGGATCCACTCTTAAGCGCTAATTTTAAGGCTTTTATAATCTTCTTGTGTTTTAAATAGTTTTTTCCTACATCTGTATAGTGAGCAAAATATACTTGCTTGATTTGCTTCTTATCTAATGACATGATAATCGGCTTCATTTTGGCAAGAAAGAACTCTCTTTGTTCTTCAAATAATTCTGGTTTCTTTGCATTATTTCTCCATGTTACTATCCGATCTACTGTAATATCAGAGATTGAACACGCTTTGTATTTCGACAAAATTCTTGTAACGTACTCCCAGTCCTGATGTCGTCTAAACTCTTCATCCCATAGCCCTATATCGTTAATTACGCTTCTTCGTACCATTAAGACGCTTGATGGACTATGAATTTTTTCCGAAAGATAATCGAATAAAATATTCCCATCAAATGAGTAAATGCACTCAAAGTCCTTTTTCCCATCAATATATTGAGCAAATGATGAAAAAACCACTCCATACTCAGCATTATGTCTATTTAAGCATTCATATCTTGCTCGGATACTATTACTGTGCAGAATATCATCGTCATCTAAGAAAGCTATAAACGATCCTGACGCTTCTCGAATCCCAGTATTTCTTGCAGCTGATCCGTTTATATTCTTTTTGTGGGTAATATACTTAAAATTTGAATAATGGAAAAATGGCTCAAGAATTTTACTCGTTTTAACTTGTGACTCAGTTCCTTCACCATTATCATCAACTACTATAACTTCATACTGAGGATAATCTTGTGCCATTGCAGAAGCAACACAATCATATATCCCATCCTCGCCTTTGAAAGTCGAAATAACAATCGATAATAAATCCATAAATATTACTCCACTATATTACAAATATACTTTTCGGTAGCAAATGCATTAGTTTTGATGACCGCAGGATTTCCTATAACAACACTGTTATCCGGGATGTCAAAATTTACATATGTATTTGGAGCTATCAGAACATTGCTTCCTATTTTAATATTTCCAACAATCACCGATCCTGCTCCTACCCAAACTCTGTCTCCTAGTTTAGGACTACCTTCCCTTACTCCCCTATTTTCTCTTCCAATTATTACATTTGGATTAAGATTAACATTATTACCTAATTCGACTTCATTTCCTACGATAATTGTTCCAAAATGACCAAGATATAATCCGTGACCAATTTTGGCCTGCGGAGATATTTGGAAACCGTATTTTAACGATTTTCTATATAGAAAATACCCATACAATAAATATAGAAAACGGTTCTTCTTATAATAATGATTAGCTTTTCTTAGGATTTTCAGATACTGCCATCCGTAAAGCCTTAACCTTGATATGTATCCCACCGAGGTATTGCCTATATATCTAAATAGATCTTCTTTTATCCTTAAAACAAAATCATTACTCTGTTTCATTTCATTCTTCGCTTTCATACTTTGAAAGATAATAGTTCTCTAGGAATTTCGCATTTTTTGTGATATCATAACCAGCTTCTATTATGGCAGATTGGTACTGATTTCTATCGACTATACAACTTTTCATAATCTCATCTGCCCATCGTTCAATCGATAGTTTTAAAGAAAGTTGTGTAACTAGATTAGTAAGCACACAATCATAAGGTACTTTATCCGAAATGAAGCATCTCAACCCAGTCGATTGGGCTTCGACTATTGACATCGGCATTCCTTCATATTTTGATGGTAACAAGAAGATATCCATGGCCTGCATTAATTCAGGAACATCACTTCTCAGTCCTAAAAAAATAATATCTTCATTCACTTTCAAGCCTAATTGTTCAGCTTTATTAATGGTCTCGCGCATTAATATACCATCACCAACAAACACCATTTTGTAATTCTCATTATTTCCATGTATCAGTTTAAAAAGATCAATCATGAAGGAATGGTTTTTAACTTTACTAAATCTGCCAACATGACCAATTACTATATCACTCTTATTAAAGCCAAGATTTGTTCTTACGGAATTTCTAATACCTTCCGAATAGACAAATAATCCTGTATCTATAGCATTTGGCAAAATGGTAAACTTACTACTTTTGCCGAACATCCATTCACCTGATTTTTTTCCACATGACATTAAATCCGTCGCATAAGTAGCAATAAACCGTTTATAATATAATTTGATAGGGTATTTTATGTTTATATCCTGATTGCTACTATGGCAATGTGCAATTCTTGTTTTTACTCCACATTCTTTTGCTACTTTTAAAATAACACTACTCAGACAGTCTTGATGAACGTGTATCACTCTATACTCTGGATGCTCCTCAAAAAAGGTCTTTAGGCTTGCTCTGTAACGAAGTGAAAATGGATTCAATTCCTGAATATGATATATTTTCCCTCCAAGGGATTTTATCTCTTCATCATAATCCTTTTTTTCTGATTCTGGCCTATGAGTAAGAAAATCAAACTGCACTCTTGATCTATCTATTTTTCTATAATAATTCATTACCATTGTTTCTAGGCCACCACGATTCATATGTGTAACTACTTGTAATATACGTATAGGCTCATCCATAATGAATTATTCCTCCGATTGTATGTGTAGTCTATTTAGTTTCACCTGTCAAAATGCAATTTTTCAGGCAAGTGCGAATCCTTAGCTTCCAGCCAGATTTGAATCGTCATTCGGAGCCAACTGAAAAAAAGCACAAAAGAAGCCGGAGCCTTTTCCGTAGGTTCATGTAGATCACAATGGAATGGATCTTGCTTCGCTGGTTTCCTTCAGCTTGGAAACGATACAATCCAGTGAGTAGCGGTGTTTTCTTACCCCAAAGTGCCTCTTGATTTCTCCCCGTTCTCCAGATTCCAGCCATTTCAGTTTCATGTGTTTCTTGACTTCTGCCGTATCTGTAAAGGACTAAATCTTCCGAATACGTTTTGACTTATGGAAATAAATGATCAATCGTCATTCTTACTACTTTTTTCTTGTCAAACACATCCTCCATGTGCTTGCGGCCTTTTAATCCCATTTGTTTTCTTTCTTCGAAGCTCAAACTATACATTGCTTTCATAGCTGCGTATAAGCTATCAACGTTCTTCGGCTCACATAGTAGACCACTTCCCTCTACTACAGCCTCTCTGCACCCAGGGATATTTGATGTAATGATCGGACGGCCAGAAGAGGCACATTCCAAATTTGTGTTCGCCATCCCTTCATGATAGGAAGGAAGGACAAAGCAATGCGCCTTTGCTATGAATGGCCTAACATCTGATTGAAAACCATAGTACTCAAGCCATCCATCGTCAACATATTGCTTTATCTGCTGTTCATATCCCTCTTCATATCTTCCCAACACCATCAATTTACAGTTGCATCCATCATCCCGCATTTTTTTCATCGCTGAAAAAAGTTCGTTGACGCCTTTTTCTCTCATGATTCTACCGACGAACAGAAACTTAAAACTTGCTTCATCACAAGGATATTCCGATAACGTAAAATGGTCTATGTTCACTCCCGCGCCATTAAGAACCTTTGATTTAGAACTATCAATGATTTTTTCCCGTACAAAAGTATCTCTATTATCAGAATTCTCAAAGAATATAACTTTAGCTTTCTTAAGAGCAGCTTTGTACATTGCAATAACAATTTTCTTCAAGAATCCATCTTTTTCAAATGCGGTGCCTAATCCAGTAATATTTACAGCATATGGAGCCTTAAGAAGTCTGCAAGCAAATCCTCCATATATATTGGGTTTTATAGTGTAAGTAATTATATAGTCAGGCTTTTCCCTTTTTACCAGTCTTCTGTACTTAGCAAAAAGCAAGAAGTCCTTTATTGGGTTTATTCCTCTTCTATCAAAGTTGGTTTCAATTATTTCACAGCCAATTTCTTTAAGTTCGGGTTCTCTCCCAGCACTAGGAGAAGATACTATAATATTGTTTCCGCGTTCAATTAGCTCCCGAATCAGCTCTTTTCGAAATTCGTAAACTCCGCTGCTGCTGTTTGCTAAGATCAATATTTTACTCATGTTAGTATCTCCCGCAGCTTATAGTTTATTTTTGTCATATCTATAAGCATTCCACATACCATCACTGACAAGTTTATATTTTTTTAGCAATCCAACTTCATTCGCATGTCCAATCAAGTGGAAACCGGTATTCATAAAACTCTTTTTTGATGGCTCGTTTGTAGGTAAAACAAAGCTATAAGCGCTTTTGAAGCTACATTTCTCCAGAACATATTTCAACAGATTGGTGGCACAATGCTTGCCTCTTGAATCCGGCGCAGTCCAAATTGGCCCAATTATAATATCGTTCTTATCGCCGCTTTCAATAATACGTTTGCCTGAATGTGTGACCACGACATGGCCTCGAACAGATTCATCCTCAACTGCATAATAGACCGTGTAATCATATAATAATCTAGTGATAAGCATCCTGCATTTGTGGACTATTCCATTCCAGTAATCTGGTCTATTCTCTTTGGTATACCCTTCCCAATAATGATAGATAAGGGTTGGAGAAAACTCATATATATCAATTGACCCGAGAGCATGAACCTTCTTCAATCTTTTATCGGCTTTCATTATTGTCATCCCATCTTCACGATTTTTAACTCGTTATACTTCATCATATAGATGTCTTCATCGTAGGCACCGATATTTTTCTTGTTTACAATACCCTGCAGATTATTCAGAATCAGTTTCATATGATCAACGCCGGACTCATATGCATGGGGATACCCACCGCCGAAACGAGGATTCACTTCACTGATATAATAGGTTCCATTGATCTCAAAGATATCGATGTCAATCTGCCCACGATAGCCAGCTTCATTCACGAACTTCTCAATCAGCGCAAAGAGCTCTGGATCCTTAAAGCTGACAGCCTTATCTGTCTCACCAGCACGCATCTTGATCTTCTTCTTTGTGAAGATAGAAACCACTTCACCACTGATTAAGTCGATGTAAACATCCGCGCCTATTTCCTGACCATCCAGGAATTCCTGAATCATGAGATCGTCTTCATGAGCAAAGAGAAGGTCAACCGTTTCTTTGTCGTAGACCTTTGAGATACTGATGGAGGCCGATCCTCTATAGGGCTTCACAAAGACAGGATAAGAAACCTCGCCGGCATCCACAGCCTTATAGAACTCTTCCTTATCCATCCAGGAACGAGCGCAGTTATAACCGTGAGCCTTTAACCACTCATACATCTGCATCTTGTCTAAAGCCATCTCACAGAGGTCGTAGGATGAGCCGACAAATATTACCCCAAGAGCTTTAAACTTCTCTTCATTAGCTGCAAGTAAACTCAGTTCTGGATCGATGAGACTAATGACTCCATTGATCTTTTCTTTTTTGCAGATGTCAAAGATGATATCAATATAGCCCGGCTCCGTAATCGGCGGCACAATATAATACTTATCGGCATCGTAAATGGCAGGACCAAGAGCATTTGCATCTGTGGCCACAACGGTACCAACCCCATCAAATGTTTTCTTGAAATACTGCACGATTTTATTCCGCGTGCCAGCGGCAAGAATCAGAAAGTTCATTTGTTACCTCTTTGAGCTTGCTCAGCTTGTTCTCTTCTTTGTTCAGCAAAATTTGGTTCCACAGCTCTTGTGTTTTCTACTACGTCTTCGTGAACTAATACTTTTTTAATCGTTAGGAAGAATATTTTAAGATCAAATAAGAATGAAATATGATCAACGTAAAATACGTCTGTTTCAAATCGATGATCCCAATCGAGATTATTTCTGCCGTTCACCTGTGCCCAACCTGTAAGCCCAGGCCTTACGTCATGACGTCTGTGTTCCTTATCTGTATACCAAGGTAAATACTCAATAAGCAGGGGTCTTGGCCCAATTATACTCATGTGTCCGACAAGGATATTGAAAAGCTCAGGAAGCTCATCTAACGATGTTGAACGGAGGAACCTGCCGTACTTATTTAATCGTACCTCATCAGGCAACAAGTTCCCTTCTTTATCCTTCTCATTGCTCATTGTTCTAAACTTAATGAGTTTAAATATCTTCTCATGCCAGCCTGGACGCGCCTGTGTGAAGAAGGGATTACCTTTCATCTTATAAGCACCAACAGCCGTCAAGATAAGAAAAAGGGGAGAAAGAATAATTATCGCCCCTGTTGACAGGAAGGAATCTAGAAAACGCTTGATACAACGCGCATAAATGCCATTCAATTTATTCTTAGCAATATCTAGCACTGCGGCTATCGCACCGACTACCGCTGCAATAGCCACAATCCAGAATATAATCTTTAGTATTATCATTTGATTTCCTCAACTCTTGAAATCTTCTTGTCCAGCATCACAATTCCAATACCAATCAGAGCGCCAATACAGTTATGAATCCCATCATCAATCTCACATAGGCCCCGCGCTGTCAAAAGTTGCAAGAATTCAATAATGATGCTCAATCCAACTGCAACCCACAGCCCTCGCCATTTCCATATCCATCCAGCCAAAACACCAACCGGCACAAACATGATCACATTTGTGAGGATCTGGTTTTGCTGGACGCTCCATACCCTCCACGACCAGAAGAGTTCGAGCTTTATGTGTTCACCTTCAAACGGTTTCCGAATCAAGACTGTCTCAGAAAGGATGAGAAATGCATATCCTATCAACAACCCCAGGCTCAGCTTCTTCCACACTCGCCAGCCAGCTACGCCGAGGAAAGCCGCTATCGCGTAATACCACCAGGGGATGTCCAGTAATCCAAATACATAATCGATAGCTTTTTCCTCCGCCCTTCAATCTATGTGATCGGTTTCTTACGGTGAATATCTCTTGCGATCAAAACTGCACCCAATGTGGCTACCTCATGCATGCGGAGTAGATGCATCTATGACTACCTAAAGCATATGCAGCAGACGGAGTTTTTCGTGTCTGCGCACCTGATTGAAGCCCAGCAAACGCATGTCTACGAAACTAATTCAGGTCCAATCGACATGACTTTTTCCTATTTATATACCTAATTGCGGTCCAACCAATATGGCTTCAAGCCGGTATCTTTCTATCTACGCCCCTCAGCCATGTCCAGCCTACACGGCCTGACATCACCGAAAACACCGATAAATGATCTCAATAATCCGATCCTGCTGCTCTTCCGTCATCTTGTTATCGCTGGGAAGACACAACCCTCTACGGAAAATATCGGCTCCTACGTCCACTCCAGAGCCCTTTATGTAGGCATTTGTGCGTCCTCTGCCGTTCCCCTCGACTGTGACGAAGGGGTTCGTCCGGTATATCGGCTGCATATGCATGGGCTTCCAGATAGGGCGTCCTTCAGCATTGAAAGCCGCAATGGCTGCCAGGATCTCCCCGGGGCTGCTTTTACTTGGTTCGCTCTTCCAGAGTTCATCCTGCTCCCCGCGAATATGGGGTGCCATGGCCTCCTCATCAATCAGCATGCAGGAAAGCCAGTAGTTTGGGACGGAGTTCTGCTCATCGAATGGATTCATGGTAACCGGAAGGTCTTTCAGACCCTCCTTATAGCGGTAATAGATATTTCGTTTCTGTTCAATGTGTTCATCCAGATATGGGATCTGACCCCTGACGATACCGGCAATGATGTTGCTCATCCGGTAGTTGTAGCCCAGTTCTTCGTGCTGGTACCAGGCGGCAGCCTCCCGGCTCTGGGTGCTCCATTTCCGGGCTTTGTCAGCGTCTTCCTTGCTTTTTGTGAGCAGCATGCCGCCACTGGAGCCGGTGATTATCTTGTTGCCGTTGAAACTGATAACTCCGATATCACCGAAAGTGCCGGTCTGGATGCCCTTGTAGGTGGCACCCAGGCTTTCCGCAGCGTCTTCCACGATCAGGGCGCCGTGGGCGTCTGCGATATGGCGGATCTCGTCCACCTTTCCGGGCGTTCCGTACAGGTGGGCAACTACAATCAGGCGGACTTCCGGATAGAGTTTGAATGCTTTCTCCAGCGCTTCCGGATCCATGTTCCAGGTGTCGCGTTCGGTATCGATGAAGACGGCTTCACCGCCTTCATAGGCAACCGGATTGACGGTCGCGTCGAATGTCATATCCGAGCAGAAAACTTTTTTTCCTTCCAGGGTGCCGTGGCCGACCTTCGGCTGGCCGTAGAGTTTTTCGCCAGTTAGTTTGATTGCCAAGTGCAGTGCAGCTGTGCCGGCAGATAGTGCAACAGCATGAGGGATGCCAATATAGGAAGCGATTTCCTTCTCCACTTCGTTGATATTTGCACCGACCGTGGAAACCCAGTTGGTCTGGATGGCTTCATCTACCCAGCGCTGTTCATCCCCATGCATGGTAGGGCTGGAAAGCCATACTTTCCGGTCAAACTTTTCGATACCGGCAAATCTCGGATCTGATAAAAAGTCCATATCAGCACCTCGGTTGTATTATTCCTGGTGTTTGGTTGTTGGATGAATATTTGATGATTGCTTTTTGTTGGCTGTTTGCCTTTGTGTTCTGCTTTTTGCTTTACTTTGTGGGGCCGGTATAGCTGTCCTTGACATTCTGGTAGGATGCCATGTCACCGATATCAAAGCGTCTTCCCGGCATGACCATGGAGTGCATCGGGCTGTGCTGGCACATCCAGGCAACCAGGCTTCCGGGTGCATCCGTTGCACACCCGTCTTCGATAGCATCCTGAATCTTCTGTACATCTTTGGAAGAATAGAAATAGAAAGGTGGTGTACACCAGTGGCTCTTGGGTTCCTTCGGCTTTTCCTCAAAGCTGATGAGTTTCTCGCCGTCTATTTCCGAAACGCCAGCCCGGTGAAGTTTGTTTTCGTCTTCTTCCCAATAGCGCATAACACAGGAAGTTCCAGCTTGCTTTGCATACTCAACAAAGCTTTTCAGGCTGAACTCCAGAACGTTGTCCCCGGCAATGACGAGGAGATCGTCCTTCAGATTCAGCTGATCAATAGCAAACTGGATGTCCTTCACGGCTCCCAGGCGGGTTTCATTGGTTTCGGTGCCGTCATCCAGAATGGTGACGGTGGGTTTGTCCTTAGCCCAGTTCCTGAAATGTTCTGCATACTTATGGTTGGTGATCACAATGAATTGCTCGATAGCCGGGGAAAGATCATCCACAAGCCAGTCCAGGATTGGCTTCCCGCCAACCTCAAGGAGTGGCTTAGGGAAGTTCTCGGTAAGCGGATACATCCGGGTCGCATAGCCTGCGGCAAGAATTACACACTTCATAGATTTGCTCCGATTCCGTCAGCGGATTTGCATAGGTGGAAACTATATTTCCCTTCCATTTCCGGATAAGATGTCAGGTATTTCCGTTCCACTTCTTCCCGGATACTGTCTGTTTTCCGGGGATCAATCAATGCCATACAACAACCCTTGAATCCGGCACCGGAGAAGCGGCCTCCATAGATCCCATCTGTCTCCCGCATGATTTCGTACAGCCGGATCTGTTCAGGAGCCCCGGATTCCCAGTTGTGAATGCTGCTCCAGCCAGATTCAAAGGAAAGACGGCCATATTCTTCAATGTCTCCCTTTCTCCATGCTTCCGCACCGGTTTCGACTCGCTGAAATTCGGTATACCAGTGTTCACAGCGCTTTGCCCAAGGTTCCGGAAGTTTGTTTTTGTAAGCCTGGTAAACGGAAAAAGCAACGTCCCGTGCGTTGGCTTGATTGAATTTACCGTAATCATACCCGCTGAAAGCCTGCAGTGCATATACGCCAGCCCGCAGCTCATCCACCCGCATATTGTACTTGGAACCTGCAAGGGAGTGCTCCAGTCCGCTGAAGAAAACTGCAATAGCATAGGGTTTCATGTTGGGAGATTCCGGAATCAATTCGTAATGATTATCCTTGCAATCCAAGTAGAGCAGGTGGTTTTTCCGGGAAAGGACTTCGCAGGATTGGTCCAGGGTGCCGACATTGACGCCTACATAGTTTTTCTCCGCATCGAAAGCGATGTTGATCAGTTCCTGGTCTCCCAGCCGAATGTGGTTCACTTTGGCTAAAGCATCCAGGAAAGCAAGAATGACCGCAGCACTGCTGCTCAGTCCGCCGATCGGCAGGGATCCTTCGATTACCCCGCACAACCCGACTGAAAGACTGTGGTCTTTGGCCAGAGCCCAGGTCGCACCCCGAAGGTAATCCGCCCAGTCCCCAGTTTTGTCGCCGATCTCCCGGATATGCCATTGGGCACGCTTGGGGAACTGCAGGGAAGACATTTCGACAACCCCGTTATGCTTAGGACTGAAGGCGATATGAATTCCCTGGTCAATTGCCAAGCCGGTGATCTTTCCCAGGTTGTGGTCGCTGTGCGCACCGATCGGGCAGATCCGGTATGGGGAGAAAGAAACCCCATCGGCTTCCCGACCATATATCTGCTCAAATTTCTCTTCGCATTTCATGGATACTGCTCCCTGTAGTGCTTTGCTGCTATTCCCGTCTTGTCTCTCTTTTACCTGAGTGATTTGAATCAGAAGAAACTGATATCCTCACCGGTTTCTTCCTTGTACTGTTGTGCCCATGCTTCATAGCCGATATATGCAGAAGTATTGGGGCGGGTTAAGATGATTTTGGTTGCTTCAATGCTCTTGACCTCAAAACGGTCTTTCAGGTGCTCCAGGGCTTCATGACCGGAAGCGTATTGAAGGGATTTACCATCAATCTCCAGCTCTACAGGACCGGGTATCACTTCCAGCAGGCTGGTGACCGGAACCTTTCCTCCCAGATTGCTGAGATAGCCGGTATAATCTTGTAATTCCAGTCCGCGTTCTTCACAAGCTGCCTTAATGGATTTCCTTTTCTCGCTGTCCAGGCTTGGTTCAGCGATGAACACAGCGCGAACTTTGGAAAAGCCCTGTTCCGCATCTGATATAATCGGAATGCCGTCCAGCGACTTTCCGGCACTCTTTTCATCAACAGCCAATATTGCACGGAATGGGGTATCCTCCAGGTGGTGAATCGCCTTGCGGGCAGTTTCCCCAGCACCGATAATCATGGTGGGGACAGTGGGTGCTTTCCGGGCAGTTACCTTTTTCTTTTCCACCAACAGGATTCGATATCCGAAACGGATCAAGGAGATGAAAAGGAACTGGATTACCGCACCCATGATGTAGTAGGTAATTGGCATACGGCGGATAAAGATGGCAGTACCGATGATATGAATCACTGCCGTAACCGCAGAAGCACCGATGATCCGGTTCATATCATTGATGCCTGCATACCGCCACATTCCGCCGTAGAGCCGGAATAACGCGAACACCAGAATGCAGAGAATTGTATAGAACGGTGCGAATTTCAGAAAATCTGTCTGGTAATAGCTCACCGTTGGCCGGAATTCCCCGTTTACAAAGAAACGGAGCATAAGCGCCAGGAAATATGCCAGATTGACAGCAAGAATATCCAGGATAACAATCCATAAGTCCTTTGCCAGGGCTTTAATAATTTTCTGAAGGATATTCCTTGTTGTTTCTTTGTTTTCAGGTGTTTGCTTGTTTTGCATTTTCAGGTTCCTTCCCATTCATTTTCAGAAGTGTCTGGAAGAAATTGCTTTGATTATTCGGATTTTATGGCTTTTCGATGTCTGTAGATCCGGTTCGTTGTCCATGTGCCAATCTGGAACAGGAAAACACCCAGCAGGCAACCCAGAGTATTATCCAGAATATCATCCAGTTCGCAAAGGCCAAGATGGGTGAAGTACTGCAGAGTCTCGGTCAGGATAGAAAGTACAAAGCCTGTAAGTATGGTTAGCAGATATGGATGTCTACAGCGGTGGTATACCATGGGCAGCAGGAGCCCAATGGGAATCATCACCAGAATGTTCAGGAGGATCTGACGGGCCAGGCTGAGTCGTCGAATTTTGAAAAAACTTTCATCGAATCGGAATGCCTCCCGATAGCTCCAGAGCAGATTCAGGTTTATCTGTGGCCGATTAGATGGTCTTCTGTATAGCAGTATCAAGTAAGAATACAGGATCAGGTAAATGGCAAGCATCCCACCGAGGATTACCTTATCAGCAATAGAAAAACCAGCAGGTCGAGATTGCCGTCGCCGGAGAATCATCGCCGTAATGAAGATAATCAGTAAGACAGGCAGAACAATGTACAGCGAGGAAACCTGAGACAGCGTTCTATAGCTCATTACTGATCCGCCTCATGAACCAGCCGTTGGTAGGTGCCGTCCATTGTCTGCCGGGGGGTAATGTCCTCCGGACGATAGGTGGAAACAATGCCGGCAATTTGCTCCCGGATGGTGCTTTCTTTGTTGCTGTAGGCTGCATCCATCAGGAGAGCAAGCTGGTTCAGGAATTTCTCCTCATCAAAGGGAATCGGACATCCGATATGGATGAGTTCATTGTCCGTCTTCTTCAAGCCTTCTTCGGCCATCAGCTTCTCCTCATAAAGCTTCTCGCCGGGACGCAGGCCGGTATATTCGATTTTGATGTCCACATCCGGACGGTATCCGGAAAGCTTGATCATATTCCGGGCCAGGGAGTCGATTTTAACCGGAGAGCCCATGTCCAGGACGAAGATTTCCCCGCCGTGGGCATAGGTCCCAGCCAGCATAACCAGGCTGACAGCTTCGGGTATTGTCATGAAGTACCGGATAATATCCGGATGGGTCACAGTGATCGGGCCGCCGCGCTCAATCTGTTCGCGGAACAGCGGGATCACGGAGCCATTCGAACCAAGGACGTTACCAAAGCGGACAGCCACAAATTCGGTTTTGATATCCTGGAAAACGTGGCCATTCCCTTCCCGGTCCGCGTTCTCGTAGCCGGCGTGCGTGAAAAGCTGGGGGATTTCCGCGGCTTTTCCTTGCTTGATCATATGGTCAAAGCTCTGGATGATCATCTCGCAAATCCGCTTCGATGCGCCCATCACGTTGGTGGGGTTCACTGCCTTGTCGGTGGAGATCAGTACAAAACGTTCGCAGTGATTAACCATGGCAGCATAGGCGGTTTTGTAGGTGCCCAGTGCGTTGTTTTTGATTGCCTCACATGGACTGTCCTCCATAAGGGGAACATGCTTATGAGCGGCTGCATGGTAGACGATCTGGGGTTGATACTTCCGGAACACCTGGAAAATCCGCCGGCTGTCACGTACGCTGCCGATCAGGGTAACCAGGTTCAGTTCAGGGTACTTCCGCTGAAGTTCCAGCTGGATGCTGTAGGCATTGTTCTCATAGACATCGAAGATAATCAGCTGTTTCGGGGTATGCGCCGCAATCTGGCGGCACAGTTCAGAACCAATACTTCCGCCACCTCCGGTGACTAGAACCACTTTGCCAGAAACGAAGGCATATACTTCCGCCATATCCGTTCGAATTGGCTCGCGGCCCAGCAGGTCCTCCACGCTGACCTTCTTCATCTGGGTGATGCTGACCCGATCCAGCATAAACTGGTAGATACCGGGAAGTTGTTTCAGCTCGCAACCAGTTTCATTGCAGATCATGAGGATATCTCGCTTCTGCTGGGCAGTTGCGCTGGGAATCGCAAAGTATATTTTTTCTACGCTATATTTTTTGACAGCATAAAGGATATCGTCCCGGCCGCCGACGACCGGAATGCCTTCCATAAACCGGTTCCACTTATTGGGATTGTCGTCAATGATGCATACTACACGCTCGGTAATTTCCCTGGCCTGTAGAAGTTCTCGCAGAATCATCTGTCCAGCGGAACCCGCGCCAATCAGCATCACCCGTTTTGTGCCATCTGAATTTCTACTGGAAACCCGTTTCAGGATTGCATTCATAAACCGGTATGCAAAGCGCGGAAGCAACAGGAAGATAAACTGGAGGATTGCACCAACAATATAGTAGGAAATCGGCATCCGCATCACAAATACTGTAATCCCGACAGTGTGCAGAATCACCGTAGTCATGGATGCAAAAACAATCCGTGCTGATTCAGCGAGGCTGGCATACCGCCACATACTCCGATACATGCGGAACAGATAGAAGATCACGATACATACGGCTGCGAACGGAAAGCACCAGGTGGAATAAGCATCCAAATACCGTTTCGGAATGGCGCTGAATACCCCATCGAACCGGGACCAAAGTGCAATAAAATAGGATCCTGTAATCGCGACATAATCATAGATTGCCAACAGAATGGAGATAATCTGCCAGTGTTCAAACCGGAATGGGCCGATCTTAACCTGCTTTCCTTTGGGGCGGCGGCCAGTGTCGGTACTATGTGTTATCTTTTCAGTTTCCAATGAGACAACATCCTTTCGCAAATAGAATTTGCTGGGGGATTTCTGCTCCATCATGGAGATAATACTTATTTGTTAAGGAGTCTGGATTTCATGGTCGAAATAATCGTAGGCGGTACGCTGGATCATATTGCCATCATCATCATAGGCGTACCGGTAGGATACGACACCTTCGATCGTCATAATGGCGAAGCCGTCGGTGTCATAGAACTTTTCATAAACCACCCGGTTGTAGGCGTCAAATTCACGGTAGACGATCGCATAGCCAGCCAGGCAGCGAATGGAGTTGCCTTCCGCATCGTAGTATTTTTCGCGGTTGATATTCCCGGCCTTGTCATATGTATAGTCCACCCGGCAGTAGGTTTCCCCGCCGGGGGACATGGGATTTCCAAGTTCATCATACCAGCTCTCGGAGATCACCTTGTCCTTGCTCATCTGCCGAATTCGCGTGACAAATCCGTCCTCACCCATCACCGGGTTTCCGAGGTAATCAAACCAGGTTTCGGTGATCAGGTTTCGTGACTCTCCTTCCCCGCTTTCGGGTTCCACTTTCCGCAGTACAGGCGCCGGAGTTGGAGTTGGCGTAGGTGTGGGAGTGGGGATCGGTGTAGGAGTTGGAGTTGGAGTCGGTGTAGGCGTAGGCGTGGGGGTCGGTGTTGGCGATGGCGAGGGTGTGGGTGTTGGTGTAGGGGTAGGGGTAGGGGTAGGGGTAGGTGTAGGTGTAGGCGTGGGGGTCGGTGTTGGCGATGGCGAGGGTGTGGGTGTTGGTGTAGGGGTAGGTGTTGGTGTTGGGGTTGCAGTTGGTGTGGGAGTTGGCGAAGGAGTTGCAGTCGGAGTCGCAGTGGGTTCCGGCGTATGAGTCGGCTCCGCAGTGGGTTCGATTGTCGGTTCAGCTGCAGGAGTCGGTGCAGCTGTCGGCTCTGTTGTGGGTTCGGCAGTAGGCTCAGCCGTCGGCTCTGCAGTCGGTTCCGTGGTCGGGGTAGCGGTCGGCACTGGTGTTACGGTAGGCGTCGGAATCGGGGTTGGAGTAGGTGTGGGTGTCGGAATGGGGGTTGGTGTCGGAGTGGGTTCAGGTGTTGGAGTGGGGACCGGGGTAGGTGTTGGGGTGGCGGTGGGTGTGGGAGTAGGTTCCGGGGTTTCTGTGGGGGCCGGCGTCGGGTTCCAGTCCATCAGCAGCAGGGGCTCGTCAAACGGCAGGCGGGGGCTTCCGTCCTCATCCAGCCAGGAGGAAATGCTCCCGAGCATGGTGCCGTCCGGGTCCTTCAGCTTCTCATTCTTCTTGTTGTAGAACAGGGCATTGGAGATTTCGCCGTCATCGTAACGGATGTATACATGAGCATATCCATGCGCAGTGTTGGTGATTTTTCCGTCGGTTCCGTAGAAAGTCGCTTCCGTCAGGTGCCACTTTGCGTCATAGTTCAGTTTGACAACGGCATACTGAGCCGGGTTATTCACCCGTTTATCCTTAGCGTCCAGGTAACGGATCTTGAAGGGATACTTCCGGTTTCCCTCATACTGGCATTCAATAACAGCATACCCGTTTGGTCCCGGGCAGGGAGTTCCCTCTGCATCGGTATACACATAACGGACGGTATGCTTCTGCCGGTCGGCCTGGGCTGAAAGAGTCAGGCCGGTGTCTTCTGCTGCGCAGAAGACGGGCAGCAGCATGGAAAGAACCGTCAGGAAACAGATGAGGACAGCCGGCAGTCTCTTCATGGGAATACGAACCCTCCCGGGATTGTTCTGGGAAAACCGGAGAAAAACTATTTTCCAGACAAACGTTTCCCCCGGATCACTGGATCCGGGGGAAACGGGTTTTGTATTTCTACAGGGGTATTTTGCTTTCTTGGATTATTCGCTGATCACGCCGATCAGGAAGGGGTTGGTCTGAACCTTTTCGAAGACAGCCTTCGGAACGGTCACATCGACGCTACCATCGGCCTTGCCGACGCCGTCAAAGGCCTGCCATTCGATTTCTTCTTCCGCGTTCTCAGGCAGGATACCGATCAGGACGATCACCTTCTGGCCGTCGCTATAGGGGGTTTCGAACATGACGTTCATGACCACTTCGTCCGGCAGATTGTCGATCTCGCCATCGAGCTTGGCGGTCACCATTTCACTGATGGTGGCGAAACCTTCGGGAATCTTGGCCTTCACATCGTCCGGCAGGGGGGCCAGGACGTCGCCGGCTTCCTTCGCGTCCGCGAAAGCCTTGATGGCAGCGGCGCTCTCTTCGGTGTCAGCAATAAACTCCATGGGGACTCCAGAAACATCTCCGCCGATGGTGGGTTCTTCTTTGGAACCTTCAGCAATCGCGAAGGCTGCAGTCAGCAGCATTGCAAGGGCAAGTACCAGGGAAAACAGTTTCTTCATAATCTCATACCTCCTGCTATTTACAATGATACACTTTCCAGTATCACTGCATATCATACCATTCCGGGGTAACCCTTGTCAACAATTCTTGCAAATCTTTCTGCTGCCTGCTGCCGGGGATGTCAGTTGAAGAAAAATTTGTCCGGGTTGTTCCGGATTTTTCGTTCCGCGTCCGCGCCGTATTTTTTCGCCAGGGCTTCCATTCCCGGCGTCATGCAGGTTTCCCGCCCGGCAAAGGCGTGGGTATCGGTGGCGATGAAATCGACCAGGCCTTCTTTGAAAAGGCTGTCGAAGAATCCGCGCCGCAGCAGGGGCTGCTTGCGGATGAGGCTCCGGGCGTTGATCTGGACCAGGGCGTGGAATCGGCTTTTCATTTCTTCTACCTGGCGGATTTTGCCGATGGCCGGGTAGCGCTCCATGTGGGCAATCACCGGGATGAATCCGGCGCCCGCCACCTTCTGCAGGGCATCCGTGATACGGTCCAAGGTGTCGGTGGGGCTGAACTCGATCATCGCGCAGTTCGTGTCCGCCAGGGTCGGCACCCGCTTTTCCCGCAGGAGGCGCGGGGTGTTGTCCGTATAGAGGATCTCCGCGCCGCGGTACAGCTGGATCGGCAGGTTCTCCTGCGCGATGTACTCCTCCGCGGCGGCAAAGTGCCGGTCGAAGGTTTCCTCCGGGAATTCGTATACGCCCGGGGTGACGTGCGGGGTGCAGATGATTCGGGTGATGCGGTCCGCGGCGGCTTCCCGCAGCATGCGGAACGTCTCTTCCCGCTCCTCCGCGCCGTCGTCCACGCCCCAGATGACGTGGCTGTGTATATCCGTGTACAAGGCTGGCCGTTTCCTTCTTTCCCGCGGGGTTATTCCGGGAGCGAATACAGGTGCTCCAGGATCCAGTCGATGCCCGCGTCTTTCTGCATGTGGAATTCCACATACCCGTCATCGCCGATGGTGTACTCCCCCGCCGGATGGTCGATCGGGAGGATTTCGTAGTTGTAGGCCTGGTTCAGTTCCTCCGCCAGCCGCTTGGTGGTCATGTTGGTGGTGGCAATCGTTTCCAGGGATTTCAGCAGCGATTCGCCGAAGGCTGGATCGCTGCTGATCCTTTTGTTCATCTGTTTGATGGCTTTTTGCATGTATTCGCCCTGGCGGACCATACGTTCCTGGTTGGTGCCGGAGCCGACGGTCATACGGGCGCGGACGAACTGTTCCGCTTCCTGCCCGTGCAGGGTCACCGTGCTGCCTTTTGTCCAGGCGGGGTTGACCGGGGTCATGTCAAAGTCCATATGGACCTGGACGCCGCCCAGGGCATCGTTCAGGGTGGGGATTGCGCCATAGTCAACCATGTACCAGCCGTCGATTTCCAGTCCGTCCAGCAGGGTCTGCAAGGAACGGATGGTGGATTTTGCGTTGGCTTCAGGCGTGTCGCCGTAGTAATGGGATAGGCAGATCTGCATCACCCGGGAGCCTACCTCGTTGCCGAAAACGCCCAGGACGAACACGTCCGCCATGGTGTCACGGTCAATCTGCAGCTGGTGGATCTGTTTGCCGGTGTGGTCGATGGCCAGCAGCAGCAGGAAGTCCGCCGGGGAGCCGCGCCGGTAGGTTTGGGAGCCGGTGGCTTCCGGGTCGCCGTGCTGGTCGATACCGGCGATCAGGAGAGTGGTAACTGCCGGCTTTTCCCGGTAGGTGCGGCCGTTCCATTCGATGGTCTTCAGCTGGCCGAATCCCTCGGTCATGCTGCCGCGGGATTCCGTATACTGGCTGTCATCCGTATTGCGGAGGAACAGGAGAATACCGGCCAGCACGATAGCCGCAAGGATGATCAGTACCGCGGCTTTGATGATAATTCGTTTGTTCACTTTCGTCCCGCTCCTTTACGTCAGCGGTGGTTGATGGTGAATGGGCAGTTATTTCTTTTTCTTTCCGTCCTCGCCCTCCCGGCGGTAATAGGCGTTGCCGTACTTGCCGTAATGGCCGTACTTGCTGTATCCGTATTTGCCGCCGTAGCTGTAATACTTCTTGGTGCTCAGGCGGTCCATGGCAACCTTGTTCAGCACGCATCCCAGGATCGGGGTGCCGGTGCGTTCCATCTGCTGCTTGGCTTCCTGCAGGGCGCGGCGGTGGGTCTTGCTGTATTCAAGCACCAGGATGCTGCCGTCGCAGCTCTTGGCGATTTCCGCCGCGTCGATGACCAGGCCCACCGGCGGGGCGTCGATGACCACCAGGTCAAACGTCTCGCTCAGCGTTTCCACCAGGTGGTCAAAGTCCGGCGTGGCAATCAGGGAAAGAGGCGCCTGCACGTCCGTGCCGATTGGGATGAAGAAGACGTTCGGCAGGTCGGTTTCGTATACAACCTCATCGATGGAGCACTGGCCGCTGAGGAGGTGGGCCAGGCCCATCCCGCTCCCCTGCAGCTGGATGCCGTAGTGGGCGTTCATGACGGAGAGCCGGAGGTCCGCGTCCATCAGGACCACCTTCTGGCCGCGGCGGGCCATATTCTGCACGATCTGGAAGGCAACAAAGCTTTTGCCGTCATTCGGCTCACAGCTGGTAACGACAATCTTTTTGATGTTTCTGCCGGAGAAGGTCAGGTTGGAACAGATGGTGTTCATGGCTTCGGAACCGGCGTAGTCCAGCGCGGCGTTGGCGCTGATCACGGCTTTCAGCATCTGTTATTCCCCCTTTCCGGTTTTCCGGCTGCTCCGCTGCCCGTAGGCCGACGGAGGCGGGCCGTTTTTCGCGTTGTGTTCAAAATCCTGCAGCGGGATCATGCCGAGCGTGGTCAGTCCGCCCACCTTGGCGATATCCTCCGTGGTGAGGATCCGATCATCGCTGAAGTGCTTGATGGCGATGATCGCCATGGCTAGCAGGGCACCAAGCAGGAAACCGATGATCACGGTCCGGGGTTTCTGCGGGCTCACCGGCTTGTCGGGCAGGCGGGCTTCCTCAAACATGTTCGGCTCGCGCATGTCCATCTTGGCCGCGATGAATTCCCGGGCCACCTGGGCGTAGGTATCGGCAAGCAGCTTGGCTTCCCGCGGATCCGGGGATTTGATCTGCACATACAGCACGTGGGTATTGCTCGGGTTGGATACGCTCAGCATGCTGGACAGTTTTGAATATGAGTAATTCAGGTTCAGGCGCTTGTCCACCAGTTCATGCACATGCCAGTTCTTGAACACTTCCTGGTAGTCGGCCGCCAGGTTTGTGCCGATCTGCAGGTCGCTCAGGGAGATGGCGGTATCGGAGCCAACGATATAGATCTTGGCCGTCGCCTGGTAGATTGGGGTCACCGCGTATTGCACGTAACCAAACGCGATAGCCGCACCCAGGATGGCGGTCAGGAGGATCCAGTGGATTTTTTCGAGGAAGTGCAGCGCCAGCTCCGCCAGGTCGATCTCAAATACATCATCATTTTCCTTGGCGGGAGCGGCCGCCTGGGCGGCCGGCGCCTGTACTTTTTTCACTTCGTTGGTCTCGTTTCTTGCCATCCGGCATCTCCTTCCGTTCTTCGGGGGAAAACAGCCGCCGGTTCATCCGGCGACACAATTTCATATTCCACCCATGTTTTCACCAGCATTTTGGCAAAGGGAACCTCAATCTGCATTCGGCGTGCCCGGTGGTCCACCTTGCGGATGACAGCGTCCAGGCCGGAGAAGGCTCCTTCCGTCAGCCGGATCCGTTGGTCCTTCTCGTAGACCGGCGTTTTGCCGATCACGCCGTTCATCTGCAGGATCATCAGGGCAAATGTTTCGTCGCTTCCCGTGAGCATGTAGTCCTGTTCCGATGTCTTCAGGCACCGGAGCACGCCCGGGATGTAGCGGCACTGGGATATGTCCGTGGGTTCTTCGCAGTAAAGGAACAGGTACCCGGGAAGCAGGTCCCGGGGGCGGTCCACCATCTTTCCGTTCTGCCAGGTGTGCTGGATCTGCCGCGGCGAAATCACCAGGCATCCCAGCCGTTGTGTTACCTCGTGTGCCACATAGCGGCATTTGGCCGTTTCGCAGAAGAGGCAGTATGTGTACATCTCCGTTCCTCCTGAAAAGCATAGCTCCGCTGCGGGCGGCGGATTTCCCCGTCGTCCTTCCTGAAAACACACGTAAACGGAACGGCTGTCCGGCAAGTGTCATCGGTCCAGCTTCACCGTCCGTGGATACCCCGGCGCTGGCGGAAAGCTTCCCTGCCTTTCCTGTTTTCTGATCACTCGGATTTCCGTGCTTGTAACCCAATCCATATCAATATGTAATTATATCCGAAACCTTTGTGGAAAGCAATTCATTTCTTATATTATGGTCAATCAAATTGGGCCATAAAATCCATACTTTTCAACATGTACATAACTTGATTGATCCCGGTGCATGAAAAATACAATAATCCGGCCAGGTTTGCACCGTTTCAGCAGGAATCCGGTGAAAAAGATTTGACTTGGAGTATACTCGAACGTGTACGATACAGGAAAGCGGATAAACGAATATGGGCAGGAGGAATACAGGAATGGAAAAAGTCAGGTGGGGTGTCCTCGGTACGGCGGATATCGCCCGGGGGGCGACGATTCCCGGGATGCTGCAGGCGGAGAATTGTGAGCTTTGGGCGGTCGCCGGGCGGAGCCCGGAAAAGGCACAGGCTTTCCGGGATCAGTTTGGATTCCGGAAGGCTTACGGAAGCTATGAGGAACTGCTGGCTGATCCGGAAGTGGAGGCGGTCTATATTCCCCTGCCCAACGACCTGCACTGTGAATGGTCCGTCCGGGCGCTGCAGGCCGGGAAGCACGTCCTGTGCGAGAAACCCCTGGCGGTTTCCGAAGAGCAGGTCAAATGGATGTTCGATGCGGCGGAAAAAAGCGGCGTATACCTGATGGAAGCCTTCGCGTACCTCCACAGCCCGTTTGTGCAGGCGGTGAAAGCGGAGCTGGATTCGGGAGTCATCGGGGATATCCGGTACATGGAATCTGCGTTTATCACCGGCCGCCGGCCGGATACCGATATCCGCCTGCGGAAGGAAACCTGCGGCGGGGCGATGTATGACCTGGGCTGCTACGCGGTCAGCATGGCCATGTGGATGATTGGGAAAGAGCCGGATGACGTCCGGGCATCTGCCCAGTTCTCCCCGAAGGGAATCGACCTGTTTACCTCCGCCCTGCTGCTGTACAATGACGAATCCGTCGCGGCGCTGGACTGCGGCATGCTGCTGCCCCACGGGCGGCTGGACCGGTTCCGCATCTTTGGGGCGAAAGGAACGATTGTCTCCCCCGTGGAGTTCAACCAGAGCGGGGAAATCCCATATACCGTCATCCGGGACGGGGTTTCGGAAACGAAGACCGTTTCCGTGCGGGATAACTATACCCTGGAAGTAGAGCAGCTCGGCCGCTGCGTCCGTGGGCTGGAAAAGCCCCATGTATCCCGGGAGTTCTCCCTGCTGGTGGCCCGGGTCACCGACCGGATCCTGGCGGAAATCGGATACTGATCTTAGTAAAGCAAGTGCGGGTGCCCTTTCGGGCACCCGCATTGTTGTTTTGGGTCTGTTGTTCAGTTGAATACCGCGCCGCATTCCTCGGTCAGTTTCACCGGATCCAGGAAACTGAAGTTTTTGTGCAGCAGCTGCTCCCGGCGGTACACGGCGTCCATCACGGTTTCGCCTTTCCAGGAGGCAGTGACGCGGACCTCGCTCACTGGCAGGCAGGCCAGCAGGTCCCGGGCGATGCGGACGCCCATGGCGGAGAGGTACTGCTTCGCGTTCTTCTCCATGTGCTCGTCCTTGCCGGTAAACATCGCCTCCAGGCGGTCCGGATCCGGCGCGCGCATGCTGATGCCGTGGGCGTACTCCATCAGTTCACCCAACGGGTTTGCCTTCCGCAGGACTTCCGTATAGGCGGTCAGGTCGCCGTTCAGCACCGCTTCCGCATGCTGATGGTAAAACTCCCACAGGTGCTGGGGGGTCAGTCCGTCCGTCGGCCATTCATGGGCCAGGGCATCGGTCCATTCAATCGTTTCATCCGCGGTCATCCACAGATTTTCGATGCCGATCTTCGGCTTTTTGACAACCACCTTGGCCGGTTTCGCTTCCTGCTTCTTCGGTTCGGGAACCACATCCTCCGGCGGTTCCCGCCACAAGTCAGACGCGATGGCCTTCATGCGCCGCAGCAGTTCGCTGGCGTCGGCGGGGGACATGTTGTTTCCCTTGTTTTCGTCTGCCATTACGCGTCCTCTCCTTCCCTGCGGCAGCGTACACTCGGCGGATTGGCCGCCGTGTCGAATCCCTCGATGACAATCTTCGCGTCGCCGGTAATCTCATTGTCAAACAGCCAGCGGCTGAGGGGGTTGATCAGCAGGCTTTCCACCTGGTTACCGATACCCCGGCCGCCGTTGGACAGGTCGAAGGTGGCCGCTTCCTCCAGGCTCTTGTAAGCGAAGTCCTCGATGCGGATGGAGATGTTCTTCTGTTCCCGCAGGTTCCGGGTAATCTTGTTCACCTGGGCCTGGAGGATCAGGTCGGCTGCTTCCTTGCGGATATAGTCGAACACCACGATGTTTTCGCCAATCCGGTTCAGGATCTCCGGCCGTCCCAGTTCCAGCTTGAAGTAGTCCTCAATCGCGCTGCGCACGCGGGCCTGCACTTCGGAATACGGCATATCCATGGTCACATTGGGCTCACGGTTGCCGAAGGCATCCTTGACGTAGATGCCCAGGTTGCTGGTGAAGATGATGATCGTTTCGGAGAAATACACCGTATTCCCCTGCCCGTCCGTCATGCGGCCGTCTTCCAGGATCTGCAGGAATTTATCCAGGATCGTGGAATGGGCTTTTTCAATTTCATCAAACAGCAGGATACAGAAGGGGTTCTTCTTCACCGCGTTGGTCAGCTGGCCGCCCGCTTCATACCCGACGTATCCGGGAGGTGCGCCCATCAGCTTCTGGTCGGAATGGCTCTGGCCGTATTCGCTCATGTCGAACCGGATACAGGTGCTCTCGTCACCGAACAGTTTCTCTGCCAGCGCTTTGGCCGTCTCGGTCTTTCCGGTACCGGTCGGGCCGGCAAAGAACAGCACGCCCTTCGGCTTTCCGGTGGAGGAGGAGTTCAGTCCGTTCATGCCGGTCACTGCGCGCTTGACCACGTCCAGCGTGCGTTCCAGCGCGGTGTCCTGCCCCTTGATCCGCTTTTCAAAGTCCGCCTTGGCGGTCTTCAGGCTCCTGACGCTCAGTGTGCTCCAGGGGTTTTCCTTGATGCCGTATTTGTACAGGTCCACAATGGAACAGAGGTCGCGGATTGGCGTTTCTTCCTTTTTGCACAGCATCCGCATTTCGTCCAGTTCCGTGAAGGTCATGCCCTCGGTCAAGCCGACAAACCGTTCCTTGATCCGCTCCAGGTCCTCCGGATATTCCGTGTAGTACGGCATATCCCGCCGGTAGACGGTGCCGGAGAAGAAGGACGCGAAGTTCGTCCCGGTCATCATGCGCTTCCGTTCCTCGCGGTCCGGCGCTTCCAGCTGCAGGATCTTGCACACCGGGTTGTTCAGGTAGAACCACGCCGGCAGGTCGTTCAGCTTGTTCACCAGCAGGATCAGCAGGTTCTGCTTCTTCCCGTGGGCAGTGCGGACCCAGGAGGCGCTCAGCGCGCTCTGCATCAGGATGTTGAAGCTGTTCACGTCCGCCTGGTCCATCCGTTCCGGGGTGGTGATGTAGTGGCTGGCCATCTCCATGATGGTCACCGTGGCCGCCTTCTGCTGGGACATGGCCCGGCGGATGACGTTCGGCGCGGTGTTGGCGCCGTTTCCCTTGAACTCCGCCTGGACCGCGCCGGACCTGACCTCCGTGTCCGTCAGGTTGGCAAACCGTTCCAGCATGGAGGGGTCATAGGGGCTCATAAAGCCCAGCAGGTTGCTGTAGAACAGCACCTGGTCATATCCCTGGTCGGAAAAATAGGCATGCAGGTAGCGGCTCAGCGGGATGATCTCGTCCTGCCGGACGGATCCGTCCACCGGATACCGGTACTGGTCGGTGATGTTCCCTTCCAGGATCAGCAGGGGTTTGATCGCGCTGAACAGTTCCAGCTCCCTGTGCCATTTCGGAATCAATGCTTCCACACCTGGTCCTCTCCTTTTATCTGTTGTTTCTGTCCGGGTACGCCTTCGGCGCCTCCGGCGAACCGTCCGTGTTCCGTTTCACGGCTTTCCCCGTGCCGGAAGGAAGATACGGCATCACCAGCCGGGCATATCCGGTTTCATCGTCACCGACGACCGACATGATCGTATCCGGGGTGTCATACGCCATGGCGTCCAGGACGGCCTCCGCCTGTTCCGCCGGTATCCGCAGCGGCTGGTAGTTGTTCACCGGCGCTTCGGAGCTGGTATACCCGGGATACAGGATCATCTGCTGCCCGGTATAATTGCCGTCATCGTCAAAATAAAGCTTGGCCTGCACCACCAGGCAGTACAGGGAGGTCGGTTCCCGGCCCCCGTCCCGCGGATAGAGCACGGATTTGATTTCCCGGTTCCCGCCAAAGACAAAGTTTCCCAGTGAGTAGAAAATCGACCGGTTGTCCAGGATCCGCATGCCCTGCACCACATGGGAGTGGTGCATCACCACCACGTCCGCGCCGGCTTCCACAAACGCTTTTCCCCGGCTTTCCTGCACGGAATTGTGTTTCGGGTCGTATTCGTTGCCGTTGTGGAACAGGACGACGGTTGCGTTCACCTCGCCCGCCGTTTCCATGTCCGCCATTTTCTTCCGCATCCGGTCTCCGATGGTGTTCGACAGCGCATAGTCCATCGAGAAAACAGCGATCCGGATCCCGTCCTTTTCCAGGATATGGTAATCCATTCCCCGGGCCCAGCCGATCCCGGCATCTTCCAGGGCTTTTTGGGTGCTTTCCATTCCCCGGGCACCGAAGTCGGAGGTGTGGTTATTGGCCAGCCCGGCCACCTCCACCGACCCGGCCTTCAGGATGCCGGTGAAATCCACCGGCCCGCGGAAGCGGTACCGCTTGGAGGTCTTTTCCCCGTTCGCGCTGTCCGAAAAAACGCCCTCCAGGTTGATGATCGTGGCATCGTCCGCCTCAAACATTTCCCGGAAGTTGGCAAAAAAATAGTCATACCCGTATTTTTCGGCATACGCGTGCAGGGAGTCCTCCTGCGTCCGCCGCGCTTCCTCGCTGCCGATCGTGCAGTCCCCCGTGAATGTCAGGGTGATCACGCGGTCTGCATATGCGCTGCCGGATGCCAGGCACACCGCTGCGAAAACGGCGGCCGCCAGGCGCCGGATGGTCTTGCTTCCAGGTTTCATCTGCGATCCTCTCTCCGGTCCTTATTCTTCCCCGAACCCTTCAAAGCGCCTGCACCAGGTATATTTGCTGATGGCGCTGGGGCATGCGCCCTGGCAGTAGGTTCCCAGGATATCCCGGATGTAGGACGGCAGGCTGTGGTTGTATTTCACTTCCAGGATGATCTCGTTGTTGTTGAACGGGGGGATCGTCGGCACATAGGGGTCGAACAGTTCCTTGCTGTACAGCCCGGTGCGCAGCTGTTTGTCAAATGTGATCCGGACCTCTTCCGCGGGATGCAGGTATGCTTCCCGCACATAGTCCACCAGCACCACCGGCCGCAGCAGGTTCACCGTCATTTCCCGGTACATGTCGTTCAGCAGTCCGCTCCGGGTCGTCTCCAGCCCGGTCGGATCGCCGGCCATCAGCTGCTCGCACAGCAGCCGCGGGATGCTGATGCTCCGCTTGGAAATCAGGGTTCCGACCTTGGTTTTGCACTCCAGCTTGATCACCTTGTCGCTGAAGTTGTAAATCCGGATCCGGTACTTGTCGCGGTTCTGCACGCCGTTCAGCTTGTCGAACAGCGCGTTGTTGAACGCCGTGTCAAAGTACAGGGAGCGGATATGGTATTCGTTGTATTCGTCGCCGTTTGGATCGCGGGAAAGAATCGAATCCAGTACGCCGGACAGCACGAAATACTGCCGTTCATTGATGAAATACTTCAGTTCATGCCGGAGCGGCAGTGAATTCATGGCCATGGTTCTTCCCCCTTTCCCTGGTTTTCTTCCTGGATTTCAGCTTCGGGATGGTCAGGCGCCGGCTTCGGTCTGGCAGGCGACCAGCGTCGCGTCATGGACGCCTTCAATGTTCAGCACCGCGCTCACCAGGTCCTGCTTGCTGTCCAGCCGGACTTCGACGGTCATCTCCGCGCCCGCGCGGGTGACAGTCTTGCTGCGCAGGCGGCGCTGCTTCACGGTCCGCCGCAGCAGCTGGGTGATCTCGGTTTCGGCGTAGTCGTCATAGTGGACCACCAGCAGGTAGCTGTTGGGGTTCCGGAAGCGTACGAAGGTCATCACAAACAGGATGATGCTGATGCCCAGCACCACCACCAGCGCGTGGATGTACAGCTCCGCGCCCAGCAGGATGCCCATCGTCAGCGCCCAGAACATGTAGGCCGTATCCATCGGATCCTTCACGGCCGTCCGGAAACGAACAATACTCAGCGCGCCAACCATGCCCATGCTCAGCGCGATATCGCTCTTGATGCACATGACCACCGGGGTGGTAATCAGCGTCAGCATCATCAGCGTCAGCGCGAAGGTCGGGCTGTAGAGCACGCCCCGGTAGCACCGCTTGTAGACAAAGGCGATCACCAGGCCGACAATGCATCCCATGATCAGGCCGATGATGATCTTCCACGGCGTCAGGTTTTCAAACTGGCTCAGGAAGTAATCGCTCAGGCTTGCGTCATTCTTGACGATGGAACTGGCACTCGCAAAGGCTGTGGAAATGAACATGGCTTGTCTCCTCCTGTATGATGTTCCGGGTATCCGGTATGGTTCGGGAAATCAGATTGCGTCCGGCGGCATCTCCGGTCTCGGTCCGAAGTATTTTACCATTTCCGCGTCCGTCAGGTTGAAAGCGTCCTGGGCAAACCCCCACAGTTTGTTCGGCCGTTTCCGGCAGACATTCCGCAGGCGCTCCACGCGCTTCTCCCAGTACCGGTAGGCGCCGTCCGAGGTGACCGGCACGTCGCTGATGACCATCTTGTCGTTTTCCTCGCCCCAGCGGGCCCAGTGGTTCTTCATTTCCGGTTCGATGATCTTGACCGTGTCGTCCAGGATTTCCAGCATCTTCCGGGTGGTCAGTTTCTGGAAGATCTCCCCGAATTTGGTCAGGTAGCGTTCCTTGTATTCCGGTACGCTCAGCAGCTTCATGAAAATGGTGTTGTCGATATATTTCTGGCCCATGCCCTTGGCCTTGGTGTAGCTCCACGGGCTGTTGAAGTCCGAGGTGTACAGGCCGTAATCCACGTCGTACAGGATCCAGCGCCATTTGCTTCCCTCCGTTTTCAGCCGGTAGAAGCGGGTGTTGCCGATATCGCTGTTGCCGAAGAACATCTCGAACGCCATGTATTCGAACAGGTTGTCCACGTCCACATTGTCCAGGATGTACTGCAGGTCTTCCGGGTTCTTGGCGGGATTCCCGGCCTTCATCTTCTTGATCATGGCCTTGAATTCCTTGTTGGACCCGTACTTCACGCTGCCGCTGCCCTGGAGCAGGTCCATCTGGTCCGCGTCTTCCAGGGAGAGGCCTTCAAACTGGGCAATCATGAACCGGTCGGTCCGTTCACGCAGGTTCATGTGCCCCCAGTAAATCCCGTTCAGGTAGACCGCGTACGGTTCCCAGGCCTGGTGGGCAATCGTGGCCCCGCAGAAGTCCATCAGCTTGCCCTGGAATCCGTCCTGCATGCGGGTGAACATGCTGTCGTTCCCGCTGTTCCGCAGGACGAAGCCCTTGTATTCCGTATAGAGCCGGTCTTCAAACAGCTTGGCCTGGAACGTCTTCGCGCCGTAAACGCTCCGGGCGCGGAATTTGAAGCTTTTCTGCGGCATATCCAGGGAATAGTCGCCCATCAGGCCGATCTCGGCCCCCTGGCTCAGCAGGGTGTTGCCGCTCCGGTCGAACAGTTCCACATGGCAGTCATATTTGATGCCCTTGTCCTTCACCTTCCGGTATACGGTGTTCGGGAAAGGCAGCTTGCCGGGTTCCTTAATGGCATCCTTCCCGATCGTCAGCATGCCCCATTCCTCATCCCAGAGGTTGTTCGGGTCGGTCACCACGGACGCCACCGGCAGGGCATGGTAGACGTTGACAAACCAGGTGCCGGTCAGGATCTCGCTGGGCTGCGTAAGCCCCGTGGAAAAAGCCCGTGCGCGCAGGACGTTCGCATACTGGTTCAGCTCCAGCCGCGTTCCCGCCGTGTACGGGGTGGACGCCTGCGTCGGGACGGATCCGTCCGTCGTGTAGAACACCTGGGTGCCTTCCGGAACCAGGATCTCCACATACTGGGTGGTGTAATACAGCCCCGGTTCCACACTGAAGGAGGGGGTGGAGGCAAAGCCGCTGAAGCCGGTTCCGTTTGCCCGGAACGGAGTCGGCGTCTCATAATAAAAAAGCCCTGCGATCCCCAGGGTCCGGCCGTATGAAATATCCGTCTTCATCTCCGGCAGTACAATCTTGTCCAGTACATTCCCGGCCGGGTCCGCCAGGGTGATGATCTCGCCGGCATTCCGGCCGATCCGGAAAGAGGTATGCGGCTCGGCGGCCGACGCCTTCGCGGTATTCCCGTCGCAGAGGATCACCTTGTATTCCCCGGGGGCAATCAGGGTGCCGGCCGGAAACTGCCATTTCCGTCCGCGTCCCAGGTTGTCGCTCAGTCCCCACCCGGAGATATCCACCGCCGTGTCGGAGGAATTGTAGATTTCCACCCAGTCCTTGTTCTCCGTGCCCGCGTAGGTGGACACCTGGTTGTTGCTGGCCAGCACTTCGCTGATCCAGACCCCGGTCCGGTTCATCGCCCGCAGGTTCAGGTCCATCTGGTTGAAGCCGGCTTCGTTGTCCGGCAGGGTGGGCGTCGGCATCTGGAACACCTGCATCTGGTTCTGCTCATTCCGTCCCCAGCTGCAGTCCTGCGGCAGGTTGTCAATCATCACCCGGTCCACAACCCGGCCCTGGCTGTCCGCCAGGATGATCGTTTCCTTCTCCGCGCTGATCCGGAAGTTCGAGTGCGGAACACGTTCCATTTTGGTATCCATCCGGTCCTTGCCGGTGCACAGCACCAGGTAGTATCCGTGTGCCTCGATCCTCGCGCCGTCCGGGAAGCGCCACTTCAGCGGTTTCCCTTCATTGTCGCTCAGTGCGAACTTGTCCAGGCTGATCGCGTTTCCGGTGGTATTGTACAGCTCAATCCAGTCGCACAGTTCACCGTCGTCATCGCGGATGCCGGTCAGCGGGTCCGCCATCACTTCGTTGATGAGCACGGAGCCGTCCGCCGCGGTAACGCTCTCGCGGTAAGCCAGGTGGCCGGCTTCGGTATTTTCAAAGCCGGGGCTGAACCAGGCGGTGGACGTATACTCCCCGCCGGTCAGGGCCCAGCTTTCGTCACTGCCGATAATTTTATATGTGACGCTGTCAATCAGGTAGGCATTCGGGTCGAACAGGTAAACGGTCTCACCGACGCTGCTCAGCTGGAATTTCGCGTGGAAAGGCCGGTCCGGGCTCGCCTGGTTGGTATTGTCGCAGAATACCGTCACCCGGCCGTCCTGCTCCAGGCTGATGGCGGGGAACAGGAAACGGATCCGGTCTCCCTTGTCGCTCAGGCCGACGCCCTCCAGGTTAATCCGGTGGTCGGTGCTGTTCCATACTTCCAGCCAGTCCGGGAATTTTCCATTCTCGTCTGTAACGGCTGTCGCGTTCGCAGGCATCACTTCGCTGATGACCAGCCCGGCATATTCGCCGACGCGCTCGTCGCCCGTGCTTTCCACCAGGCCGGATTCCGTTCCGGCGGAATAGGTCGCCCGGCGGAGCGGCTCAAAGAGATAGCTGCCGGTCATCCATTTCGGGACTTCAAAAATCAGCAGCAGCAGGGCAGCCACCGCACCCGCGAGCAGGAGGAAATTCATGCGCTGTTTCCTCCGGCGGAGTTTGGTTGCCCGGGAAGCCGTACGGCGTCCCTGTTCCGGGTTTCCGGTCCTGTTTTCCATCGGCTTCCCTCCTTCCTGCATTGTATGCTAACTTTGAAATTATACCATACTTCTCCCGGATGTGCAAACCCGGCCTGCTTTTTGCATTTTACTCAAACAACCGCCGGATATCCTGTTCGCTCAGCGCGCCCAGGGCGGATTCTCCCGGGGTGATCAGCCGGTCAAACAGCGCTTTCTTGCGCGTCCCGAGCTCCACCACCTGCTCCTCAATGCTCTCGCCGGTCACCAGGCGGATCACCTGGACCTTGTGCTTCTGGCCGATGCGGTGGGCCCGGTCGGTAGCCTGGTCCTCGGTGGCCGGGTTCCACCACGGGTCATAGTGGATCACCAGGTCCGCGCCGGTCAGGTTCAGGCCGGACCCGCCGGCCCGCAGGCTGATCAGGAACACCTGTCCCTCCCCGGCGTTGAACCGTTCCGTCAGGCTCAGCCGGTCCCCGGCCGGGGTTTCCCCGTCCAGGTACATGGTGGAAAAGCCCTGCTCCTCCAGCCGGCGGCGCAGGATCTTCAGCATGCTCGTAAACTGGCTGAACAGCAGGATCCGCCGCCCGCTCCCGATCATGCCGGGAAGCACCTCCAGCAGCAGTTCCTCTTTGCCGCTTCCGCCCCGGTATTCATTCATGATCAGGGACGGATGGCAGCAGATCTGCCGCAGCTCCGTGATGGCGCTCAGCACCTCCATGCGGCCCTGCTGGATGCCCTTGGCTTCAATAATATTGTTCACCTTCGGCCGCAGCCGCTCCAGGGCCGCCCGGTAAATCCGGTTCTGCTCCGGCGTCATCTGCGCGGTCAGGGTGATTTCCATCTTCTCCGGCAGTTCTTCCAACACGTCCTGCTTCAGCCGCCGGGTCAGGAACGGCCGGATCCGCCGCAGCAGGTCCTCCGCGTTCTCCCCGTCCTGGTATTTCCGCAGGAAGGTGTTGTAGCCGGGCAGGTAGCCGGGCAGCACAAAATCAAACAGGCTCCACAGCTCCCCGATTCCGTTCTCCATGGGAGTACCGGTGAGGGCAAACCGGGTGTCGCCGCGCAGCTGTTTGGCTGCCTGGGCCGCCACGCTGCCCGCGTTCTTGATATTCTGGGCTTCATCCAGGATCAGGTACCGGAACGGGATATCCTTCAGCAGGTCGATATCCCGGCGGATCAGCGGATAGCTGGTGATGGCGATATCCACGTCCCCGTGCTCGGCAATGTGCCGGATCATCCCGGCGCGCTGCGCACCGGTGCCGTTCAGGATCACCGCGCTCATCTCCGGCGCGAAACGGCGGATCTCGCTCAGCCAGTTGTAGGTCAGCGACGTCGGGGCGACCACCAGGCTGGTGCGGCCGGTTTCCCGGGTAGCCTGCAGCAGGGCGATTACCTGGACTGTTTTTCCCAGTCCCATATCGTCCGCCAGGATCCCACCCATGTGCATGCGGTCCAGGGCATACATCCACTCATACCCGCGCATCTGGTAATCCCGCAGCGTCAGCCCGGGCGCCAGGGCAGGCGCCTGGATTCCCTGTTCCCCGTTCATCAGGGTCTCCGACATACGGCGGACGCTCTCGTCCGTTTCAATCGGGATTCCGCTGTTCTCCAGCATGCTGGCCAGGTAAGCCGCCCGATAGGCCCGCAGGGTGATCACGTCCCGCTCGGGTTCGCTCCCGTCGCGCACCGCCGCCTCATAGATCCCGGCGGCGGCTTCCTCCCAGTCCCCGAGGCTGCTCAGGTCCAGGAACTCCCCGCTCTTCAGCCGGAAATAGCGCCGCCTCCGGCTCAGCGCTTCGATGAGGTCCAGCAGTTCCTCCACCGGTTCGCCGTCCTTCAGCAGCATCAGCTCCAGCTTTTCCCCGTTCATTCGGATACTGCCGCTCAGCACCGGCCTCCGGGGCATAATGCGCCGGAAATCCCGGCTGAGGAATACCTCGCTGACCTCCTGCAGTTTTTTGACGCCCTCGCTGACAAAGCCAAACACTTCGTCGTTCCCGCTCAGGCGGATATTGTCCTTCCGGACGCGGAATCCCGCGTTCGCCAGGATCTCCAGCACCAGGTGCTCTCCCTCGGCATCCCGCAGCAGCAGCTTTTCGCCCTTGTCCAGGGCGATTTTCTTCTCCACCGGGGCAAACGGGTTCAGCACCACGTCGCCGTAATGGAACTGGATGGAAGCCGTAACGCTCTTCCCGTCCCGGTCCAGGTAAACTTCCGTCCGCAGCGGCATCCGGATCAGCCGCTGCCGCAGGTCCCCGCTGATTTCCACGGCGCCACGCAGTTTGAGGTACGGCAGCACCTCCCCGATCACCCGGTCGGTTTCCTCCAGCGGATAATCGAACAGGCACCTTCCTTCATACTGGTTTTTCCAGATCAGCAGGATCAGCTCCCGCTGGTTCTCCTCGGTCCGGATCAGGTTGCCGCCGGTCACCACCCAGGCGCAGTCTTCAGTTACCGGCAGCAGGTCTGCCGGCATCCGGGCCGCGGTCCGCAGCCCCCTCGGCCCGAGACTCATCTCAAACTGCAGGGCGATCGGTGCCCGCCGGATCTGGCGGCAGCGGATCACCTTTCCGTTGCTGTCCATAATCCGCAGCGCCGTTTCCCCGATACGCTCCAGGATTTCCCGGGTAAACGGATCGGGCAGGTGCACCAGCCGGGCGCCCGAGCCGGTCCGCTCCCCTTCCCGGCCGGCAAACAGCTTCCGCAGCACGTCCAGCACTCGCATATCATCCCGGGAAAAGCGCATCCATTCCGGCTGCCAGGTAAATTCCTTGCCGAACGCCAGCGTTTCCCCGGCATCGACAGCATTCAGGAACGCCCGGATATCCCGCACGACGTAAAGCTTGTTTTCGCCGGCGCGGAGTCCGATCCGTACCTCCTGCCCCGGCTTCTGGGGCAGCACCAGCGTCACTTCCAGCCGGACGTTCGGCTCGGAAGGCATCTGGCGCAGGATCAGGTCGGTCAGCCCGGCCGCGTTCCGGGGCGCGTTCTTCTTCAGCATGGCTTCCGGAATCCCCGCCCGTTCGGCAGCCAGCCATGCCGCCACCGCGTGCCGGCAGCACCCCCGCTGGGTAAACAGTTCGCAGTCGCAGTGCAGTACGAGGCTCCGTCCCAGCGTCACGGTCCGGGGCGGTTTCCCGGCAACGGTATACCGCACCATGGCGCTGTCCTGATCGCTGACGCGGACGCTGCCTGCCTCCTCCAGTTCCTTTCCGGCGGCGAATTCCTCGGCGCCGGCCAGCCGTTCCATCTGCATCGGATTCAGTCTCATCGCGGGTTCTCCTGTTCTCATCGTGCAAACTGCTAACCTATATAAATTCTCCCCTTTTCCGCTTTTTTCCTTTTACATTTTCAGAAAACGCACGGCTTTTTTCCGTTCTTTCCGCCCCGGAATCTCCCGGAAATATCCAGCGTATGCATATTCTTCCGGATTTAGTTGCATATTTATGCATCTGTATTGAATTGTCCGCCTGCTTTTTCGCAATTATACAGTAATGAATGCTATGTACAGACGAAAAACATTCAAAACATGAATAAAAATGCATTTTGCCGTTGACAGGGGAAAAACCCGGTGATATACTTGCACTGTTTTCAATCCCAGGAATTGTGAATCACGAAAGAGAGGCTGAAATCAATGAAAAAGAATCTGCTCGGAATCATCGCCCTGCTGCTGGCTATGCTGATGATCGGTACTGCCGCGGCTGAAACTGTGACCGTCGCATTCAACCCGGAATATCCCCCCTTCGAGTCTGTGGATGGTGAAAACTACGTCGGCTACGATGTGGACATGATCAATGCGATCGCTGAAAAAGCCGGTTTTGATGTCGAATTCGAAGCCATGGACTTCGACGCTGTCATCGCCGCGGTCATGACCAACAAAGACACCATTGGCGTTTCCGGCATCAGCATTACCGATGAGCGCAAGCTCAACGTCAATTTCTCCCAGGGCTATATCAACGCCGGCCTGATCGTTGTCATCAAAAAGGACAGCGGCTATGCTACCACGGAAGACCTGAAGGGCAAGGTCATCGGCGTCCAGCAGGGCACCACGAGCGATTTTGCCGCGGAAGAGATCACCGGTATGGAAAACGTCGCCCAGTACAAGACTTTCCTCAATGCCATCATGGACCTCCAGGGCAACAAGATCGACGCGGTCATCGTGGACAAGCCGGTCGGCATGGCCATTCTGGCTTCCCTGAATGACGCCACCCTGGAAATCGTGGATATGGGCCTGCAGGCTGACTGGTACGGCATCGAAGTCAACAAGGACAATGCTGAGCTCCTGGAGAAGATCGACAAGGCCATCGATGAACTGAAGGCCGAAGGCTTCTTCGAAGCGCTGGAAGAAAAGCACCTGACCAAGACCGAGTTCGACGCGGAGGAAGCGGCCGAATAAGCGTTCTGCCGGGTGGTACAAAGCCGTAGAGAAAATTTCTCTACGGCTTTGATCGATATAACAGTAAGGAGAATCCCATGACCATTTTTGAACAATGGTGGCAGCCGATTGAAGCCCTCGTCAAATCCGGGCAGCCGCTGAATTTCTTCCAGTCCCTTTACAAGGAAATCTATATGAACGCCATCTTCGGCGACCGCTGGCTCCAGTACCTGAACGGCCTGCTGGTCACCCTGGAGGTCAGCCTCCTGGCGATCATTTTCGGTACTTTATTGGGTACGATCCTCGCCGTCCTCCGGCTTCCCGAAGTAACGGAATACCGTTACCGCGGCACGGATCCCTTCAAAAAGCTGGGCAACTGGATCCTTCGCTTCCTGTGCGGCTTTGCGAAGTTCTATATTGACCTGATCCGCGGAACGCCGCTGCTGCTCCAGGTGCTGATTATCAACTTCGGAATCTTCGGCTCCATCCGCATCGAAAAGGTGATCGTTGGCGTCATCGCCTGCGGCATCAACAGCGCCGCGTATGTGGCTGAGATTGTCCGCGGCGGCATCATGTCCGTGGACAAGGGGCAAACCGAAGCAGGCCGTTCCCTGGGCTTCTCCGGAACCAAGACCATGTTCTGGATTATCCTCCCCCAGGCGGCCAAATCCGCCCTCCCCAGCCTGTGCAACGAGTTCATCGCCCTGATCAAGGAAACGTCCATCCTGTCCTATATCGCGCTGACGGAGCTCACCAAGGCCGGTGACTATATCCGGTCCAGGACGTATTCCGCCTTTACCCCGTATATTATCTCCGGTCTCCTTTACCTGCTCGTTACGATTGTACTGACCAAACTGATCGGGAAACTGGAAAGGAGGCTGCGTCAAAGTGACCACTGAGAATTCTGTTATCATCTCCGTCCGCAACCTGGCCAAGCATTTCAACGGCGGGGAGCTGCAGGCGCTCCGCGGTGTGGATGTGGATATCCATAAAGGCGAAGTGGTGGTAATCATCGGGCCTTCCGGCAGCGGCAAAAGCACTTTCCTGCGCTGCCTCAACCTGCTGGAACTGCCCACCGCCGGCGTCATTACCTTCGAGGGTACGGATATCACCGATCCCAAGGTCAATATCAATATCCACCGCCAGAAGATGGGCATGGTCTTCCAGCATTTCAACCTGTTCCCCCACATGACAGTCCTGGGAAACATGACACTGGCCCCGATCAAACTGCTGAAGAAATCCAAGGCTGAAGCTGAAAAAACCGCCATGTCCCTGCTGGAACGCGTCAACCTCGCCGACCGGGCAAACGCCTATCCCAGCCAGCTGTCCGGCGGCCAGAAGCAGCGCGTCGCGATTGTCCGTGCCCTTTGCATGGAGCCCCAGGTGATGCTCTTTGATGAGCCCACTTCCGCCCTGGATCCGGAGATGGTCGGCGAAGTGCTCGACGTAATGAAGGAACTGGCGCAGAGCGGGATGACCATGGTTTGTGTTACACATGAAATGGGATTTGCCCGTGAAGTAGCTGACCGCGTTCTCTTTTTTGACGAAGGGAAGCTCGTGGAGGAAGGGACCCCGGCCGAAATCTTTACTGCTGCCAAAGAGCAGCGTACCCGGGATTTCCTGAAGAAGGTCCTGTAATCTTCCGTTTCGGACCACTCTTCTATAAAACGAATAGAAAAAAGTATATTCCGGATGAAGGAATTACATATTGAGACGTAGAATATGTCTGTAAAGTAACTTTCAGTGCGTTATTCTCGTCTCATATTTCTTTGTTTCCGAAAAGGGAGTGGACATTCTGTGATTGCCGGAAAGCGGAAGACGATCGGCGTCTTCCTCTGCAAAGCCTATTCTGTCTTCGACAATGCGGTTTACGGGGTGCTGGAAGAGCTGTCCCGCAAGCTGGACTATGACGTGGTGGTTTTCTCCACGGTTGGTTACTTCGCCAGCCAGAATGAATACGACGCACAGGAGCGCCGCATGTTCTCCTTTGCGCCGATTGAGAAGCTGGACGGAATCCTGATGGCCCCGGACACCTATGAAATCGAAGGGTTCCGGGATGCCCTGCTGAACGAAATCCGCCGCCGGGCCGCCTGCCCGGTGGTGGCTGTCCGCCATTTCAGCGATGAGTTTGACTGCACCTACACGGATGAGGATATCACCATCCGTCCCCTCATCCGCCACCTGCTGGATGACCACGATCTGACGCAGATTGCGTTCCTCGCCGGGTATCCCGGCCATCCGGACAGCGAATTCCGCCTGGCAGCCTTCCGCCGGGAAATGGCCGACCATGGAATTGAAATTGATGATCAGCGGGACGTCTTCTATGGGAACATGTGGTATACCTGCAGTGAAGACGCTTACAGGCATTTCTTTGTGGATAATGAAGCCCCGCAGGCCGTGGTCTGCGCCAACGACTTCATGGCCGTCGGCCTGGAGCGGGAACTGGCCGGGCACGGCATCAAAGTGCCGGACGACGTGATCGTCACCGGCTATGACAACATACCGGATATTACGCTGGACTGTTCCACGCTGACCACGGTGGAGCAGGATTTCGAAGCCATGGTTCGCATGGGGTTTGAGGAGCTGGACCGCCAGATCCGTACCGGGGATTCCCCGGACCGGCATCATGATGTTCGCCGGATTCCGGTGCCCGGAAAGCTGATCTTTGGCGAAAGCTGCGGCTGCAGCGAGCGTCCGCAGGACCAGTACCGGGAGCTGAGCATCCTGCGTTCCGCCGAGGCGGACCGCCTGGGCGGCCGGGAAGTCAACATGACCTATTTCACCATTGAAACCAGCGCGGCGGATACCATCGAAGAGCTCCATGCCGCCCTGGACAAAAAGAAGGCAGACACCCCCATGATCCGGGATTTCTACCTCTGCCTGTTTGAGGAAAGCCGGAAAGCGGACGGGGAACGGATCTTTGCCGAGCAGATGACCGATACGGCCTGCCTGGTGCATTCCATGCGGGACAAGCAGGATAACGGAATGCCGATGATTTCCTTCAGCCGCCGGGACCTGCTTCCCCAGATGGCGGAGCGCGCAGATGAACCGCAGGTATTTTACCTGACGCTGCTGCACCAGCGGGAATTCAATTACGGCTATGCGGTATTCCATTATGACAGCGGCGAGCTCCCGACCGCCTTTTTCCAGCACTGGAGCGTAACGCTCTCCGGTGCGCTGCGGAACATCCACAACCGGGATGAACTGCGCCGCCTCTACGAAGAAAGGCGCCTCAGCAGCATCACGGACGTGCTCACGCGCCTGGATAACCGCCGCGGGATCATGGAAAAGGTAGAACCGCAGTGGAATACCCTCTGCTTGGAGCATGCAACCGTCGGCTTCATCTCCTTTGACCTGGACAACCTCAAGGGCGTCAACGACACCTACGGCCACCAGGCCGGGGATTTCGCCATCCGGCTGATCGCCGAGGCCATCCGTGGTTCCCTGCCGAAAAACGGCATCGGTGCACGGATGGGCGGTGATGAATTCCTCGTCTTCCTCCCCCGCACCAGTGAAATGGATACGAAGCGGTTTGTCCTTTCCTTTGAGCAGAAGCTCAGGGAACTCAACCTCCGGGAAGACCGTTCCTTTGAGGTCAGTGCCAGCTGCGGTGCCTATGTGACGTCACTGGAAAACGGCATGACATTTGAAGACTGCCTCCACCACAGCGACAAGATGATGTATCAGGTGAAGGAAAAGCACCGGGCAGCCAGGAAACTTCAATGCCGGTAAAGAAGTGAAAAGCATAGGAAAACGGGAAGCAGTTAACTGCTTCCCGTTCTTTTTCGGTTCTGATCAGAACTTCAGCGGATTGACACGCACGGAGGGACCCATGGTGCTGGAGAGATAAACACTCTTCATATAGGTTCCCTTCGCGGCAGCAGGCTTCGCCTTGTTGATCGCTTCCATCAGGACGTTCAGGTTCTCCTGCAGCTTTTCCTTGCCGAAGGAAACCTTGCCGATCGGGCAGTGGATAATCGCGGTCTTGTCGAGGCGGTACTCCACCTTACCGGCTTTGATATCCTTCACGGCCCGGGTGATGTCCATGGTCACGGTGCCGGACTTCGGGTTGGGCATCAGGCCCTTCGGGCCCAGCACACGACCGATGCGGCCGACCATACCCATCATATCAGGGGTGGCCACGCAGACGTCGAATTCGAACCAGTTCTCCTGCTGGATCTTCTGGATCATTTCTTCAGCGCCTACATAATCGGCACCGGCTTCTTCCGCTTCCTTGGCCTTGTCGCCCTTGGCGATGACCAGCACGCGGATGGTGCGGCCGGTTCCATGGGGCAGGACCACGGCGCCGCGGACCTGCTGGTCAGCATGGCGGGGGTCGACGCCCAGACGGACGGAGATTTCCACGGTCTCGTCGAACTTGGCCTTGCCGGTCTGTACAACCAGGTCAACGGCCTCTTCGGGATCGTACTGCTTCAGGTGGTCGATCAGCTTCAGGCTGTCGCTGTATTTCTTACCATGTTTCATTTGTTTCATTCCTCCCATGTGGTATTAGCGGCACATTGTCCTCCCACATTGATCAGGGGCTGCGCCCCGATTTGTTACTCTTCGACGGTCACGCCCATGCTGCGGGCGGTTCCGGCCACCATGCTCATGGCGGCTTCGATGCTGCCGGCGTTCAGGTCGGGCATCTTAATGGTAGCAATCTTACGGCACTGCTCCTTGGTCAGCTGGCCAACTTTTTCCTTGTTGGGACGGCCGCTGGCCTTCTGCAGGTTCAGTTCCTTCTTGATCAGCACGGGCGCCGGAGGCGTCTTGGTGATGAAGGTGAACGTACGGTCGGTGTAAACCGTGATCACCACGGGGATGATCATGCCGGCTTCCTTGGCCGTGCGGTCATTGAATTCCTTGCAGAATCCGGGAATGTTCACGCCGTGCTGGCCCAGCGCGGGACCGATCGGCGGAGCGGGTGTTGCCTTACCGGCAGGAACCTGCAGCTTGATATAAGCCTGTACTTTCTTTGCCATTTGAGTGGCACCTCCATAAATAAATGTGGTAGAGCGGAAGCCTCTGGCTTCCTCCCACGATCATGCAGGGGAGAGCCCCTTCCGGCGGCTCTTCCCCGTTGCATCGATTCGTTGCACAGGAGCGGGGAATCAGTTGTCTTTCTCGACCTGGTCGATATCCACTTCCACGGGCATTTCCCGGCCAAGGAACATCTGCACCTTGACGGTCAGCTTGCCGCGGACCGTGTCCACGTCTTCCACCACGCCGCTGAAATTTTCCAGAGGACCGGACAGAATCCGGACGTTTTCGCCGATCGCGAATCCGAAGTCGACGCTGGACTGCTCGGTATTGAGCATCATGTCCACTTCTTCCTGGGTCAGCGGAACAGGTTTGGAATCAGGACCCACAAAGCCCGTCACGCCGCGGGTATTCCGCACGACGTACCAGCTTTCGCTGGTCTCGATCATGTGCACCAGCACATAACCGGGATAAACCTTCCGGGTGCTTTTGACGCGCTTTCCGTTCCGGATCTCCATGACTTCTTCCATGGGAACGCGGACGTCCAGGATCAGGTCCTGCATTCCGTTGTTTTCAACGGACTTTTCCAGCGTGTCCTTCACCTTGTTCTCATAGCCGGAATAGGTGTGGATGACATACCAGCAGGCCTCTTTCTTGTTTTCAGCCATGACTGTCTCTCCTATGAATTACATGAGCAGATTGATAAGGGTGGTAGCGCCGGCGTCCAGCAGGCCGATGACGATGCCCATGAACAGCATGAACAGGAGAACGATCACGGAATAGTTGATCAGCTTCTTCTTGCTGGGCCAGGTGACCTTCTTCAGTTCATAGAACATGTTCTTGAAGGGCTTGCTGATCCGCTGGGGCAGTGCTTTGAACCAGTTCAGGATCTTGCTCAGTTTTCCTTCGCCGGCTTTTTTCACAGCCTTTTCAGCCTGTGCTTCGGCCTTCTTCACAGTTGTTTCCGCCTGTGCAGCCGCCTTCTTTACTTCAGACATCTTGTTCACATCCTCACAGCATCTGTTGATGTTGGATCACTTGGTCTCGCGATGAGTCGTGTGCTTCTTGCAGAAGGGGCAGTACTTCATGAGCTCAATGCGATCCGGGGTGTTCTTCTTGTTCTTCATGTTGTTGTAGTTGCGCTGCTTGCACTCGGTGCAGGCAAGGCAAACCTTGTTACGAGCGGCGTTTGCCATTTGGAATCCCTCCTGATAGATTGATTACTCGATGACCTTCGCCACAACGCCGGATCCCACAGTACGGCCGCCTTCACGGATAGCGAAGCGCAGTCCCTGTTCCATAGCGATGGGGGTGATCAGGGTGATTTCCATGTCGATGTTGTCGCCGGGCATCACCATTTCAACGCCTTCGGGCAGCTTGATGTTGCCGGTAACGTCCGTCGTCCGGAAATAGAACTGCGGACGATAGCCGTTGAAGAACGGGGTGTGACGGCCGCCTTCTTCCTTGGTCAGCACGTACACCTGGCCGATGCAGTGGGTGTGCGGATGGATGCTGCCGGGCTTCGCCAGAACCTGGCCGCGCTCGACTTCGTTCCGCTGAATACCACGCAGCAGCGCGCCGATGTTGTCGCCGGCTTCCGCCTGGTCCAGCAGCTTGTGGAACATTTCAACACCGGTAACAACCGTGCTGCGGGGCTTTTCCATCAGACCGACGATTTCAACCGCGTCAGATACCTTCACGGTACCGCGCTCAACACGGCCGGTAGCCACGGTGCCGCGGCCGGAAATGCTGAACACGTCTTCAACAGGCATCAGGAAGGGCTGGTCCGTCGCACGGGCGGGTTCCGGGATGTAGTTGTCAACAGCATCCATCAGTTCCCAGATGCACTTGCACTCGGGAGCGTTGTCCACGTCGGTGCCGCCGTTCTGGATGTACTCCAGGGCCTTCAGGGCGCTGCCCTTGATGATCGGGATGTCATCGCCCGGGAAGTCATAGCTGCTCAGCAGTTCGCGGATTTCCATCTCGACCAGCTCCAGCAGCTCTTCGTCGTCCATCATGTCCGTCTTGTTCATGAACACAACGATGTAGGGCACGCCAACCTGACGGGCCAGCAGGATGTGCTCACGGGTCTGGGGCATCGGGCCGTCGGGAGCGGAAACAACCAGGATCGCGCCGTCCATCTGCGCGGCACCGGTGATCATGTTCTTAACATAGTCAGCGTGGCCGGGGCAGTCCACGTGAGCATAGTGACGCTTCTTGGTCTCGTACTCAACGTGAGCGGTGTTGATGGTGATTCCACGTGCTTTTTCTTCGGGCGCCTTGTCGATTTCGTCGTAACGCATCGCCTGCGCTTCGCCCTTCAGGCTCAGCGTCATGGTGATCGCAGCGGTCAGGGTCGTCTTGCCGTGGTCAACGTGTCCGATCGTCCCGATGTTTACATGGGGCTTTGTCCGTTCATAATGTCCTTTCGCCATTGGGGTTTCCCTCCTTAAAATCCTTGTCAGGCATTAACTTTCTTGCCGATGATCTTTTCAGCGACGCTCTTCGGTACTTCCTCGTAGTGGTCAAACTGCATGGTGAACATGCCGCGGCCCTGGGTACGGGAACGAAGATCTGTCGTGTAGCCGAACATTTCGCTCAGCGGAACAAAGGCGTGAATAATCTGGTCTTGTGCACGCATTTCGGTGCCTTCCACCCGGCCGCGGCGGCTGGACACATTGCCCATCACGTCGCCCAGGTACTGGTCCGGAACGATGATCTCGACCTTCATCATGGGCTCCATCAGGCACGGATCCGCCTTACGCACAGCTTCCTTGAAAGCCATGCTGGCCGCGATCTTATACGCCATTTCGGAGGAGTCCACGTCGTGGTAGGAACCGTCGGTAACCGCCGCCTTGAAGTTGACCACTTCGTAGCCGGCAATCGCGCCGCTCTTGGCCGCTTCCTGGATTCCCTGGTCGATGGGGCTGATGAATTCCTTCGGAATCACGCCGCCGACGATCCGGCTCTCGAACTCGTATCCCTTGCCGGGCTCCTGGGGTTCGATCTCAATCCAGCAGTGACCGTACTGGCCGTGGCCGCCGGTCTGGCGCACGTAGCGTCCTTCGGCTTTCGCGGGTTTCCGGATGGTTTCCTTGTAGGTAACCTGGGGCTTGCCCACGGTTGCCTCAACCTTGAATTCGCGCAGCAGGCGGTCCACAATGATTTCAAGATGCAGCTCACCCATGCCGGCGATGATCGTCTGTCCGGTCTCCTGGTTGGTGTAGGTCTTGAAGGTCGGATCCTCTTCAGCCAGCCGCTGAAGCGCGTACGTCATCTTCTCCTGACCGGCTTTGGTCTTGGGCTCGATGGCAACTTCGATCACGGGATCCGGGAAGACCATGCTTTCCAGGATGATCTGGTGGTTTTCATCGCACAGGGTATCGCCCGTGGTCGTGTCCTTCAGGCCGACCGCGCCGGCGATTTCACCGGTATAGATGGTATCCACCTCTTCCCGGTGATTGGCGTGCATCAGCATAATGCGGCTCATGCGTTCCCGCTTCTGCTTGGTGGAATTCATCACGTAATTGCCGGCAGCGAGTGTGCCGGAATATACGCGGAAGAATGCGAGTTTCCCGACAAAGGGGTCAACCATGATTTTGAACGCAAGCGCGGAGAAGGGTTCGTCATCGGAGGGATGCCGTTCCATCTTCTTCTCGGGATCGTCCGGGTCCACGCCGTCGATGGCGGGAATGTCCAGCGGGCTGGGCATGTAGTCGATCACCGCGTCCAGCAGCGGCTGAACGCCCTTGTTGCGGTAGCTGGTACCGCACAGCACGGGGTTCATCGTGCAGGCGATGGTGCACTTGCGGATGGCCGTCCGGATCTCTTCTTCGGTCAGTTCGCCGCCCTCCAGGTATTTCTCCATCAGGGCGTCGTCTGTTTCCGCGACCTTTTCGATCAGGTTCGCACGGTACTCTTCGGCCAGTTCCTGCATATCCGCGGGAATGTCCTCGTCCCGGACGTCCTGTCCCAGGTCGTCATAGTAGACCTCTGCGCGCATCCGGACCAGGTCGATGATCCCGCGGAAGGTGTTCTCCTTGCCGATGGGAAGCTGGATCGGTACCGCATTCGCGCCGAGACGGTCCTGCATCATGCTCACAACGCGGTAGAAATCAGCGCCGGTGATGTCCATCTTGTTGACGTACGCCATGCGGGGAACATGATAGGTCTCCGCCTGCTTCCACACGGTCTCGCTCTGGGGTTCCACACCGCCCTTGGCGCAGAAGACGCTTACAGCGCCGTCCAGCACGCGCAGGCTGCGTTCCACCTCGACGGTAAAGTCCACATGACCGGGGGTGTCAATGATGTTGATCCGATACTGTTTCTTGGCGTTGGTCGGGTCATGGGGATCATGCCAGAAGCAGGTGGTGGCAGCCGAAGTGATCGTGATGCCGCGTTCCTGTTCCTGGACCATCCAGTCCATGGTGGCCGTTCCTTCGTGGGTTTCACCGATGCGGTAATTCTTGCCCGTATAGAACAGGATCCGCTCGGTGGTAGTGGTTTTTCCGGCATCGATATGAGCCATGATACCGATGTTCCGGACTCTTTCAAGTGGGTGGCTTCTGGGCATACTTGGCTTTTGCTCCTTTCGTCCTGCGGCCGGTTCATGCCGCGGAACACAGATTGATTACCAGCGATAGTGAGCGAATGCCTTGTTGGCCTCGGCCATACGGTGCATTTCCTCTTTACGCTTGACGGCAGCGCCGGTGTTGTTCGCGGCGTCCATCAGCTCTCCGGCAAGACGCTCAGCCATGGTCTTCTCACCGCGCTTCCGGGCGAAATCCACGATCCAGCGCAGGGCCAGGGTCTGGCGGCGTTCCGGACGGATCTCGATCGGGACCTGGTAAGTGGCACCGCCCACGCGGCGGGCCTTGACTTCCAGCTGGGGCGCGACGTTGTTCAGGGCTTCCTGGAAAACGTCGGTCGCCGGCTTGCCGGTCTTTTCGGCAACGGTCTCAAAAGCCTGGTAGCAGACGTTCTGCGCAACTCCGCGCTTCCCGTCCAGCATAATCTGATTGATCAATTTGGTAACAACTGTCGTCCCGTGTACGGGATCCGGCAGTACTTCACGTTTCGGTACAAAACCGCGACGGGGCATAGGTTTCCCTCCTCAATTCTTTTCCTGATGTAAGTGCTTTGGCTTCCTCTTCCTCCGACCCTGTGTCAGCATCACGGGGTCCCGGCCGCGAATAGGCCGGATGCGGCTGCCGCTCCTGTTCTCCCGTCCGGAATTCCTGTTCCGAAGAACTCCGGCAGGATCACCTGCGGCTCAGCCCGCCTTTCGGACTGCGTCGGCAGCTGGTGACTTACTTCTTCGGGCGCTTCGCGCCATACAGGGAACGCGCCTGCATCCGCTTGGCCACACCGGCGGTATCCAGAGCACCGCGGATGATGTGATAACGAACGCCGGGCAGGTCCCGAACACGGCCGCCGCGGATCAGCACAACGCTATGCTCCTGCAGGTTGTGGCCGATACCGGGGATGTAGCAGGTACCTTCGATGGAGTTCGTCAGGCGGATTCTCGCGATTTTCCGCAGGGCGGAGTTCGGCTTTTTCGGCGTCTGTGTCTTGACGCTCAGGCACACACCGCGCTTCTGGGGGCAACCCTGCAGAATCGGAGCGGTGGGCTTTTTGGCAGCCCGTTCACGTCCCTTACGGACAAGCTGATTAATTGTGGGCATTACAGCACCTCCTGAATGATATCCTCAAGATCCCGCAACCCTCAGGATCTGGAAGGCATAGTGGGCGGATTCCTTCATCTTATAATATGAAGCGGGGCATCTCACCGGAGCAGGCCGGCCGCGGCCGTGGGTACGTCCACACCGCAGACCATTCCGAGCTCTTTCATCGACGCCACCCGTACGCAGGGAACCCCGGCGCTTTCCGCGCCCCGGACCACCTGCTGGTAGATGAACGTGTCCGCATCGCTGCCGACATACACCCGGGAGACGGTTCCGGCCTTCAGCGCACGGAGCACCTGCTTCATTCCGACAACCTTGCGGCCGCCCGCTTTCAGCATTTCCATCCGTCGAAGACCTCCTTCCCGTTCCGGAAAAGGGCGCCTCAAAAAGAGCGCACTTCACCCGGGGCATGATGCAACTCGACTATCATATCATTGAATCGCATCGTTGTCAACGCCTTTGTCGCTTTCCACAGGCAAAAAAATATGCCGGACAGTTCCCGCCGCCCGGCATATGCGTCTGTATTTTTACCGGATCTTCCCGACCCGGTCCTGCGGGACCTGTTCCACAATCCAGTGCTCCCCGTCGGTGACCAGGTGGAGATATACCCCGGTCTGGTTCGTATAGATATACGGGATGCCTTTTGCAGCCAGGTAGCGGACCCCGCCCCAGTCCGGAACCGTCTTGTTGGTGATGATGGCCGCCTCCGGACTTACCGCCCGCAGGAAATCATCCTCCAGGGGGGTCTTTCCGTGATGGGGATACTTCAGCAGGTCCGCCTTCAGGGCGGATGCCGGTACCCGGCTGAGGAGGTTTGCCTGTCCGCTCCGCTCCATATCCGCGGTGAACAGGATCGTCCGTTCCCCGTACCGGACCAGGGTCTGTGCACTCTGGTTGTTCATATCCAGGGACGGATCCGTGTTGCACCAGAACTTCAGGGTCACCGATCCGTCGCCCATCGCGAATTCACTGCCGTCCCGGAATTCCGCCACGCGGATTCCGTTTTCCTCCGCGTAGGTCAGCGCGCGGATCATATGCTCTGTGGAGGCGCCGCCGAAGCAGATCCGCAGTTCCTCCACCTTCGCGGTTTCATCGGTAATCCGGAGTCCGTTCAGATGGTCATGATGCGGGTGGGTATTGAAAAGTTTCCGGATCCGGTCGATTCCGAGCCAGCTGATCAGTTCAGCCCCCCGGGCGCCGTTTTTTTCATCCCCGCAGTCAATCAGCCAGGTCTCCCCCTGGAAGATGAGGATGGCTTCATCCGCGTTCATGATATTCGGAAACCAGATGTGGAGAAGATCCGCATCCATCGGGAAATGAAAACCGGCGTCCGCCCCCGGATCCGCCACACAGTTGATCACTGCGGGCATTACGGGGGTGGGCTCCGGTTCCGGCCGGGCGATCCGGACCGGCGCGGGCGCTTCCGGTCCGGGAGATGCGGGGATTCCTTCCCCGAACGCCGTTCCTCCCAGAAACAGTCCCACGGCAGTCAGCAGTCCCAGCAGTCTTCTCAAAACGGTTCTCTCCAGTTCGCAGCCGGCATCCTCTTTCCGGATCCGGCTGAAAGAATCTTTTCCTTATTAATATTAAAAAAAGAGCATATTATCCGACATTTTTCCGTTGACAATTCCCTCTTGCCATGATAAACTTTACAATTGCATCAGTATCGTCTTGGTGGTTTTTGGAGGGTTTCGGATGGGGTTATTTTACACAGGTTCTGTGTGAATTGCAAGTCCGATTTTCAAGTCCCGAAGGCGGTCCTGTGCGGACAGAATAAGGGGTGATTTCATAACATGGTACACGAGGTCCACATGGGGAAGCTCCGTCAGCGTATGAGCTTCTCGCGCATTGATGAAGTTCTCGAAATGCCCAACCTGATCGAAGTGCAGAAGAACTCCTATCAACGCTTTCTCGATACCGATCTCCGCGAAGTTCTGAACGACGTATCCCCCATTACCGACTATAATGGGAATCTCGTCCTGGAATTCGTGGACTACTCTCTCGACGAACCGAAAAACTCTGTCGCCCGCTGCCGGGAACGGGACATGACTTACGCCGCCCCGCTCAAGGTCTTTGTTCGCCTGAAGAACAAGGAAACCGGCGAGATCAAGGAATCTGACGTCTTCATGGGTGACTTCCCCCTGATGACCGAGCACGGAACCTTCATCATCAATGGTGCGGAGCGCGTCATTGTCAGCCAGCTGGTCCGTTCCCCGGGCGTCTATTTCGACGTAGCCCTGGACAAGGCCGGCAAGCCGCTGTATTCCTCCCAGATTATCCCGAACCGCGGTGCCTGGCTGGAATATGAGACAGACTCCAACGACGTTCTCTGGGTCCGGATCGACCGCGCCCGGAAACTCCCGATCACCGTGATCCTCCGTGCGCTGGGCTATGGCACTGACGCCGAAATCATCGACCTGATGGGCGAGGATGAGCGGCTGATGTCCACCCTCCAGAAGGGTGACAACGCGAAGTCCCGCGAAGAGGGCCTGATCGAGATCTACAAGCGCCAGAAGCCGGGCGAGCCCGCCAGCATTGAAAGCGCCACCAATCTGTTCAATTCCCTGTTCTTTGACCCCAAGCGCTACGACCTGATGCGCGTGGGCCGCTATAAGTATAATAAGAAGCTTTCCATCGCCACCCGGATCCACAACCACGTGGCGGCTGAGGATATCATCAATCCCCAGACCGGCGAGGTCATGATCAAAAAAGGCGATACCATCCCGCTGAGTGTTGCGCGTGAAATCCAGAACGCCGGTGTCAACTCTGTGCTGCTGGACTGCGACGGCAATATCCGCAAGGTGGTCGGCAACAACTTTGTGGACGCTTCCGTTTACCTGCCCTTCGACCCGAAGGAAGCGGGCATCCTGGAAATGGTCCACTACCCCACCCTGATGGAAATCAAGAATTCCGTCAGCGAGGATCAGCTGTTTGAAGCGGTGAAGGAGAATGTCGCGGCTCTGGTGCCGAAGCACATCATCCCGGATGACATCGTTTCTTCCATCAACTATATGCTGGGCCTGCCCTTCGGCATCGGCACCACCGATGATATCGACCACCTGGGCAACCGCCGCCTGCGCAGCGTCGGCGAGCTCCTGCAGAACCAGATCCGGATCGGCCTGAGCCGCCTGGAGCGCGTGGTTCGCGAGCGGATGTCCATCCAGGACAGCGGCGACATCAAGCCCGGCGACCTGATCAACATCCGTCCGGTCAGCGCCGCCATCAAGGAATTCTTCGGTTCCTCCCAGCTGTCCCAGTTCATGGACCAGCCGAACCCCCTGGCCGAGCTGACCCACAAGCGCCGCCTGAGCGCCCTGGGCCCCGGCGGCCTGAACCGTGACCGTGCTTCCTTCGAAGTCCGCGACGTGCACTACAGCCATTACGCGCGGATCTGCCCGATCGAGACGCCTGAAGGTCCGAACATCGGTCTGATCGGTTCCCTGGCCACCTATGCCCGGATCAATGAATACGGCTTCATCGAAGCGCCCTACCGCCGTGTGGACAAGGAAAACGGCCGTGTGCTGGATGAAATCGACTACATGACCGCCGATGAGGAAGACCTGTTCAAGGTCGCCACGGCCAACGAACCCCTGAATGAAGACGGCACCTTTGTCCACGACCGGATCACGGTCCGTGACAAGGCCGAAATCGTCGAGGTTCCCGTTTCCCAGGTGGACTTCATCGACGTCAGCCCCCGCCAGGTCGTGTCCGTGGCCACCGCCATGGTTCCCTTCCTGGAAAACGACGACGCGACCCGCGCCCTGATGGGCTCCAACATGCAGCGCCAGGCGGTGCCGCTGCTGGTGCCTGAAGCGCCCCTCGTCGCCACCGGTATGGAATACCGTGCCGCCCACGACTCCGGCGTGGTCCTCCTCGCGAAGGAAGACGGCGTCGTGGAAACCGTGGATGCCGACCATATCGTGATCCGCGACAACTTCGGCGAGCGCCATACCTACCTGCTCACCAAGTTTGCCCGTTCCAACCAGTCCACCTGCATCAACCAGCGCCCGGTGGTTTCCGCCGGCCAGAAGATTGAAAAGGGTGACCTCCTGGCGGACGGTCCTTCCACCGAGAAGGGTGAAATCGGCCTGGGCCGCAATGCCCTCATCGGTTTCATGACCTGGGAAGGCTACAACTACGAGGACGCGGTCCTGCTTTCCGAAAAGCTGGTCAAGGAGGATATCTACACCTCCATCCATATTGAAGAGTTCGAGTCCGAAGCCCGCGAAACCAAGCTGGGGCCGGAAGAAATCACCCGGGACATCCCGAACATTTCCGACGACGCCATTAAGGACCTGGATGAAGGCGGTATCGTCCGCATCGGTGCGGAAGTTCATGCCGGCGACATCCTGGTCGGTAAGGTAACCCCCAAGGGCGAAACCGAGCTGACCGCTGAAGAGCGCCTGCTGCGCGCCATCTTCGGCGAGAAAGCCCGCGAAGTCCGGGATACCTCCCTGCGCGTGCCCCACGGTGAGGGCGGCATCGTCGTCGATGTCAAAGTCTTCACCCGGGAAAACAAGGACGAGCTCTCCCCCGGCGTCAACGAAATGGTGCGCATCTACATCGCCCAGAAGCGGAAGATCTCCGTCGGCGACAAGATGGCAGGCCGCCATGGCAACAAGGGCGTTGTTTCCCGGATTCTCCGCGAAGAGGATATGCCCTTCCTGCCGGACGGCACTCCCCTGCAGATCGTGCTGAACCCGCTGGGCGTTCCCTCCCGTATGAACCTCGGACAGGTGCTGGAAGTGCACCTGGGCCTGGCCTGCCGCGCACTGGGCTGGCACATTGCCACCCCCGTCTTCGACGGCGCAACCTACGAGGAAATCCTGGAGCATCTCGAAAAGGCGGAAGCCAAGATGGCCGCTCCCGAAGACCTGAACGATCCGCATGTGACGGAGTATCACTTCCACAACGGCAAGCCTCTCCGCCTGGACCTGGATGAGGAAGGCAAAGCGCTCTTCCGCCAGGGCAAGATCCGCGTGCGGGACGGCCGGACCGGCGACTATTTCGAAAACCCCGTCACCGTCGGTATCATGTACTTCCTGAAGCTGCATCACCTGGTGGACGACAAGATGCACGCCCGTTCCACCGGTCCCTACAGCCTCGTGACCCAGCAGCCCCTGGGCGGTAAAGCCCAGTTCGGCGGACAGCGCTTCGGTGAAATGGAAGTCTGGGCGCTGGAAGCCTACGGCGCCGCGAACACCCTGCAGGAGATCCTGACCGTCAAGTCCGACGATACCGTCGGCCGTGTCAAGACCTACGAAGCGATCATCAAGGGCCAGAACATTCCGACCCCCGGTGTTCCCGAGAGCTTCAAGGTCCTGCTGAAGGAAATGCAGGCCCTGAGCCTGGATGTCCGCGTGCTGGATGCCCAGAAGAACGAGATCGAAATCCCCGAGCTGGATCCGGAAGACCTGCCCCAGCCCGAACCTTCCTTCCGTCCCGCCGCCGCGGCTCCTTCTGCGGAAGAGCTGCCTGAAGGCGCCGGTGAAGCGGAATCCGAAGAGGATATCGACCAGGCCGCCGATGAAGCCTTCAGCATGTCCGAAGATGATCTGGATCTGGGCGGCAGCGATGCTGATTCCGCTTTCGATCTGGAAGACGCTGACATGGAAGATCTGGAAGACTTCAGCGTGGAAGATCTTTCCGACCTGAACCTTGACGACGATGACATCTGATCTGTAATAAAGAAGGGAGATGCCCCTTTTGTTCGAACTTTCTAACCTCGATTCCATTCAGATCGGTATGGCTTCCCCGGAGCAGATTCTCGCCTGGTCCCACGGTGAAGTCACCAAGCCTGAAACCATCAACTACCGCACCCTGAAGCCCGAACGGGACGGTCTGTACTGCGAACGCATCTTCGGACCCACCAAGGACTGGGAATGCAACTGCGGTAAGTATAAGCGGATCAAGTTCAAGGATAAGGACAAGATCTGCGACAAGTGCGGCGTGCAGGTTACCCGCGCCAAGGTGCGCCGGGAGCGGATGGGCCACATTCAGCTGGCCGCCCCTGTCAGCCATATCTGGTATTTCAAGGGAATCCCCAGCCGGATGGGCATGCTGCTGGATATTTCTCCCCGTAACCTGGAGAAGGTCCTGTACTTTGCCAACTTCATCGTGCTGGATCCCGGCAACGCGGAAGAAACCGGCCTGAAGCGGCTGGAGCTGATCAATGACGCGCGCTACCGCGAAATCGAAGCCCGCTGCGGCAAGGGTTCCTTCGTCGCCAAAATGGGTGCCGAAGCGATCCGTGACCTGCTGCTGGAGCTGGACCTGGACAAGCTGTCTGCTGAACTGAAAGCGGAAGTGGCCCAGCTGACTGAAAAGGAACGCGACCGCGAAACCGAAGGCCAGAAGCGTGCCCGTGCGGTGAAGCGCCTGGAAGTGGTCGAATCCTTCCGTACCAGCCATAACAAGCCGGAATGGATGATCCTGACCGTCGTTCCCGTCATTCCCCCGGACCTGCGTCCCCTGATCCAACTCGACGGCGGCCGTTTTGCCACCTCCGACCTGAACGATCTGTACCGCCGGGTCATCAACCGGAACAACCGCCTGAAGCGGCTGCTGGAGCTGGGCGCTCCGGACATCATCGTCCGCAACGAAAAGCGCATGCTGCAGGAATCTGTGGACGCCCTGATTGACAACGGCCGCCGCGGCCGTCCCGTCACCGGTCCCGGAAACCGCGCCCTGAAGTCCCTGTCGGACCTGCTGCGCGGTAAACAGGGTCGTTTCCGCCAGAACCTGCTCGGTAAGCGTGTCGACTATTCCGGCCGCAGCGTTATCGTGGTCGGTCCTGAGCTGAAGCTGTACCAGTGCGGCCTGCCGAAGGAAATGGCGCTGGAGCTGTTCAAGCCCTTCGTCATGGAACGGCTGGTCACCCTGAAGTATTCCCACAATGTAAAGTCCGCCAAGCGAGCCGTGGACAAGGTGCGTCCGGAAGTCTGGGACATCCTGGAGGAAGTCATCCGCGACCATCCCGTCCTGCTGAACCGTGCGCCCACGCTGCACCGCCTGGGCATCCAGGCATTCGAGCCTGTGCTGGTTGAGGGCAAGGCCATCAAGCTGCATCCCCTCGCCTGTACCGCGTTCAACGCTGACTTCGACGGCGACCAGATGGCCGTCCACGTACCGCTTTCCATGGAAGCCCAGGCGGAAGCCCGCTTCCTGATGCTGGCCCATAACAACATCCTGAAGCCGCAGGACGGCCGCCCGGTCATCTCGCCCTCCCAGGACATGGTTATCGGCTGCTACTACCTCACGATTATCAACGAGAACGCCAAGGGAGCCGGCCGGATCTTCTCCTCCGAGGATGAAGCCATCATGGCCTACTCCATGGGTCAGATCACGCTCCAGTCCCCCATCAAGGTCCGCATCACGCGCACCTTCAAGGGTGAGACCGGCAGCCGCCTGATCGACACCACCCTCGGCCGCCTGATCTTCAACGACGCCCTGCCGCAGAACCTGGGCTTCCGGAAACGGGAATGCCTGGACGATATGTTCGCGCTGGAAGTGGACGAGCTGGTCGGCAAGAAGCAGCTGTCCAAGATCGTGGACCAGTGCTTCCATACGCAGGGTGAACACCGCACCGCGCAGGTGCTCGACGCCATCAAGGCGCTGGGCTTCAAGTATTCCACGGTCGGTGCCATCACCGTTTCCGTGTCGGACATCAAGGTGCCCGCCTGCAAGGAAACCATGCTGGCCGAGGCGGATGAAGCCGTCCGCAAGGTCAACAACCTGTATCGCCGCGGTCTTCTGTCCGAGGATGAACGCTACAACCGCGTCATCAACATCTGGACGGAATGCACCAACAACGTGAAAAACCAGATCCTGCCGAACCTGGATGAGTTCAACCCCATCCGCATGATGACCGACTCCGGCGCCCGCGGTTCTTCCGCGCAGGTATCCCAGCTGGCCGGCATGCGCGGCCTGATGGCCTCTCCTTCCGGTAAGACCATTGAGCTGCCGATTCGTGCAAACTTCCGTGAGGGCCTGACGGTGCTGGAATTCTTCCTCTCCTCCCACGGTTCCCGGAAATCCCTGGCTGATACCGCCCTCCGTACTGCGGACTCTGGTTACCTGACCCGCCGTCTGGTGGACGTTTCCCAGGAAGTCATCGTTCGCGAGGAAGACTGCTTCGCAGCCCGCGGAGAACGCGTACGCGGCATCCAGATCGGCGAACTCATGAGCGGCAAGCAGTCCATTGAATCTCTGGAAGACCGCCTGCGCAGCCGCACCGCCGCCGAGGATATCATTGATCCCGCCACCGGCGAAGTGCTGGTCCGCATGAATGAGCCAATCGATTACCGTATGGCGCATGAGATTGTGTCCCGCGGCATCAAGAAGGCCATGGTCCGTTCCGTCCTCACCTGCCGCACCGAAAACGGTGTCTGCGCCCGCTGCTACGGCGAGAATATGGCCCACGGCGGCAAGGTGGATGTCGGTGAAGCGGTCGGTATCATTGCAGCCCAGGCTATCGGTGAACCCGGTACCCAGCTGACCATGCGTACCTTCCATACCGGCGGTATCGCCGGCGCGGACGACATCACCCAGGGTCTTCCCCGCGTCGAGGAACTCTTCGAAGCCCGGAAGCCGAAGCGGGATGCCATCCTGGCGGAGATCGCCGGTACGGTTTCCATGCAGGAGACCAAGAAGCGCCGTGAACTGGTCATTACCTCTGATGAAGATCCCAAGGACACCAAGTCCTACCAGATCACCTACGGTTCCCGCCTGAAGGTTGCCGAAGGCGACCATGTGGAAGCCGGTGATGAACTGACCGAAGGCTCCATCAACCCGCACGACCTGCTGCGGATCCTGGGTGTCAAGGCCGTTCAGGAATACCTGCTCAAGGAAGTCCTCTCCGTCTACCGCCTGCAAGGCGTTGGCGTGAGCGATAAGCACATCGAAATCATCATCCGCCAGATGCTCCGGAAAGTCCGGGTGGAGGAAAGCGGAGATACCGATCTGCTGGCCGGCTCCCTGGTGGATATCTTCCGCTTTGAGGAAGCCAACCGCAAGGCCATCATGGAAGGCGGAAATCCCGCCGTGGCAAAGCGTATCCTGCTGGGCATCACCAAGGCTTCCCTGGCCACGGAAAGCTTCCTGTCCGCTGCGTCCTTCCAGGAGACCACGCGCGTCCTGACCGAAGCCGCCATCCGCGGCAAGGTCGATCCGCTGATCGGTCTGAAGGAGAACGTCATCCTGGGCAAGCTGATTCCGGCCGGTACCGGCATGAAGCGCTACAAGGATATCACCATCAAGGATTCCTACAACTTCTGATGAAGCCAAGGAGGCAGGATAACCTGCCTCCTTTCCTTCTGCCTTTTTTCGTTGCATGTGAAAAGCCCGAACCGGATCGGTTCGGGCTTCATTTCATTGTGGTTTCGACTGGTTATCTGGTGAACGTCCGGATCCGGATGATTCCGGGCAGTTCCGCCAGGGTGCCCAGCGCATGGGCGGAAGGCAGCTCGGCCATTTCCATCACGGTAACCGCCATGTCCTTCCGGCTCTTGTTGATCATATTCTCGATGTTGATTCCTTCCTTCGCCGCAGCCGCGGTGATGTTGGAAATCATATTCGGGATATTCTCATGCAGGACCAGGACGCGGACTGCTTCCGGCTCGCCCAGGATCACTTCGGGGTAGTTCACGCTGTTGTGGATGGTACCGTTCTCCAGGTAATCCCGGATTTCGGCCGCCGCCATGCTGGCGCAGTTTTCTTCGCTTTCCGGCGTGCTCGCACCCAGGTGCGGGATGCAGACCACATTGGCGACACCGATGATATCATCGTTCGGGAAGTCGGTCACATACCGGCCGATCTTGCCGTTTTCCAGCGCGGCCAGCATATCGGCGGTCTTCACCAGTTCACCGCGGGCAAAGTTCAGGATGCAGGCGCCGTCCTTCATCTTCGCAAATTTCTCCGCGTTGATGGATCCGCGGGTTTCATCATTCAGCGGTACATGGAAGGTAATGAAATCCGCCTGCGCAAGAACTTCGTCTTCGGAAGCGGCACGGTGAACCGAGGTGCTCAGGCTCCAGGCCCGCTCCACGGAGATGAAGGGGTCATAGCCGATGACGTTCATTCCAAGGCCGCGGCTGGCCGCGTTTGCCACGATGGAACCGATGGCTCCCAGGCCGATGACACCCAGCGTCTTGCCGCGGAGTTCCGCGCCGACGAACTGGCTCTTGCCCTTTTCCACCAGCTTGCCGACTTCAGCGCCCTGGCCCTTCAGGGTTTTCACCCAGTCGATTCCCTCGGCGATTTTCCGGCCGCACATCATCATGCCGGTAATCACCAGTTCCGCCACGGCGTTCGCGTTTGCGCCGGGTGTGTTGAAAACCACAATACCTTCCTTCGCGCACTTTTCCAGCGGAATGTTGTTCACACCCGCGCCTGCGCGGCCGATGGCCAGCAGTTCCTTGTTGAACTCCATGTCATGCATGGCAGCGCTGCGGACGAGGATCGCGTCCGGCACCGGCTCATCCTTGCTGACCGTGTACTTGTCCGCGCTCAGCTGGGTATGGATAATATCCGAAATCGCGTTCAGCGTCTGAATCTTATACATCAGAGGTTCTCCTTCTCAAACTTCTTCATGAATTCAACCAGCTTCTGCACGCCTTCAATGGGCATTGCGTTGTAGATGCTGGCACGCATGCCGCCGACACTGCGGTGGCCCTTCAGGTTGACCAGGCCTTCCGCCGCGGCCGCCTTGACGAAAGCGGCATCCTTGTCGGCGTCTCCGGTCACGAAGGTGACGTTCATCCGGCTGCGGTATTTCGGCTGCGCGGTCGCCTTGAACAGCTTGCTGTTGTCCAGGAAGTCATACAGCATGGCGGCCTTTTCGATGTTGACCTTTTCGATTGCCTTCACGCCGCCGATGCTCTTCAGCCACTCGAAGGTCAGTCCGGCCAGGTAGATGCCCCAGGTGTTCGGTGTGTTGTACATGCTGCCGGCCTTGGCCTGCACTTCCCAGTTCAGCAGCTTCGGGCAGATATCCATCGCCTTGCCGATCAGGTCCTTGCGGATGATCATCAGGCACAGGCCGCTCGGTCCGATGTTCTTCTGCGCGCCGGCATAGATCACGCCGTATTTGCTCACGTCCATTTCCTCGGAAAGGATCATGCTGCTCGCGTCGCAGACGATCGGCGCCTTGCACTTCGGCAGTTCCACAAAGCGGGTACCGTAAATCGTGTTGTTCTGGGTAATATGCAGGTAATCCGCATCGTCGTTGTACTGGATGGCGTTCACATCCGGAACGTAGGTGTATACGTCTTCCCGGCTGGAAGCCACCACGTTCACTTCGCCGTAGCGCTTCGCTTCTTCCGCTGCCAGGTGCGCGAAGTTGCCGCTGTCGATATAGTCGGCCTTTTTGTTCACCATCAGGTTCAGCGGAACCGCGGAGAACTGCTGGGTCGCGCCGCCCTGCAGGAACAGGACTTCATAATCGTCCCCGATGTTCATCAGTTCACGGATATCCGCAACGGTCTTATCATAAATATCGGTATACATCTTGCTGCGATGGCTCATCTCCATCACGGACATTCCCGTTTCGCCGTAGCAAACAAGATCCTTCTGCGCCTTTTCAAGCACAGGCAGCGCCAGCTGGGAAGGTCCCGGGGAGAAGTTGTATACGCGTTCCATATCAGTGTACCTCCTTGTACTGAACCGGGACGCTTTTGTCCCGGTGGGTTATTTTTTAACCGCTTGCCCTATTATGCCGGATTTGCCGGAAAATATCAAGCAAAATACAATATAAGAACATAGAAAAAAGCGGGGTGTTAATCCCGCTCAATTCCGATTACCGTCAGCACTCCGTCCCGCACCCGGAACCGGACCTGTTTCCCCGCAAACCCGAAGCCGTACACCCGTTCCGGATCATCCTGGTAGGCCGGCCGGGGATCCTCCTTCAGCACGGAGCGGAGGGCAGTTTCCTCTTCCGCCGCCAGTTTTTCCCGGACTCCCGGGGCAAAGGTGACATCCACCGTCCTTTTTTCAGTCCGGTCGGTAAATCCGCCCGTTGCCTCCAGCCTACAGTCCGCATATGGCAGGTAGGGCTTGATGTCATAAATCGGGGTGCCGTTCACCAGGTCGGCTCCGGCAACCTTCAGAACGGTCCCCTCCCGGGTCTTTTCCGTTCCGGCCAGCCGGACACAGCTCAAGCCGATCGCGTTCGGCCGGAATGGAGAACGGGTGGCAAAGACACCAACCCGTTCATTTCCGCCCAGCCGCGGCGGGCGGACCGTCGGGGACCAGGTTTCCCGCTCGGTCCGGTCAAACGCCCAGATCAGCCACAGGTGGGAAAACTCCTCAATCCCGCGGAGCGCCTCCTCCACCCGGTATTCCGGTTCGAATACGATTGTGGAGATCATTTCATCGGCAAGCCCGCTTTGCCGCGGAACGCCGAATTTCCCGTCAAAAGCGTTGTGAATTCGCGCGATAATCTTCATTTCCGTTTACATAACCACCGTGATGTAATTGTCTTCCTTCAGTTCGCCTTCCGGAATCACGCCGGGTTTGCGTTCCGTGCCGTTCACAATCACCTTTTCGGGCTTTCCTTCCTTATGGGCCAGGTTGTCCACGGTGATATGCAGTTTCTTTCCGCGGAATACCTTTTCCATGGTAAAGCCGTCCCATTCATCCGGAATGGCCGGGGAAATCTCAATTCCCTTCGGGGTGGGGCGCAGGCCAAGGATGCCTTCCACGCAGCCGACCATTACCGTACTGGCGGTACCCGTCAGCCAGTGCACGTGGCTCCGGCCGGCAAAGGGACTTTCATGTCCCTCGATGAACTGGCCGTGCACATACGGCTCAATCACGCGGCGGTCCGCATCATCATTGAACGAAGCGGGACTGCTCTCCCGGAAGTAATCGAACGCTCGGTTTCCATGGCCGCACAGCGCCTCCGCCAGGATTGCCCATCCCTGGGGCTGGCAGAAGATGCCGCCGTTTTCCTTGGTGCCGGGGTTGAACAGGCGCATCCGGGCGCCCTCAAAGTATTCGTAGCGGTAGCTCGGCTGCATCAGTTCCAGGCCGTACGGCGTGTTCAGCTTTGCGTTGGCGGTTTCCAGGATGGTCTCCGCCTGTTCCGGTGTGGCGGCGCGGCTGATGACCGCCCAGCTCTGGGGATTCAGCCACATGGCGGCTTCCTTGTCCTTCTTGCTGCCGATGATATCTCCGGTATCGCGGAAGCCGCGGATAAACCGGTCGCCCTCGAAGCACTTTTCATTCAGGATCTTCAGCAGGTTCTCCGCGGTTTCGTCCAGGTACTTGACGTATTCCGGCTCGTTCTCGCAGAATTCCTTCATGATCTCCAGTGCATAGTACAGCTGGAAGGCGACGAAAGTGCTTTCGCCCTGGTCTCCCAGGACCAGGCAGTCATTCCAGTCCGCGTGCAGGCCGGCGGGCATGCCGTGCGGTCCGAGATGCGTCATGCTGAAGTTGATGGCCCGCTTCAGGTGTTCGCGCACCGTGCCGGTATCCTTGTCGGCAAACGGAATCTCCTCATCCAGGTAAGCCGTATTGCCGGTTTCCGCCACATACTTGTATACCGTCGGGAAAAGCCACAGCGCATCATCCGCGCGGTAGCTCGGATGGCCGGTTTCCTTCACGTAGCTTTCCTGCTCCGGGGTATCTTCATGTCCCGCGTTGTGGGAATACTTGACCAGTGGAAGCCCGGCGCCGTGATGAACCTGCGCGCTCAGCATGAACGTCAGCTGTTTCCGGGCCAGTTCCGGATCCAGGTGCATGATGCCCTGGATATCCTGTACGGTATCCCGGTAGCCGTATCCGTTCCGCTCGCCGCAGTAAATCAGGCTCGCCGCCCGGCTCCACACAAACGTCGTAAAGCACTGGAATGCGTTCCAAGTATTCACCATCGCGTTGAATGCCGGATCCGGCGTGCTGATCTTCAGGTTCTCCAGCTCTCCGTGCCAGTAGCGGATCAGCTCTTCCAGCTCGCTGTTCACGGTCTCTTCCGTCTTCGCGTACCGGTCCATGATCTTCCGGGCTTCGAACACGTCCTTCTGACCGAGCAGGAACGCCGCGGTTCCCTTTCCGCCTGCCGCCAGGCTGAAGCTTACCTGCAGGGCGCCGCAGGGATTGCCGTTATAGTTGACGCTGTTGTCGCATTTTCCGTCCAGGACCGCCTGGGGCGCATCAAACCGGTTCCGTCCCAGGAACTGCTCCCGCCGTCCGGTATAGGAAACCACCGGTGCGCCGGCCACACCGAAAAACCGTTCCCGTCCGGTGGTGCCGTCCGGCCTCGGATAGTTGAACTCGTTGATCTGCTCCAGGATGAAATCATCATGGAACTCAGTCCGGGTAATAAACTGCGTATACTGCATGTTGACCAGGTCCTGGGTGTAGAAGCTTTCCGTGGTCAGCTCCGCATAGCCGAATACGCTGATCTTCCGTGGTTTGTCCGTCAGGTTTTCCAGCGTGATCCGCCATACCTCATGGGTAGCTCCCATCGGCACATAGTACAGCGCCTTGCTGCGGATCCCGTTGTATTCGCTCACAAATTCCGTATAGCTGGTGCCGTGGTGGCATTCCGTCCGGTACTGGTCCAGCGGCTTTTTTACCGGTTTCCAGCTGGCGCTCCAGAAATCACCGGTTTCCTCATCCCGCAGGTAAATATACCGGCCCGGTTCATCAAACTGGTTGAAGGTATACCGCAGGATCCGGCCGGCCGCGCCGCTCTTCACAAAGCTGTATCCGCCGGCATTCACCGTGATGATGGCGCCGTAATCCGGCGATCCGAGATAATTGGCCCAGGGAGCCGGTGTGTCGGGATTGGTAATCACATATTCCCGGGCTTTCTCATCAAAAAATCCGTACTGCATCCGCTGATCCTCCTCAGTCATTTTTCCTTTGGTTCCCTTGCGTTTCATGATCTGTGCCCTGTCTTTCATCTTATCATAGCAAACGTTTTCACGCAAGGATGAAAAAGACGGATTGGCTATGGTTTTTCAAGGCCGGATACGCTATAATATCGGTAAATCTGACGATAAAATGGAGGTTGTTCTATGAAGTTCAGCGACTTCGGCTTCCGCCGCGGCGTCAATCTGGGCGGCTGGTTCTCCCAGTGTGATTATTCTGAATACCGCCTGGAGCATTTCATCACTGAAAAAGACCTGGATACCATCGCCACCTGGGGGCTGGATCATGTCCGGATCCCGGTGGATTATAACGTAATGGAAAATGAAGACGGCACCTGGAATGACCGGGGATTCATGCGGATTGGCCGTGCTCTCGGCTGGTGCAAAGACCGCGGCCTGAAGGTTGTGCTGGATCTTCATAAAACGGCCGGCTTCTCCTTTGATCTTGGGGAAGCGGAAGTCGGCTTCTTCGGAAGCGAAAAGCTCCAGGACCGCTTCTACACCCTCTGGGAGGAAATGGCCCGCCGTTATTACGATCCGGAGAACGTGGCGTTCGAGCTGCTCAACGAAGTGACTGACCCCGGCTTCATCGATGCCTGGAACCGGATCTCCCTGGAATGCATCCACCGCATCCGCGTAATCGCGCCCGATGCGCTGATCCTGGTGGGCAGCTACTGGAACAACAGCGCCGATGCGGTAAAGGACCTGGCCGCCCCGGCGGACAGCCGGGTGATCTACAACTTCCACTGCTATTCCCCGCTGTCCTTCACGCACCAGGGCGCGCCCTGGGTTCCGGAACTGGATCAGGCCGCGCGGCCGTCTTTCGACGAATCCGGCATTCCGGACGATTTCTTCGACAAGGCGTTTGCCTCCGCCATCCGGGCTGCAGAGGAAAACAACACCTGCCTGTACTGCGGGGAATACGGCGTCATTGACCGGGCCACCCCGGAGGATACCGTCCAATGGTACCGGACCATTCACGCCACCTTTGAGAGATACGGGATCTCCCGCTGTGCGTGGAGCTACAAACAGATGGATTTCGGCCTGTCCGACAGCCGGCTGGACGGTGTGCGTGACCAGCTCATTTCCCTGCTGTAATTCCGGTGGAAAGCATGACAAATACCGCATCAAATCCGTCCGGTTCCCCGGACCGCGCGCTGATGTTCCGGCGCGCGTTTTCCACGGCATGGCCCGCGATGATGGAAAGCTTTTTTGTCACGCTGGCCGGCATGATCGACACCATGATGGTGGGCGATCTGGGCAGCTATGCCATATCTGCGGTGGGCCTGACCGCCCAGCCGAAGTTCATCGGCCTGACGCTGTTCTTCGGGATCAATGTGGCCGTTTCCGCACTGGTTGCCCGGCGAAAGGGCGAAGAACGCCGGGAGGATGCCCATGAAATCGTATGGACGTCCATCCTGCTGACCCTGATCCTCTGCGCGGTCATTACGCTGGTTTTCGTGCTGTTTGCGCCGCAGATGATGCAGCTGGCCGGCAGCAACGCGGATACGCACGAAGCAGCGGTGGAGTATTTCCGCATCATCATGGGCGGAATCTTCTTCAACGTCATCACCATGGTCATCAACGCCGCACAGCGCGGCAGCGGAAACACGCGGCTGTCCATGACCACCAACCTGACCAGCAGTATTGTCAACGTCATCTTCAATTACCTGCTGATCGGCGGTCACCTGGGCTTTCCCGCATGGGGAATCCGCGGCGCCGCGATCGCAACGGTCCTGGGTTCGGTTGTATCTGCTGTCATGGCGCTCCTGTCCCTGTTCCGCCGGAACAGCTATATCCGTTTTTCCGCCATGCGCCGCCTGGGCCTCCGGATGAAAAAGGAATGTGTCCGCTCGATCTGGCGCCTTGCCGGTACCACGTCGCTGGAGAACATTGCCATGCGGGTCGGCTTCCTGGCCACGGCCCTCGTCGCGGCCCGCCTGGGCACAGATGAATTTGCCGCCCACAATGTCGGTATGAATGTGCTGGGCCTCGGCTTCTCCTTTGCGGACGGTATGCAGGTAGCCGCAATCGCGCTTGCCGGGGAAGCGCTGGGCGCCGGAAAAAAAGAAGCCGCCAAAACCTATGGCAGCATCTGCCAGCGGATTGGCTTTGCCATCTCTGTCCTGCTGGCCCTGCTGCTCTTCTTTGGCGGCCGGTGGTTCAATTCCCTGTTCTTCCGGGAAGAGCATATTATTGAAATGGGGGTCACCATATCCCGCTGGATCATGGTGGTGGTACTGCTGCAGATTTCGCAGATTATCTACACCGGCTGCCTGCGGGCTGCCGGGGATGTCCGGTATACGCTTCGCGCCGCGCTCATCAGCGTGACGGGAATCCGCACCGTGGTGACGGCGGTCCTGGTCCTGGTGTTCCATATGGGGCTCACCGGCGTCTGGCTGGGCATCCTGTCGGACCAGCTGTCCCGCTTTATCCTCATGTCCACCCGTTTCCGGCAGGGAAAATGGGTGAACCTGAAGATCTGAGCCCGCCTTTACAGGCCCATTTTTGCCATGATTCCGTCCGCGGTGACACCCGGATGGGTCACATACAGCCGGACAATCTGCTCCGCAAGTTCAACATCGATTCCGGTTCTCACCGCAATCTCCGAAGGGCCTCTTCCCTTCCGGAATTCCCGGATCACGGTTTCAATCCGGGCCTTCATGTCCGTTCCGACCGCTTCTGCGGCCGGTTTTTTGTTCTCGGAAAGCTCAATCCGCCGGACATTCCATCCGGAGTCCTCCACATCCAGCATGGCCATGGTCACCGGAGAAAGAAAGCGCCGCGGGCCGCAGCTGCCCGGATTCAGCAGCAGCGACCGGCATCCGTCCTTTTCGATCCGGTCGGCAGCATACTGGTGGGTATGTCCGTACAGCATCACGTCATACCGGCCCAGGTCTCCGGGAAGATCCCGGCTCCGGTGCGCCATGGCGAACCGAAGCCCGAACAGTTCGAACTTCAGCGTGGTCTTCAGCCGTTCCGCCCAACCGAAATCGTTATTCCCCCGGACCGCCCAGATCGGCGCGATCCGGGCCAGTGTGTCCAGGATCTCCTCCCGGCAGATATCCCCGCAGTGGAATATCGCGTCACATCCCTGCAGGGCGGAGACCACCTCCGGCCGGAGCAGGTCATGGGTATCCGAAATAATGCCGATCTGTTTCTTCATTGCCGGTCATTCCATCCTGTCATATTGCGGATTCCGTTTACTTGCTTTCACTCTCCGGGATCACATAATGCGGCATCATAATCCCTTCTCGGTCAAACCGCGCCTTGATTCGCGAACGAATGTCGCGTTCCACGCGCCAGTGCTCACCGATCGGACAGATCACCGCCACCTGCGCCATCACGGCATGCTTGTCAAAGGCAACGATGCTCATCACGTCCGGCACGTCCTTCAGCCCTTCGATTTCCACCGCGGCCTTTTTCATTTCATCCCGCAGCATTTCCACAATCCGTTCCTGGTTTTCCTCATACGGGCACGGTACCTGGACAATTGCCCGCCGGAAACCCCGGCTCATATTGGTCACCGTCCGGATATCCCCGTTGGGAATGGTATACAGGTTGCCGTTGAAATTCCGCATCACCGTTGTCCGGATGGAGATGGATTCCACCGTACCCGTCAGGTCGTTGATGGACACCAGGTCCCCGACTGCCAGGTTCCCTTCTCCCCAGATGAAAAGGCCGGAAATAATGTCCTTTACCAGGGTCTGGGCACCGAAGCCGATCGCGATACCGACCACCCCGGCCGCGGCCAGGATGGATCCCAGGTCCACACCGAAAATAGCCAGCACAATCGCCGCAATCAGGAAGTACATCACATATCCGAACACGCTGCTCAGGATGGAGCGGACCGTGTCCGTCCGCTGGACAATCCCCTTCTTCCTGCTTCTGCGCCAGATCACCCGGGTAATAATAAACCGGCCGAGGCGCACAAGCAGAATCCCGAGCAGGATCACCGCCACCGCCATCGCCAGGTGAAATAGCAGGACCGGGAGCTGTTCCCGGAATGAAGACGCCATGTCCTTCGCCACGCTTACCGCATCCTTGACCTCAGAGACCACCTGGTTGCTCCCGCTGGGTACCGGTGTGGTTCGGGTCGCCGCGATGATTCTCATCTGACTGAAATCCATAAATTCCTCCTGTGCAGGGGCTTGTCCGGTTGCCCGGCAGTCCCTGATTTAATATTATACAACAAAACTTTCCCGCCGTCATTTTTCCTGTTTTTCACTTCACAGCTTTCCGTTTTTTCAGAATCCGCCTGGTATTTATTTATTCGTAAAAAAATATGTCCGCAGAAGGACCTCAGCAACAGATGTAGAAAAAGAATTAAGAGGTATTATGGAATTCACTTCACTTCATTTTAGCCAAAATCAGTTTTCCGGCTGCCTGCGCAGGAAGAAAACCGCCGGATACGGCGTTGTATGGTTGACAAGCTCCGACTTGAATTGGAATTAACGGGGGGAACAGTGATGATCAGCATCAGAAAATGGTCCTTGATCCTGGCAGCAGTGCTTCTGGCGGTCTGTATGTTTTCCGTTTCCGCCTTCGCGGATACCGAACTGACCAGCGGCAACGCAGGAGAATCCTTCTCCTTCTACGTGGAATCCTACGGGAATGCTTCCCTGGTATTCTCCCAGGTAGAGGGCAGCTGCAATTACCTGAATTACGCGCAGTCCGCCGCAGGCACCATGGGCGTGGCCGACGCATGGGGAATGTATCACATTGTCATTACAGCCCCCGGCGGAAGCCAGTACACCCAGAACTGGGAATCCCAGAATAATGGAAGTACTTTCACGCTCCAGCTGTACGGTGCCGGAACCTACCAGATCCAGATGGTTCCCTACAGTTCCAGTGAGATCAGTACCGCATGGGGAATCAACCGTTTCGTCCGGTGGAATACCTACCCGGTCTGGTGGGTGGACAATACCGTCAACTGCACTGTACGCACCGCCTCCTCCGCCATGATTACGGTTCAGCAGGTGGACGCCAACACCGGCGCAGTGCTGGCCACCCGGAATGAATCCGTGGTCTTCGGCAACAACACCGTCAATGCCCCCGACACTCCGTACGGATACCGCCTGGCATCCAGCGGATCCGTCAATGTATATGTGGATAATTACGGCCAGCCCAGCACCTACACGGTCACCTTCTACTATGCGAAGGAAGCCCAGCAGGTCCAGTCCCCCGGCGCCGTTTCGGTCAACTGCTACGACGAAAGCGGAAAGCTCCTCCGCTCCTATACGGAGACGGTGGTCAGCAGCCGGCCGGTCATTCCCAGGTATATTGAAGGCTACTATACAACCAGCAACAGCGTATTTGTGACTTACTCTTTCGGTTCCTGCTCGCCGTACTCCCTGAATTTCTTCTATAAGGCATACCCGAGTGGCGGGCAGCCGGCACCGGTTCCGGGTCCCACAGCTCCGCCTTCTCCCACCCAGAATCCGAATCCCAACCCGAACCCCAATCCGAATCCAAACCCCAACCCCAGTGATGATTCCGCCTACCGGTATACCAACACGCGGGCATCCACCGACCGGATTGCAGAACCTACGCAGTGGGGTACGCAGTTCAACCCGGTCACATCCAGTTCCAGGACTTACAACGACAAGCGTTACCGGAACCTCAGCGCCCTTTGTGATGACAATTACCGTACTTCCTTCAACTGGCTTTACTACCAGTCGGAATCTTCCGATTCCGTACCGGAAATGACCGCCTATTTCAACGGCGAAACCATCCGCTCCATCGGAATCCGGAACGGTTACCAGGCCAGCTCCTATGAATACGACCTGTATGCAAAAGCCCGGAATATGACGCTGGATATTTACGATTCCGCCGGAACACGGCATACCGTGGAAATCAGCATTCCGGAAGGATATTCGACGGATTATACCTTCATCTCCCTGGGCGGGACATTCCAGAATGTCGTCCGGATTGATTTCTGGGTCAGCAGTATCCGGGCAAACAGTTCGGCGGATATTGACCACAAATATGTGGTCCAGGTCTCGGACATTCAGTTCTACAAATAACAGCCTGCACCTGCAGGGCGCTTTCTCCCGGGAGAAAGCGCCTTTTTTCATGCAGGCCTTTCCCGGCCTTTCTGTGTTTTTTCCCGGCTTTTTATGATATAATTTTTCTATTCATCATCAGGAGGAGGCTGCATATGAACGAAACCGGAAAGCAGCACAAAGCGGCATGGGAATACGATGCCTACAATTTCTGGGTGGAGCATTCCGGAACCCCGAAGGAACGGGCGGCAGAGGACAAGGCCGATCCCGTCCGGATGCTGCGGAAATATGCGGCATACTTTGACCGGTATGAAGGGATCCGGATTGCCAACATCTGCGGTTCCTGCGGCAAGAAAGCAGTTCCTCTGGCCCTCCTGGGTGCGGACGTCACGGTCTTTGATATCTCCGAGGAAAACCGCCGGTATGCCATGGAAACTGCTGAAGCTGCCGGTGTCCATATGGACTATGTGGTCGGGGACGTTATGGAGACCGATCTGGAAAAGTACGGTGGTTATTTCGACGTCGTATTTATGGAAGGCGGAATCCTTCATTATTTCCATGACCTGGATGCGTTCATGCGCATGATGTACGCGCTGCTGAAGCCCGGCGGAAAGATGATCTGCAGCGACTTCCATCCGTTCATCAAAATCTCCGATATCCAGCATTTTGAAATGCCGACAATGAGTTACTTCTCAACGGAAATCTTCGAGGCTGAGATGGCCCACGCCCGCTTCTATGAAGAGCCGATGCGCAGCCGGATCCCCAAATGCCGCTACCGCCGGTACAATATCAGCGAAATCATCAATTCCATCATCGGCGCCGGCTTCTGCCTGAAGCGTTTTGATGAGCATCCTGCCTGGGATAATGACAAGCTTCCCGGGGAGTTTACCGCGATCGCACTGAAATAAGTATTGGAGGATTGTCGGATGCGCCTGCTTTTTGATATGGACCTGCACGATTACGACAGCTGTACCCGTTCTTTCGTCCGGAATTCCGCGCGGAGCATTATCATCCGGAACGGGAAGATTGCCATGATCCACAGCCTGAAATACGATTACTACAAATTCCCCGGCGGGGGAATCGAAGCAGGAGAAGACCCGGTGGAAGCCATGATCCGGGAAACCCGCGAGGAGGGCGGCCTGGTCGTTATCCCCGGTTCTGTCCGGGAATACGGATATGTCCACCGGATCCAGAAAAGTGACAGCAATCCCGATGAAGCGTTTATCCAGGATAATTACTATTTTCTCTGCGATGCGGAGGAGCAGGCTGTTTCCCAGGAACTCGACGGGTATGAATCAAAGGAAAACTATACTCTGGAATTTGTGGATCCCGGCACAGCAATCCGGAAAAACCGCGGTGTGGCAAACAGCCCGTATAACCGGATGATGTTTGAGCGGGAAGCCCGGGTCCTGGAAATGCTGATGGAGGAAGGGTATCTGCCTGGCGAAGAATAAACAATCAGGATATGCAAAAGCAGGAAAGGTTGATTTGCTTTCCTGCTTTCTCTTTCTCCATTATCGTCCGGACTCGAACCTATGGTCACAATTCGATATGGTCGCCTGCCTTCGCTGTACGCTCGGCCGTCTCCCTATCTCATTGGACCTCCGATTCGCCCCGCAACCTCAATCGGCGCGACTCCACACTGTGGAGATCGCTTGTTTCGGTTGACCTCACCTCTGACGATTTTCCGCCACTGGCGGTCGTCAGAGGTTCGCCCAACGGCAGCGCTCATCTCCGGTCTCCCCACGATCGTGGGGAGACCATAGGTACGAGCCTTGCGGTATCCCACCAACAGCAAGAGGGCCTTCCTTGCGGAAGGCCCTCTTGCTGTTGGTGGGATTAGTAGGACTCGAACCTATGACCCCCACGATGTCAACGTGGTGCTCTAACCAACTGAGCTATAATCCCAAGCGGTCAACATCGGGGATTATAGCATATCAGTCGGAAAAATGCAACCGTTAATTACGAGAGTTTATCAGAGATCGACCGAACCGGTCCCGTTCTCGTTTTTTACCCAGTATGCCTTGCCTTCATCGGTACGGACATAAATGGATTCCACTTCCCCGACTTCACCGGTAACCTTCTCCAGGATATCGGCAGCAGTCAGGGTCTTGCCGCCCGGCATCTGGATAAACAGGCTGGAATAGACAGCTTTCGTATCGTCAATCCGCTTTTTCGGTGTCCGGCCGCGCCGGGAAGTTCCGGGCTTCAGTGAAACTCCATAAAGCTCGTGGGCTTTCCGGATAATTTCACTGCTCGGGTGAATCCGTCCAGCCTCATACGCAGCGATCGTTCCGGGTTTTACACCCAGCACATTCGCGGCGGCCGCCTGGGTCAGGCCCATTGCAGCGCGCAGTTCCCGGATCGTGGTGACGCTGTTGATATCAGCCGGCTCCAGGGATGCCGCGCTGCCGGCCAGGTTCCGGCTTCTTGTGCCGGGTTTCTTGCGCCGTTTCTCCATTGGAGCGATGGTCACATTGTACAGTTTCCGGATCTGGGCGGCAATCACCGGCCCGGGATTGGCCTTTCCGCTTTCATAGGCCGCAACCGTAGGCTGCCGGATCCCGATGGCCCTCGCCAGATCGTTCTGGGACAGGTTCTTCATCCGGCGCATTTCACGCACGGTAATCGCAGGCTCCATTCGTCCGCTGTACTGGTCAATTCCACCGAGGTTGATCGCATTCTCATACCCTTTGGCCTTCAGCATTTCCTCCGCCTGATGGGACCAGGCACCGGTATAGCAGTACAGGAGGATTTTGGTATTGAATGTGGCAAGCCTGCGAATCTCATCCCGGATGTTTTCCAGGGTCATATGCAGTGCTCCGGGAATATGCCCCGCATCAAAGTCCGCCTCATCCCGCAGGTCAATCAGGAGACCTCCGTCATGGCTCTCGAATTCTGCGATTTCCTGTTCCATGAAGTTGTTCATTTACCCCTCGCCTTTCTGTCTGATGGTACACATTAACAACCGTAATTCCGGTCCGTAATATTACGCCGGAACAAATCCGTGTTGAATTGTGACAGTTAATTTGTCTGTTATTATTATACAACAAAAAATCATATAATCAAGTATCCGGATAGAAATTTATTGATATTTTTTTATCAGTATGGGTATCACAGCCCTGAATATCCTTTTCCAGCCTTTTTTTCGGGAACACAACCCAGCAACATTCCATTCTTTGGATTGGATGATTCTAAACTTTTTGTTAAATATTGATAAATCTATTGCATCGGCATATGTTTTATGTATAATGTCCCGTGGTTTAGTAATTTTTTATCGTTTGTTTAGTAATTCTAAATGACGAGAGGAGCGGACGCCCGGAATGAAAATCGGAAAAAGGATCCGGCAGCTGCGAATCCGCAACGGTCTCACGCAGGCGGAGCTCGCCAGCCGGTGTGAACTGACAAAGGGCTTTGTTTCCCAGCTGGAAAACGACCTGGCTACACCTTCCCTGCCCGCGCTGAACGACATTGTCGAAGCGCTCGGTACCAATATGTCGGCCTTCTTCTCAGAAGAGAAAGAACCCCGGCTGGTTTTCGGGAAGGATGATTTCTTTGAGGACGCGCGGGAGGATTACACAGTATCCTGGGTTGTGCCGGACGCCCAGAAAAACACCATGGAACCGATTATCCTGACACTCAATCCGCACGGTTCCTCCCAGGTGATGATGCCCCACGAGGGGGAGGAATTCGGCCTGGTCCTCAGCGGAAGCGTCTGCCTGGTCAACGGCGGCAAAAAACACCGGGTGAAAAAGGGAGAAACCTTCTACATCCGGGGAGATCAGGAACATTACCTGCAGAACGAAACAGCTTCGGCTGCCCGGGTCCTCTGGATCACGACCCCGCCGCTGTTTTAATGAAGGGAGAAGCAAAGGATGCGCAAATTAATCGAGTTCCGGAACATCGTCAAAAGCTTTGACGGCCAGGTCATCCTGAAAGGGGTCAACCTCAATATCTACGAAAACGAATTCGTCACGCTCCTCGGCCCCTCCGGCTGCGGCAAAACCACGCTTCTCCGGATCCTGGGCGGCTTCCTGGAGCAGGATGAAGGCACCGTGATCTTTGACGGCAAATGCATCGACAAGGTGCCGCCGTACAAGCGGGAGATCAACACCGTTTTCCAGAAGTACGCCCTGTTCCCCCATATGAATGTGTACGACAATATCGCTTTCGGCCTGCGGATCAAGAAAACCGGTGAAGATATCATCGCCCAGAAGGTCAATCGTATGCTCTCCCTGGTCAACCTGGAAGGCTTTGAAAAGCGCAATGTCACCAAGCTCTCCGGCGGCCAGCAGCAGCGGGTGGCCATCGCCCGCGCGCTGGTCAACGAACCGAACGTGCTGCTGCTGGATGAACCGCTCGGCGCCCTGGACCTGAAACTGCGCAAGGAAATGCAGCGCGAACTGAAGCGGATCCAGCAGGAGGTCGGCATTACCTTCATCTATGTCACCCATGACCAGGAAGAAGCCCTGACGATGAGCGACAAGATCGTGGTGATGAACGCCGGCGAAATCGAGCAGATCGGCACGCCGCTGGAAATCTACAATGAGCCGGAAAATGCCTACGTCGCCCGGTTCATCGGCGAGAGCAATATCGTGGATGGCATCATGCGGGAGGATTACCGCGTCCGCTTCGACGAGCGGGAATTCGAGTGCCGGGATTTCGGCTTCAAACAGAACGAGCCGGTGGACGTGCTGATCCGTCCGGAGGACATCTCCATCGTGGATCCCGCAAACGCCGTGATGCGCGGTGAAGTGAAAAGCGTTGTGTTCAAGGGTGTGCACTATGAACTCATGGTGGAAACCCGGACCGGTACCAGCAAGACCGTCCGGATGCACGTGGTCACCCAGCATGACCTGTACAACGAAGAAAACCAGGAAAAAATCAGCGCGAACGACTTCTATGTGGACTCCGAAGACCTGATCAACAACGAAATGACGGACCAGGACTTCGTCTCCATTGCAAACGCCCAGGCCTGGGATGAAGAAAACCGGGACATTTCCCTGACCCGGATCAGTCACAACATCGAGAACAAGCCAGGAATCTACAGCATCACCTTCGGAACGGACAAGCGGACCGAAGTGACCGTCAAGGTCTATGTGGTGCATCCCGAATACGTGGAGGATGCCCGGCACAACATCGGTATCAGCGCGCTGGACTTCTTCATCACGCCTGATGAAATCATGGAATCCATGGCCATCTCCACCGACCTGAAAACCTGGGCCAGTGCCGAAGCCTGGAACCTGCAGGATGACTCCCCCGTTGAGATCACGGATGTCAAATTCGACTTCGATCCGGCCGAAATCCAGGAAGGCGTCTATGATATTACCTTCTCTACCCGCGGCCGGGTTTACAAGGTGGAGACCACGTCCGCCCATGAGGAGGGCGATCGGGTCGGCCTGAACATCGGACCGGATGATATCCATGTCATGCATAAGGCGGTGGGTGAATCATGAAATCATTCTTCCGGATGACTTACCCCTACTGCCTGTGGATCGGCATTTTCGTTGTCGCGCCGATGATCATGATCCTGCTTTACGCGCTGACAAAAACGACCGACAACAGCGTCCTGACCTTCCAGTTCACGCTGGAGAATTTTGCCCGGTTCTTCAATGAGCCGTCCTTCCTGCGGGTGCTGCTGACGTCCCTGCGGATTGCGCTGGTGACAACCGTCCTTTGCCTGCTGGTGGGCTATCCGGCAGCGCTGTTTATCGCCAACCGGCCGGAACGGACCCAGACCTTCCTGATCCTGTTGCTGACCCTGCCCATGTGGATCAACATGCTGCTGAAGACCTATGCCTGGCGCGGTATCCTGGAAGATATGGGATTCGCCAGTGAAGTAAAGGTGCTCATCGGCATGGTGTACGATTTCCTGCCCTATATGATCATCCAGATCCACACGGCCATCAGCAAAATGAACCGGGACCTGCTGACCGCCAGCTATGACCTGGGAGCCAACCGGTGGCAGACCTTCCTGAAAGTCACGCTCCCCCTGAGCGTTCCCGGAATCATCTCCGGAATCACCCTGGTGTTCCTGCCGGCGGTTTCCAGTTTTGTGATTCCCAACATGCTGGGCGGCGGAGACTACTACCTCATCGGCAACCTGATCGAGAACTGCTTCGTTCACACCGGTCAGTGGAACTTCGGCAGCGCGATTTCCCTGATCATGGCCCTGATTATCATCACGTCCATGCGGCTGACCAAGAAGCTGGACCGTGAAGCGCAGGAGGCGTGAGAAAATGGAAAAGAAACGTTTTTCGCGCTTCCTCTCCGGCGGTTACCTGGCCTTGGTCCTCGTATTCGTCTATCTGCCGATCATCTATATGGTCATCTTCTCGTTCAACGACAGCAAATCCATGCTGAATTTCACCGGTTTCTCCCTGCGCTGGTATGAGAGTATTTCCAAGGACCGGTTCATGCTGGAAAGCATTTCCAACACCTTTATCGTTGCAATCATCTCAACGGCCGTTTCCACGGTGCTCGGCACCGTAACAGCCATCGGCCTGTCCAAGTCCCGGAGGCTGGTCCGCGAGGTGGTGCTGGAGATCAACAACCTGCCGATCATGAATCCGGATATCGTCACAGCCATCGGCCTGATGCTGCTGTTTACCTCCATCAAGATCACGACCGGGATGCCCACCCTGATCCTGGCGCACGTTTCCTTCTGTACTCCCTTCGTGATCCTTTCCATTATGCCGAAGCTGCGCCAGCTGGACGACAACGTTGCGGAAGCCGCCATGGACCTGGGCGCGACCCCGTTCCAGGCGCTGGTAAAGATCATCCTTCCGCAGATTTACCCGGCCATTCTGTCCGGTGCGCTGATCGCCTTCAGCATGTCCCTGGATGACTTCGTCGTTTCGTACTTCACCAAGGGAGAAGGTCTGAATACCATCTCCACGTATGTGTATACGATGAAGCGATACAACTACACGGTCAACGCGCTCTCCACCATTATTGTGGCGGTTGTCGCGGTGGTGCTGATCCTGGTGAACCTGATCCCCCGTCTTACGGAGAAAAAAGCCAACAAGGAGGAAGAATGAACATGAAGAAGTCCCTGAAAGTCCTTTCCCTGGTCCTGGCGGCTATCCTGTGCCTGCTGCTGACCGGCTGCCAGCAGCAGGAAGCCCAGCCGGCCGCCACCGCCACAGAAGCCCCCAAGGCAGAAGCCGAAACCAAGGTTGAAGCCGAAACGGCGTCCTTTGCCGGCCAGACGCTGAACGTCTACAACTGGGGCGAATACATCGACATGAACGTCATTTACAACTTTGAAAAAGAGTACGGCGTCAAGGTAAACTATGACCGGTATTCCTCCAACGAGGAGATGTATACCAAACTGGCCACCGGCGCCTCCTATGATATCCTGATCCCCAGTGATTACATGATCGAGCGGCTGATCCGGGAAAAGCAGCTGCAGCAGATTGACAAGTCCGTTGTCACCAACCTGAACCTCCTCTATGAAGGCGTGACCAAGCTGGATTTCGATCCGGACAACACCTGGTCCGTGCCCTACCTCTGGCAGAACGTGGGTATCGTGTACGACACCACGAAGATTGCCCGGGAAAAGATGGAAGAAAAGGGCTTCTCCATCTTCCTGGATCCGGAATATGACGGACATGCCTATATGTACGATTCCGAGCGCGATGCCTTCATGGTCGCCTTCAAGGCGCTGGGATATTCCGCCAACACGGAAAACGAGGAAGAAATCACCGCCGCCTTCAACTGGCTGCGTGAGATGGACAAAGCCATTCATCCCTCTTACGTCACGGACGAAGTCATCGACTCCATGGCCACCGGCAAAAAGTGGCTGGCGCTCGTGTACAGCGGCGATGCCGCGTTCGTCCTCTCCGAGAATGAAAACATGGGCTTCTGCGCGCCGAAGGAAGGCACCAATATCTGCGTGGACGCGATGGTCATTCCTGCCAACGCCAAGAATCCCGCGCTGGCGAATGTGTTCATCAATTACATCCTGGCGTATGAAAACAGCCTCATGATTTCCGAGGAAGTCGGCTATGCCTCTTCCAACGCCCAGGTCCTGGCAGAGCTGTCCGGTGAAGGCGGCAGCTATGCGGGCAATGAAGCCTACCTGCCCCGCACCGGTTATGAGAAGGATGAGTTCTTCCATGACAATGAAACCCTGAAGAAGAAGCTCGCCGAGCTCTGGATCAAGGTAAAGCTCCACGAGTAATTCCCCGTTTCGTCTCCCACAGCCGGACAACCGTCCGGCTGTTTTCTTTGCTTGTAAAACCGTTTTCCGGCAGGTATAATAAATAAACCATGATCCGGATCAGAATCCAGGATGGGGAATCCCCCGGACAGGACCGCTTCCGGAAGATATCTTTGGATGGTGAAGTATGAAGAGACTGCTTGCAATGCTCGGGGTAGCCTGCCTGCTGATATTCCCTGCCGGCCTTGCAGAGGAAAACGGCAGCGCGGATCATTGGATCTGCCTTGAATGCGGCAGCAAAACCGGCGGCGATTTCTGCGGGGTCTGCGGAAAACCGGCCGGTGCCTGGATCTGCAGTGCCTGCAAGGCGGAGAACCTGGGCAGCAGCTGCCATTCCTGCGGGATGACCCGGGAAGCCTCCCTGGATACGCAGGCCGCATCCGGCGATCTGCTGGCCGCCTGGCCGGCCGTCCGTTACCTGGCCGGGCAGAGCCGGCCGGATGCGCTGGTTGCACTGGCGCATTATTACGAACTGGGGCTGCTGATGCCGAAAGATTCCGCGATGGCGCTTTCCTGCCTGCACCTTGCTGCCGGCATGGACTATGCGCCTGCCTGGGTACAGCTGGGCCGCATGTATGACGAGGGAGAGCTGGTCACACGGGACTATTACCAGTCCATGGAATGCTACCAAAAAGCCGCCGATCTCGGTTCCGTGGAAGCCCTCTGGTACCTGGGTACCTTCTATGAAGACGGTTCCACAGTCCGCCGGAACTATGAAAAAGCGCTGGAGTATTACCGGCAGGCCGCTGAAAAAGGCGACGCGGACAGCCTGATGTCCATCGCATACTGCTACGCCAATGGCCGGGGAGTCGAACGCGATCCGGACCTGGCCCTGGAGTACTATGAAAAAGCCGCAGAAGCGGGCAGTGCACTCGCCTGCGACTATCTCGGCTATCTGTATCTGTCCGGGGAAAACGCCGTAAAAGACGTGGAAAAAGGCCTTTCCTGGTACCGGAAGGCCGCGGAGCTCGGGAACAGCCGCAGCATGGCTGCGCTTGGCTATATGTATCAATACGGGATCGATGTGGATCCGGACCCTGCTGAAGCCGCCCATTGGTATGAGCAGGCGGCGTTGGCCGGAAGGGAGGATGCGCTGGAAGCGCTCTCCTCCCTGGAATCCGGAAAAACGGAATAATCCGTCTTCGCTGAAACATGAAAACGCCCCTGCCGATGCAGGGGCGTTTGTTCATGGGCTTTTTATGGTTCATATGGGGTCGGTGTCGGCCGGGGCGTGGGTGTCGGTTCCTCAAACAGGGCGTCGATCACCTTCTGGTCCGCCGTACCGCTCACCGGCATTCCGTGGTCACGCTGGAATGCTTTCAGGGCAGCCACCGTCCGGTCCAGCATTTTGCCGGTACACTTCGTATCATAGTAGCCCAGCTCTTTCAGCCGGTGCTGCAGCCAGAAGACGTATTCGTTGTTGCTCTTCTGCTTCAGGACAAGCCCGTTCAGCTCCGGCCGGATATCACTGCGGTATACCGGTTCCGGTGTCGGTTCCGGCGTTTTGACGGGCACCATCTCTTCCTTGCTCAGCGGCGCCAGCTTCAGCGAATCCTTCAGCTCCGGATCGGATTTCGTTTCGTTCTGCGTGGTGATATGGACTACCGTTCCTTCCCCGCAGTTGTCATAGATCCACTTGGCATCTGCCACCGTCAGCCGGATGCATCCGTGGCTGGCCCGGCTTCCCAGGGCGCGGTAGCTGGAGGTTTTCATGTCCTTGGTGCTTACGGAGTGATAAATGACGGAATGGAACGCAATGGACGAATTGATGCGTGTCCAGTACCGGGCATATCCGCCCCATTTCGGGAAATAGCACCAGGTGGCTTTCCGGCCGTTCAGCACCCAGTCACCCGGATCGCTGTCCGTTCCCACCTTGCCGGTGGAGCAGAGCATCTGGCGGACCGGCACGGTATACTCGCCGTATTCATCCCGCGCATACACCGATACAATCTGGTTCCGCACGTCCACATAGATATAGAACGGAATCGGCGTCGGGGTCGGCGTCGGTTTCGGCGTCTGGTCCGGCAGCACCACATGGGAATTGTTGAAAATCACATTCCATGTTTCCTCATCCACCACGCCGTTGCTCTTCAGTCCGTTCTGGGCCTGGATGGCTTTAACCGCGCGATGGGTGTATTTCTGGAAATTGCCGCTGACCTTACTGGCATCCAGGTACCCCAGGTCATGCAGGCGCTGCTGCATCTGCTTCACCAGCGGGCCGCTGGTTCCGTTCTTCAGCTGTTTCGTGAACGGCACCGCTTCATCCGGAAGCGGCACACTGTTCTCATCCTCATCCACAAGGTAATTGTTCAGGTCCGGAATCGGGGTTGGGGTTGGGGTCGCGTCATCATAATACCCGACCGCCCGGCCGGAGAACAGCACTTCCTGCGTATCGGGATCCGCAATCCCGGTAACCTGCAGGTGGTTGTTCCGCTGGAAATGTTCCACCGCCTTCTGCGTGGATTCCAGGTAATTGCCCTTGATCTTCTCCTTGTAGTATCCGAGGGCGGTCAGCTGGGTCTGGAGTTCCTTCACGTCATCTCCCGACGCGCCGTACTTCAGCGGACGGTACATGGCGGTATACAGCACCATCTGGGTCTGGATATCCGCGACACCCGTCGCTTCCAGGCCAAAGTCGTCCTGGAACCGTGTCACGGCATCCCGTGTGGCATCACCGTAAGCGCCGCTGATATTCCCCCGGTAGTATTTCATATCGCTCAGCCGGGTTTGCAGGAAAACGACGTCATCTCCCTGATCCCCGTACTGCATCACACGGACCGGCTCCGATTCCGGTTCCCCTTCCGGCTGGATTTCCATATCCACCGGGATGATCACGGAATCGTCTTCATTTTCATCCTCTTCATCAGCGGCCGCTTCATCCACAGGGACGACCACAGAATCATCCTCGTCGTCCTCCGCAAATACCGTCATGCAGATCCCGGCCAGGATCGCAGCTACCAGGATCATGCATATCAAACGCTTCATTCCGTTCATTCCTCCGGGAAATCTTTATTTCTGCCAGTTCTGGGTTTTGCCCTGGCCGTATCCGGCCGGCAGCACCCCGTTGCGGCGGGTCACGAATCCCAGGTCCACATTGTAGTTGGCCCGGTCGCTCTCCACGGTAATCTCCCCGGTATAGCACACATCGCCGTCCGTTTCTTCCAGGGCGGACGCGATGATCCGGAGATCACTGCGCTTCCGGGTGGGCTTTACTTCCGCCGGAGCGGTCACGCGCAGTGTGTAAACCGCCGGATACAGGTCTGAAATCCGGTAGAATCCGTACTGATCCGTCACAGTTTCCGCCACGGCTGCACCGTCGCGCAGCGCTTCCACGCGGACGTTCGCGATGCCAAGCTCATCTCCGGCCTGCAGTCCGTCGCCGTTCAGGTCCAGCCAGCAGAAGTCTCCCAGGCTGCCCGGCAGCACACAGCCGATATCCAGGTCCGTCCGGTTCTGGTTCATCTTCAGGTCGATCTCGTCCGAGGAACCGTTCCGGTTGAGCGTGGTGGTCATTGCAGAACGGAGATCCCCCGCCAGGCGGTAGTCATCCGGTTCAATGATCACACAGCCTTCCGGCATCTCCGCTTCAACGCGGTATACGCCGGGCATCAGGTGTTCGAAACGGTAATCGCCGTTGTTTGTACTGGTTGCGGAAGCAACCGCCGTACCGTTTTCGTCTTTCAGGGTCATCACCGCACCGGAAAGCGCCTCAATGTTTCCGCCCCGGTCAATCCATACCCTGCCGCCGATCCGGGTATACCGGATGATGCCCAGCAGCAGGTTGTCCCGTGTTTCATTCTCCTGCAGGCGGATCCCGGTCAGTACCATCTGACCGGCTTCTGCCGTAAACTGGTTGTCGCCGGGTTTCGGTGCCAGCGTGTTGTCATCCAACGGGAAGGAAACCGAGAATTCCCCTGGAATCATCCCGGCTGCCGCGAAGGATCCGTTTTCGTCCGTTACCGGTGTGTCAAACACCTTTCCGGTGAAATTGTCCGTTACGGTCAGCGTCATTCCGGCAGGCGTCTGCTCGCCTTCATCGAACAGGCCGTTGTTGTTTTCATCCAGCCACATCCGGCCGCGGATCGCTGCCGGGATCGCTGCGCCGGTCATCTGTGCGGTCCAGGTAGCACCCATCGGCACCTCCAGCGTAGCTTCCTGCACCGCCTTGCCGGCCGTCAGCGGCAGGTCCAGGTGATCGGTCCGGCTCATCACAAAGCCTTCCGGGCAGGCGGCTTTGAGCGTATAGGTATCCGGCCGCAGCCCTTCCAGGATGAACGAGCCGTCCGCAGCCGTCGCCACAATGGACTCATCCAGTTCCGCACGTCCCGGAACCAGGGAAATCGTCATGCCGGCCAGCGGTTCTTCCCCGTCATCCCGGATTCCGTTTCCGTTATGGTCCTGATAGGCGGTACCTTCAATCCGGCCCAGCGTCAGCGCGCCGCATAGCGCGGCCTTCTTATATCCGCCGGTTGCGAAATCAAACGATTCCGTCCTGCCGGCTCCGTCTGCGGTTTCCTGAATGGTTCCCGCCATACTCCGGGCAAATACCGCGCCGTCCGGCAGGATATATTCCACGTAATACCGTCCGGGCATCACCGCGTCAAAGATGAAGTGCCCGTCTTCGCCGATTTCCGCCCGGAATGCCTCGCCTTCAGTCTCCTCAACCAGGCGCACGGTCACACCGGTCAGCCCGCGTTCCCCGCTGTCCTGAGCCCCGTTGTCGTTCCGGTCGGCATATACGTCGCCTTCCACGGTACCGGGTTTGATCATACCGATATCCATCCCGGTGATCTCCGCACCCAGTTCCACGGTGAAGGGCATGGAATAGCCTTCCCCGCCTGTACGGTTCAGGATGACGTTGCCCTCCCCGAGTTTGGTAAAGGCGTATCCCGCCACCGCGTTCACGCTCAGGCTGTATTCTCCCGGCGGTACGTCCGTCAGCTCATATACGCCGCGGGCTCCGGTCTTGTCATACACGACCGTATTGCCCTGCGCGTCCACCAGCTTCACGACAAAGGCACTGGATACCTTTTCCTTGCTGTCGCACGTGCCGGAGAAGTCGTTGTCATAGTATACGGTACCCTTGATGGTTGCAGGATAAATCGCGCCGATGGCGATTTCCCGTGTTTCCGCATAGCTGAGCTTGAAATCGCCCCAGAAGTTCTCCCGGCGTCCGTCCCGGCCTTTGAAATGGTTGCCCTGAGGTTCATCCCGGGTAACGGTATAGGTGCTGCCGTCATTCGGAAGAAGGGCGCGGAGCCGGTATGTATTGGGGCGCATACCGGGCATTTCAAACCGGCCGTCTGCCCCGGATGTGACGCTTGCAACTTCGCTTCCGTCCCATTCCTTGATCGCCGTGATTTTCACGCCCTGCAGCGGCTGTTCACCCTCATCATAGAATCCGTTGTAGTTCGCATCCAGGTAGCAGATGCCTTTGACGATGCTGGCCCGGGTAAAGCCGATATTCTGGCTTTCCCGGCTGGTCTTGTCATTCAGGTCCACGGCTTTACTTGCCTTGAAAACGCCGTCCCTGGAGATAACGGTACGGTATTTGCCGGAATTGGCCTGCCGGGTAAAGGTCAGCCCGTCCGGCGTATACACCGTCAGGGTATACAGGGCGGGACGCACCCGGTCAATGATCCAGGTGCCGTCCGCTTTGGAAATCGTCTCATAATGCAGGCCGTTTTTCTGCCCGTCCAGCGTAATCCGCACGTTGGGCATCATCGGCTCGCCGCTTTCATACACACCGTCCACATTGGTTTCCACCCAGCAGAAGCCGGCCACATGGTATGCGGTTTCCACTCCGATTCCCTGCTCGGTTTCCATCCCCGCGGAAACAGTGAACTCGCCGCTTGCCTGGCTGCCTTCCGTGGAAAACTGGTATGCATTCAGGTCGGTCTGCCCTTCCCCGCCGTAAGCAGCAAACGTCTTGCCTTCAGTCAGGTAGGTTTCCGTACGGTAAGTGCCGGCCGGCACATTTTCAAAAACCACCACGCCGTCCGCGCCGGTCACGCCGCCGGCAACAGCGCTTTCCCCGCTCAGCAGGTAAACGTGGATGCCGGAAATGCCGTCTTCATTCGGCGCTTTGTTCCCGTTCCCGTTCCGGTCCTGGAAAACCATCACCCGAACGCTGCCCGTATTGTTTCCGGGCTGCAGCGGGGAAAACACAGGTTCCGGAGTCGCAGCCGGCTGGGGCAGCGGTTCCGGGATTACATAGGGTTCCACCACCGCCGTATAGGGTATATCCGGCTCTTCCCCGTCCGGTTCTTCACCGGCTTCCCCGGATTTATCCGGATCTTCCCCATCCGGTTCCGAAGCCTGCTCAGCTGCAGGTTCCGGGGTGGCCGCCGGTGCCGGAACCGGCGTTTCGGCTGTTTCCGGAGCATCTGCCAGCCGGTGAAGGACCACCGGAACCGTTACACTGCGGCCGTTCTCAACGGTAATGTCCTGATAGGCGTCCCCCAGGTCCCATCCCGGCTCAAAGAAACCGGTCACGGGTTCAATATGGATCCGTGCGCCTTCCGGCAGGGTGATGGATTCGCCTGCCTGGATCTCTCCGATTTCCTCTCCGTTCTGCCATATACGGAACCGGCCGTCCAGTTTCACATATTCACCGGCTGTATCCGTCTCACCGCTCACATAAATGTTCAGCGTCACCGCTTCCGCCAGGGCTGTCTCCGCCGTCCCGGCCAGCAGCAGGATGCAAAGCAGGATGGAAAGAAATCGAGTCGCATTCTTCATGTTCCGTTTAGCCTCCGAAAAACAGATACTGCGCGCTTTTCCATGTTCCGGAAGAGCGCGCCGCATCATCATTGCAGAATATGGATTCCTCAGTTGGTCTTCTTCATTGTGCTGCGTACTTTGTTGTATACGCCCTCGGCAAAGTTGTCCGCCATACTCCGCGGATAGCTTACATGCAGGATATAGAGGACCTTATCCACGGTATTGACGATCACGCGTCCCGCAACTCCCCTGCCGTCGCTCAGCGTTCCCTTGTAGGCCATATATACGCCGTTTCCGTCAATGAAGGTACGGGTCGCGGTGCTGGAAGGATCAAAGCTGCTGAAGTCGCCTTCACCGCGGATGGTATCCAGCGCAGCTTTGACTTCCTTGGTCAGCTCATTCTTGTTGTAGTTTTTGTTCACCGGAACCACACGGACCATGACCTTCGGCTGGACATCCAGTTGATCAGCTTCATCCGTCAGGATATAGGTATCTGCCGCGGAGTTGTCCACCGTCCAGCCCACCGGAGCTTCGAAGGAAAGGTGCAGCGCTTCCGCTTCGTATTTGCTGTAGGTAAATTTCATCGTCGGAACCGGGGTCGGCGTGGGCTTGTCAATCGGATCGATGACTACCGGCGTGGCGCCCGCGTAGCTGTTGTTCACAGTCGGTACCGGGGTAGCCGGGTTGGCAATTGCGATGTATTCTTCATCGCCGCCTTCTTCGGACGCCGGATTGTAGGACCCGTCATCATAGTTCGGGAAAACATTCTGGGAGTTTCCCGTGTCCGGCTGTGCCGCAGGCGCCTCCTGGGCTGCAGGCTGCTGCGTTTCAGGCCTGTCCTGGGTGGGATAGATCACTTTTTCCTGCTGGCAGGCAGCAAGCAGGCACGCACAGAGCACCAGTACCAGGCACAGAATCCGTTTTTTCCACATGGTTCATCCCTCCGTCTGTTGTTTATTCAGCGTCTTCCGTATACATCGGGTGATATACGCGGCGGTCCAGGCTGTAGATCTTTTCGCTGAAAGCACCTTCAGGTGTCTTGTCCGCCGCGGTTTTCATGGTATTCATCCGGGCATCCATCATATCCAGCCAGTGCAGGGCTTCCGCCTCGGGGAACATCGGCGCCCGTGGGCTTCCGAATTCCGCCTCGCCGTGGTGGCTCAGGAGCATGTGCTCCAGCAGCACCACCGCCTCCCCGTGGATGTCCAGCCGGTCTGCCACCCGGTTCAGGTTGGTGATTCCCCGCACCAGGTGTCCCAGCAGCTGCCCGTCCCGGGTATAATCCGCCACATTCCCGGCCGGATCACTTTTCAGCTCATCGATCTTAGCCAGGTCGTGGATGATCACCCCGGCCAGCAGCAGGTCCCGGTTCAGCCAAGGATATACTTCCAGTGCAGCCTTCGCCATGCGAAGCATATCGGTTGTATGGTGGAGCAGGCCGCTCCGTTCCGCGTGGTGCATCCGCTGGGCCGCCGGGAACCACGCCAGGTCGCCGCCGGCATTTTCCAGCATTCCGTTCGTCAGCTTCCGCAGGGTTTCGTTGGTAAAGCTGTCCACTGTTCCGCGGATTTCCTGCAGCATATCGGCGGAGCTCCGCGGCGCGCTCGGAACGAGGCTGTTCATATCCAGGGGATCTGCTTCCGTTGCCTCGCGCCATTTTTCCACCCGCAGCTGCAGCCGGCCGTTGTATTCCTGCACCGTGCCGCGGACCTTGACCGGTTTTCCGGTCTCCGGCACCGGGGTGCCGGGGTCCCAGTTCCAGATCTTGCAGTTGATTTCGCCCGTCCGGTCGGTCAGGTTCATGTCCACATAATCATTGCCCTTGCTGTCCTTCCGCTTTTCCGCGGATCGGATCAGCAGGAAGCCTTCAAACCGCATATCACGCTGCAGCTGGCTTACCGAGTAGTTTTCCATTCACGATCCTCCTGCTGCCATCTCACCACGGGGCATCCCCGGAGGGGCCGTTGTCCCGTGCCAGATTGGCAAATGTGGTGTATTCGCTCAGCCATGCAAGCTTCACCGTTCCCAGGGGACCGCTGCGCTGCTTGGAGATGATCACTTCACCGATGTTCTTGTCTTCGGTGTCTTTGTTGTAGTATTCCTCCCGGTGGAGGAACATGACGACGTCCGCATCCTGTTCGATGGATCCGGAATCCCGCAGGTCGCTCAGCACCGGCCGCTTGTCGACCCGGTCCTTGTTCGCACGGCTCAGCTGTGCGCAGGCGATGATCGGGATCTTCATATCCAGGGCGATGGCCTTCAGCTGGCGGCTGATCTCACTGACCTCCAGCTGGCGGCTTTCCACCCGGCCGTCCGCCTTCATCAGTCCCAGGTAGTCCACCACAACCAGGTCCAGTCCTTTGTCCATCTTCAGCCGCCGGCATCGGGAACGCAGCTGGCTGGGCGTAATTCCGGCGGTATCGTCAATATACATCGGTGCGTCGGCCATAGACTGCACGGAATTAGCCAGGCTGCTCCAGTCCTTGTCCGTCAGTGTGCCTTTCCGCACCCGCTGCATATCCACCTGTGCGTCGGAGCAGAGCATTCTCATGGCAATCTGCTCCCGCGGCATTTCCAGGGTGAACACAGCCACGGATTTGCCGCGCTTCAGGCTCGCATAGGACGCGATATTCATTGCGAATGATGTTTTCCCCATGGACGGGCGGGCGCCGACCACTACCAGCTCGCCGGGATGCAGGCCGGTCAGCAGGTTATCCAGGTCGATGAATCCGGTCGGCACACCGCCGATGGCGCCATGCAGCCTGGACAGTTCATCAATCTGGTCATATGTCTTCACCAGCACTTCCCGCAGCGGGACCAGCGTCTCGCCATCGGTCTGGTTCATTACGATATCAAAAATCGCTTTTTCTGCGGATGACAGGATGTTCTCCAGCGGCGACTGCTGGGTAAAACACTCGCCGGATATCTTCTGGCAGGCCTGGATCAGCTTCCGCATCGTACTCTTTTCCTGCACGATGTCGATATACGCCTTGACGTTGGCGGAAGTCGGCACGCTGTTCAGAATCTTCATCAGGTAGGCGTTTCCGCCCACGCCTTCCAGGGATCCCCTGCGGGCCAGTTCCGTATGCAGTGTCACCAGGTCGATCGGACGCCGCTGCAGGTAAAGGTCCATCATCACGGAAAAGATTTCCTTATGCTCCGGCTGGTAGAAATCCTCCGGCCGCAGTTGTTCCGTCGCGCGGAGCACAGCGGCGCTGTCCTGCAGCATTGCGCCCAGAACACTGACCTCCGCCTCCACGCTGTTGGGCGGAACGGTTCCCCTGAACTCCTCCGGATTTGCCATCTGTCTTCTCCCGTCTTCCGGTTTTTGTTACTTCTGGATCGGTACGACGTTCAGTTTCATCGGGGTCGTCACACCGGAATACAGCCATACGGTGATTTCCCGTACGCCGGTTTCCCGGATCGGGTCCCCGATATCCAGCTTCCGCTTGTCGGCTTTGATTCCGTGCTGCTTTTCAAGTGCTTCGGCAACCTCCGCGCTGGTGACGCTGCCGTACAGGCGGCCTTTGTCACCGCATTTGACTTCCAGCGTAATCACTTTGTTCTTCAGCAGCATGGCCTTTGCTTCCGCCTCAGCCCGCATTTCCGCTTCGCGGGCTTCCTGCGCGGCCCGCTTCTTGGAAATCTCCTTCAGCATGCTTTCCGTGGCTTCCGCCGCAAGCTTCTGGGGAAACAGAAAGTTCCGTGCGTATCCGTCGCTCACGGTGATAATATCATCCCGCTTTCCGACGTTCCGAATATCCTTCAGCAGTACGACCTTCATTCCTGTTCAGCCTCCTTGTTCGGACGCAGGTGACGCGCGTCCTTTCGTTGATCAATCACACCCATGATAATCGGGACCACCGGCGCCAGCAGGGAGAGCGCCACCGCCCATACACCGCGCATGACATTCCGGATTCCCATGCGCTTTCCCATCCACAGCAGGAAGCACGCTCCCTGCAGCATAAACGCCACCCGGAATACGCCCATGCACAGCATGCCCAGGTATCCCGTCACTCCGTCATCCGACACCAGTGCAATCACCCAGCCAATCAGCAGGGCGAATACCGCCGTTCCCATCCGCCGCGGCATGTACCATTTCTCCATGGGGGGAAGCAGGCCTTCCTCCCCCTGGCGCCTGCGCCGCCAGTCCGGCAGCACCGTGCACAGGACCGTAGTGAGAACAGTATGGTAAATCATCGCGCTGCACAGGGCAGACGGCAGCAGTTCTTCCAGGCTCACCCGCAGGCTGAGCAGCATCTGCCGGCGGGATTCTTCCTCCAGGAAAAGATACCCGTATCCGGGAAGCCGCCGGGCTGACAGCAGTTCAATATCATCCAGCCGGGCCAGTCCCATGCTGTAGGCGTTGATCAGGATGTTGTTCCGTTCCGGGCTGGCGTCAATATAATCACATGCGCCTTTGGCCAGGCCGGCGATGATCTTTCCGTCCGTCACTGCGGAGAGGGCCAGCAGTCCGGCAAGCCATGTGACCAGGCAGACCGCCGCCCACAGGACCGGCCGGACCAGGGGCTTCCGCACCGGGATTGCCGCCGCAAGCAGGCTTCCGCCGCACCAGAAGATGATCACCGGCAGCATCTCCGCCGGAAGGGTAAACCCGCATGCCAGCCCGGCTGCCGCGCAGACAGCCGCAGCACCCGGCCATCCGGCGGAATACTGCAGCAGGGCTGCCGCAACCGGCAGCAGCATTGTCAGTTCGATCAGCAACGGGACACTCGCTTTGGCCGCAATTGCAAACAGCAATACCAGCGCTGCCGGCACTGCCACCGCGGCTGCGGTTTTATTCTGCGTCATCCCGTCACCTCCATCGTATATATTATCACTGTATTATATCCTATATCCGTGTAAAAAACAACCTCCGCGCTTACGGATATCAATATCGCCGTCCGGCCGGAGCCATGAAAAAACCGGCGGAATTTCTTCCGCCGGAATGAATTGCTTTTTGGGGATTACTGGGCGGCAGCCACCTTGATGATGTGGGGCTGTACGCCTTCGTACCAGTACAGGAAGCCTTCCGCGTCGATCACGTCACCGATCTTCAGGCCTTCAACCGCCTTGTACACTTCGGTGTCCGGTCCGCACAGGTAGGATTCCACCACGAACGTGTAGGTCGCGTCATTCAGCGTCACGTCGAAGTACAGGTCGTCACCCTGCTGTCCGGCGCCGTTCCACTTGTACAGGAACGCCGCGTCATTGCCTTCCGCGTCCTTCTTTGCCGCAACCGTCAGGCCCTTGAACGCCACCAGCGCGTTCTGCTTGTTGATCAGTTCTTCCGTGCCCAGCAGCGCGGTTACGTCTTCCGGCTCGGCCTTGAAGCCTTCGCCTTCCACGAATTCAAACGTCGCGTCGGTGATTTCCACTTCGCCGCTCCACGCGCTCTTGTAGCCCTTCACCTTGATCTTCGCGCCGGGAACCAGCTTCTCAGCATCTTCCTTGGAGCAGTTCATCTCGTAGATGAAGTAAGCGCCGTCTTCGCTCTGGCCATAAACCGTGATCTTGCCGACGCCGTCCTTTTCCCACCAGGCCTGCGTCGCCTGCACGGTCGTCTCGATCACCACTTCGGTGTCCAGCTCGGCCGCAGCATACGCCGCATAGTCCATCACAGCCGTTTCTTCCGCCACAGCGGAAACCACGGCCAGGGCCATCATCAGCACCAGGGCCAGTGCAATCAGTTTTCTCATGTTTTTGTAACCTCCTTCTGTTCTGCCTTTCCGGCAGCTGACCATATTGTACATCTTTGGCAGGATAATATCAATTTTTTCTCTTATTTTTCTTCTTTTCCCAAACGGTATACAGGCCGATCAGCACCCATACCGCCGGCAGGGCAATCAGCAGTGCTTTGCTGATATCCGGCAGTTCCTGCTCCGGAACCGGTTCCGCCTCCGCCGTTTCCGGCGTTTCTTCCGTTCCGGCGTCCTCACCGGCCGGAATGACCTCGATCTGGTCCAGGCGGTACAGGCTGTTGACCTCATTGTACAGCTGCGGAATGTTAAGTTCCTGCTTCCGCCGGGCGCTCTTGCAGGCGCTTTCGATCAGCTGCCCCGCGGCAGACCGCAGGCTGGTGCTGCCGTTGAAAACCGGAGTCACGAATGTATCCGCAGTGTGGTGCATCAGCAGCTCGCTGGCCAGGATTTTCACGGCATAATGCTCGTCATTATCCTCGCCCTTCCGGCTCAGGTAATCCTGGTATTCCGCACTTTGCTGGGCTTTCAGGGTCACCGGCAGGTATCCTTCCGTTTCGGAATAACCCAGCTGGACCGGATTGGTCAGCAGGTACTGGACAAACAGCCAGCTGGCCAGCACTTCCTGGGGATCATCCTTGTTGAAAACGCAGATGCTGGGGCCCTGGCTGATCATTTTCATGTTGTCCGGATCGAACTGCGGGATCGGCCGCACTTCGATATTGAACAGCTTCAGCTGGGATGCATGGATATCCTGCATCGGCGCCTCTCCGCCCATCCAGGTTGCGCCCGCGGTGGAATCCACGGCAAAAATGCACTGTCCGGCATTCAGGAAATTGCCGGGATAGCTGCTGATCGCGAACGTGGAGAAAGCGCGGCTTTTCGCGTGCAGGTAGATTTCCTCCAGCATGGCCTTTGTCGTATCGTTGAAGATCAGCACTTCCCCGTTGGCATTGGAATACGGCGCGCCCAGCTGCCGGAGCATGGAGATCATCATGTTGTCCGTGCTCTTGTAGATGAACGGGATCAGCACATTCTGGCCGTTAACCCGGAAGGTACCGTCCTCATCCTTTTCCATGGCCTTCTCGCTGACTTCCCACACGAAATCCCAGGTCAGCACATCCGGCACTTCATACCCCAGCTTCTCCACCAGGTCCCGGTTGATATACAGGGCTTCGGTGGAACGCATGTACGGCAGGGCGTAATAATGTCCGTCCAGGATGCATTCATCCAGGAATTCCGGAACCATCTCCGCCTCCGTCGGGGCGTCGAATTTCACTTCGCTCCCGCCCAGGCCGTAGCGGCTGTCCCGCATCCAGTCATCCAGCTGAAGAACCACATCGCTGCCGGTCTTGTAGGTGGCAATATGGTCCGGATAGGTAATGCATACATTCGGCGGTGTGTTTGTGGGGATGTTGGTAATCACGTCCGCGTAGATCCGGCTGTAGTCGGAATACAGGCGCAGGCTGATTTTCACATTCGGATACAGTTTTTCGAAGTCCGTGATTGCCTGGTTATAGACCGCGGTCTGGACCTTGTTGGTGTCATTCTTTGCCCAGAACACCAGCTCAATCGGTTTTGTCTCGTCAAACTGGGCCGGAACCGCGGTATCCCCCGTGCCGATGGACGCCTTTGTGGTCAGCGTTCCATGGCAGCCGGACAGCATGCACAGCGCCAGGAGCAGTACCATGCAGACCCCGGCTGCTTTATATTTCCTCAACATCGTCTTGATCCTCTCCCTCCGAAGCCTTGCCGGCTGCCGTTTCCTGCCGGATCATCCCTTGGTGCCTCCCCGGGAAACACCGGCCATGATCTTATCCCGGAACACCAGGAACAGGACGATCAGCGGAGCGCTGACCACCACGACCGCCGCCATCATCGCCGGAATATCCTGCCGGCCGAATCCGCTTTCCCGGATGGCCTGGATTCCGTTGGATACCAGGAAATAGCTGGATTCCCGCGTGATCAGCCGCGGCCAGACGTAGCTGTTCCAGCACTCGATCACCTTCAGAATTACAATCGTGACAATGGTTGGCTGGCTGATGGGCACCATTACCTTCAGCAGGTATTTCAGGTCGCTGGTTCCGTCCACTTTCGCCGCGTTGTACAGCTCATCGGGAATTGCCTCGAAGTTCTCCTTCAGCAGGTAAATGTAGAATACACTGGTTACGGACGGCAGGATCAGGCCGAGGAAAGTTCGGATACCCCGGTTCCATTCCAGGTTCACCACGGTCACATAGTTCGTGATGATCACCAGCTCCGTGGGAATCATCATCAGGCTCAGGAACAGTGCAAACAGCAGGTGTTTCCCGCGGAATTCCAGCCGTGCGAACGCAAATGCGGCCGGCACGGTCACCAGCATCATCAGCCCCGTAGTTGCAACGGTAAAGATCAGCGTATTTCCGAAATACCGGCCCAGGCTCACCTCGGTGAAAGCCTTCCCGTAATTCTCCAGCGTCGGGTCTTCCGCGATAATCTTCGGAACCGTCTCATTGTTGTATGTGCTGGTCTTCTTGACGCTCGTCAGCACCATCCAGTAAAAGGGAAACAGCACGACGACCGCCCATACTGCCAGCAGCAGCCATACCAGGACCTTTGAACCGGTCCCGCGTTTTCTCTCATTCATCGGCTCATCGTCCTTCCCTTACATGTACTGAACCTTGTTCCGGCTGAACTTCAGGTTGATATACGTAATCGTGAATACGATGGCAAACAGGATCAGCGCCGCAGCCGCCGCGTTCCCGTAGCGTCCGCCCGTATCGCTGTACAGCATGTCATACACGTATCCGACAATGGTATTCATTCCCGCTGCGTTCAGGTTGGTGCCGAAAAGGGCCACCTCATCGCTGTAAGCCTTGAACGCACCGATAAAGCCGGTAATAATCAGGTAGAACACCGTGGGGCTGATCATCGGCAGGGTAATCTTCCGGAAGATCCGTGCGCTCGATGCCCCGTCCACCTTGGCGGCTTTGTAGTATTCCGAATTGACGCTGGCCAGTGCGCTGGTCAGGATCAGGATCTTGAACGGCATCACGATCCACACCGTATACAGGCACGTCACCATCATCTTCATCCAGTATTCCCCGTCGATGAAGTCAATGTCCGTCCGGAGGAGCAGGTTCACCAGGCCTTTGGTGTATTCCGTTTTGTCAAACAGGATCATAAACACCAGTCCGACCGCCAGCGTGTTCGTGACGTAGGGCAGGAAATAGATTGTCTGGAACGCTTTTTTGAGGGCTTTGATGGAGCTCAGTCCCAGGGCAATCAGCAAAGACAGCCCGGTACTCACCGGCACCGTGATCGCCACCAGGATAAATGTATTCTTCAGTGCCTGGATGAACAGGCGGTCGCTCAGTACATCCCGGAAGTTTCCCAGGCCGATGCCCGTATACGTCCGGGCGATGGAAGCATAATTTTCCTCCACGGAATAGATGCATACGTCAATCAGCGGGTAGATCATGAACACACCCAGGAAGAGGATTGCCGGCAGCAGGTACAGCCAGGCTTTCAGGTTGTTTTTCTTTTTCATACCCGTTCCTCACTCTCCCGGTCGAACAGGAAGACCTTGTGCGGCTTCAGGCGGAAGCGCACCGTTTCCTGGTCCGGCGCGAAGCGGTTTTCCGAACTGACGATGGAGCGGATGCACTTGCCGGTCATCTGATCATGGGTGGAAACGACGCTCACATCGCGGCCCATGACCTCCACCCGGTCCATCCGGCAGGTCAGCGGTCCCTGCTCGTCCGGAATGAAGCCTTCCGGCCGGATGCCGACCCACACCTTCCGGTCTTCGCGTCCCTCAGCGTCCAGCACATCTTCTTCTCCGATCCGGACCATTCCATTCCGGATTTCACCCTCAAATACGTTGATCTGCGGCGTTCCCAGGAACTGGGCAACAAACAGGTTCACCGGCTCGTCGTACACCTCCTGCGGCTTGCCGATTTGGTGGACCTTCCCGTCCTTCATCACGATGATCAGGTCGCTGATGCTCATGGCCTCTTCCTGGTCATGGGTAACGAAGATGGTGGTGACCCCGGTTTCCCGCTGGATGCGGCGCAGTTCCTCGCGGGTTTGCAGGCGCAGCCGGGCATCCAGGTTGCTCAGCGGTTCGTCCAGCAGCAGGACCCGCGGAATTTTCACCAAAGCCCGCGCGATGGCGACGCGCTGCTGCTGTCCGCCGGAAAGCTCTTTCGGTTTCCGTTCCATCAGTCCGTCAATCTGGACCAGCTTCGCGGTCTCCAGCGCTTTCCGGTGCATTTCCTCTTTCGTCATTTTCCGGTCGCCCTTCAGGTTCTGCAGCGGGAAAATGATGTTCTCCTCCACCGTCAGGTGGGGGTACAGCGCGTAATTCTGGAATACGAGCCCGACTCCCCTGGCTTCCGGCGGCAGTCCGGTCACATCCTCATCGCCAAACCAAACCTTGCCGGATGTCGGTTCCTCCAGGCCGCTGATCAGGTTCAGCGTGGTGCTCTTTCCGCATCCGCTGGGCCCGAGCAGGCCGATCAGCTGGCCGTCCGGGATCTCAAAATTGAAGTTATTGACCGCAATAACATCCTCGCCTTTTTTGTTCCTGGAAGGAAACCGTTTGGTCAGATTTTCCAGCACAACCTTCATGGCTACCGCTCCCTTTATTCCGTATCCTTGACATATTTTTTTGTGCCCCATATAATACGTAATACTACCATGAAAACACTGTTGTTTCAAGGGGATTCACGCAATGATGACCGTCGCCGCGTGCCTGTGGACAGGCCTCTTCCCGCTGCTCCAGTTCGGCACCTATTCCCATATCACCGCTGACAAATGGATCATCATGCTCGCGCTGACCGCCTTCACCCTGATCGCGGCCGTCTGTGAGGTCCCCGGTCCGCTGCGGCCAGCCGGGTCTTTTTCCCGTGCCCGGAAAACCTTACTGGCGGTTTTTGCCCTTCTCACGCTATGGATGATGCTTTCCTGCCTGCTCAGCCCGCTGGGTTCGGACAGCTGGTGGATCGGTGCGTCCGCCCGCCGGGAAGGTCTTTTTACCCAGCTTTGCTACATGCTGCTGTTCCTGGTTTTTTCCTTTTCCCGCGTCCGGCAGGAGCCGGTCATTCTTTCCGCCGCGGCCGGTGTGCTGGTTTTCTGCGCGGTTGTGCTGCTTCAGCGGTCCGGTATCAATGTGTTCGGGCTCTATCCAGCCGGCCGGAGCTATGCCACCACGCCGGAATTCCAGGGAACGATCGGCAACGTGGATATGGACACCGGCTATCTGGTGCTCCTGTGCGGACTGTTCCTGCCCGCGCTGCAGCAGCCCCGCCGGCAGGAGGAAACCCCGCCCCCTGCCCGCCGGAACCTTTTCCGGATTTCGGTCCTTGCCGGCCTTGCCGCTGCTGTCTACCTGGTCATCTCAATGGATGTCCAGTTTGGCGCAATCACACTCGCTGTTCTGGCTGTTGCGGCTATCCTGCGCTTTATTCCCCGCAGGTGGCGTATTCCGTTCATCATCCTGCTGGTCATCCTGGCGCTCCTGTTTGTCTGGTTCTTCCCCGGAAGCTCCGGCGGTCTCTGGGAGCTGCATGAAATCATGCACGGCCGTCCGCAGCTGTCCTTTGGCAGCAACCGGGTGGCCGTGTGGGTTTACAGTGTCGGCCTGGCACAGGAAAACCTGCTGGCCGGAGGCGGTTCCGATACCTTTGAAATCCGCTTCAATCAGTATATAAATGAAAACGGCCTGGCCATTCCCACCCATCAGGGAGATCTGGCCCTGCCGCACTATTTCGATAATCCGCACAATGAATACATTGCGCACCTGGTCAATCACGGCCTTCCGGCCATGCTGCTGTTTGCCGCCCTGCTTCTGCTGCTGGTGTTCCTCCGCCCGCGTACCGCGGGGTTCCGTTCCGCTTCCCTGCTGACCCCGTGCGCTGCCGCCGTCCTGTGCTATGCGGTCCAGGCGTTCTTCGCCTTTTCCGTCTGCCTGGTGGCTCCGGTCTTCTGGGTGATCGCAGGAATATGTGCCGCAGAGAAATGATCCGCCCGCTCAGTTGCTGAAAGGCTTTGCGTTCACGGAAAACAGCAGTTCCCGGGTTTCTTCCCCGACGATGCCGTCCGCTTCCAGTCCGTTTGTTTTCTGGAAGGCTGTGACGGCTTCTTTCGTTCCCGGGCCGAATTCCCCATCGATTTCCCCGCTGTAAAAGCCCAGTGCGGACAGGCGGGTTTGCAGGTCTTTAACCTCCTGCCCTTTGGATCCGGTGCGCATCACCGGCGCCGCTGTCGGCAGCGATGGGTCCGGCGTCACAGCCATCACGCTGGCCGGTACGGGCGGAAGCGGAGTTGGAGTCAGGCTCATCTCCCGCTGCACTTCCTGTGCAACGGGAATCAGCTTGACCACCATGAACAGCAGTGCCGCAAGCAGCACTGCCATGCCCGCCAGACCTGCGATTGTTTTCGGATTCTTTTTCATCGTTATTCCTTATTCTTCCGCATGAACAGGATGCCCAGCGTATCCGGCCCGCAGTGGCAGCAGATGGTGCATCCGGCGGTTGTTTCCAGCACTTCCCGGAACAGGCCGTAGCTCTTGATCTTCTCGATCGCGTAGCTGACCATGCCTTCCTCGCTGGGGGAATGGGTTACAAATACCCGCTTGAAATCGATGCTGCTGTCATCGGCCAGCCGGTCTTCGATATAGTGCTTCAGGTAATGCTCCACCCGGCCGCGGTATTTTTCGCCGGGATGCATTTTGCCATCCGTCACAATAATGGAAGGCCGGATATGCAGCAGCTTCGCGCCCAGCGCTTCCATCCCGCTGCAGCGTCCGCCCCGGCGCAGGTAGTCCACCGTGCGTACGGTGAAGCTGGCATCCACCAGCTTGGTCCGTTCCCGCAGGATCCGGGCGATCTCCGCGCCGTCCATGCCCCGCTCAGCCATCTCGGCGCCTTCCAGCACCAGCAGTCCGCTGCCCGTCGAAAGGTTCCGGCTGTCCACAACAAACACGTTGTCCATATCCTTGGAGGCTTCGCACGCATCCGCGTAGCAGGTGGAGAACTCGCTGCTGATGCATACGTGCACCAGCTGGTCGGCCTTCTTCAGCTGCTCATTGAAGAATTCCTTGTATTCATAGGTGTTCACCGCGGCTGTCCGCACCGCTTTCCCGGCATCCGATGCCCGGAAAATGTCCCGGGGCGTCACGTCCACGCCATCGTGGAAAACCTGCCCGTCAATAATCACGCTCAGCGGTACAATTCCGACCTGGTACTTCCGGAGAAGATCCGGGCTCAGGTCACAGGTGCTGTCCGCAGTCATCCGTACTTTCATCGTTTTTTCCTCGTCTATTTTTCTTTTGAGAAACCGAAAGGGTCCAAAGTCCCCCGATCTTTTTCCTTACGGAAACCGAAGGGGTCTAGGGGGGCGCTGCCGCGCGCGGTGCGCGAGGCGGAAATCCGTCCGCGGTGCGCGTGCGCTTCCTTGCGGAAAGCCCCCCTTTTTTCATCTTTTCTTACGGAAACCGAAGGGGTCTAAGAGGGCGCTGCCGTGCGCGGTGCGCGAGGCGGGAATTCCGCCCGCGGTGCGCGTGCGTTTCCTTGCGGAAAGCCCCCTTAATTCATCTCTCCTCGCGGAAATAACTCAGGCCCAGGCTGGCCGGCGGCTGGTTCTCCTTCTTGTTCCGGATGCTGGTGACAATCAGCACCAGGATTGTTACCACATACGGCAGCATCTTCAGCAGCGGAATGGTCGCCATGGTCACCTTGATCCAGCTGCTGTTGGTGATAAAGCTTCCCAGCGAGAACAGGATGCCGAACACAGTCGATCCGATAATGGTCAGGTGCGGCCGCCACAGGGCAAAAATCACCAGCGCGATACTCAGCCATCCCCAGGCTTCCACGCTCAGGTAGGCTTCCTGGCTGGCCATATAGTCGATGATGTAGTAGAATCCGCCGAGCCCGGCGATTCCGCTGCCGATGCAGGTCGCGGCATACTTATACCTTGTGACATTGATGCCGACAGCATCCGCCGTGGCGGGATTCTCGCCGACCGCCCGCAGGTGGAGGCCGGTCCGGGTCCGGAAAAGAACCCAGCTGGCCGTCAGGGAGATGATAATCGCCAGGAAAAACAGGACTCCCCACAGCTGGAGGCTGTCCTGGCGCCCGGCGAACGGCCATCTGAAATAGTCCCGGGTGCTGACCAGGTAAACCACCGTATTCAGCTTGGTCATAATGACCTTGGACAGGCCGACGCCGAAAGTAGTCAGGGTCAGGCCGGTCACATTCTGGTTGGCCCGCAGGGTCACCGTCAGGAAAGAATAAATCAGCCCGGCCAGGACCGAGAACGCGATCGCTCCCAGGATTCCCAGGATGACAATCAGCACCGGGGGAAGCCCGCTCTTGCCAATCATGTTCAGCACGAGGCATCCGCCCGCGCCGCCCATGCACATGATGCCGGGGATTCCCAGGTTCAGGTGGCCGGCTTTTTCGGTCAGGATCTCACCGGTGGAACCATACATGAACACCGCGCCGAAGGCCAGTGAGTCAATCAGGAAATTCAGCCAGATATTCATTTCACGGTCCTCCTCTCCGCTTCCCTGCGTCCATGTCCGCGGAAATGGATCTCGTAGGAAATAAAGAACTCCGCACCGATAATAAAGAACAGCACAATGCCCACGATGACGTTCGGCAGCGCGTTGTTGACGCTGAAATCCTGGCTGATCTGTCCGGCGCCCTGGTTCAGCAGCTGGATCAGCGCGGCTGTCAGGATCATGATCAGCGGATTGAATTTACCGAGCCAGGCCACCAGGATTCCGGTGAATCCCTGTCCGCCTGCTGAATTGGTCGTCACCGTCTGGTCCGCGCCGGCCGCGATCAGGTATCCGGCCAGTCCGCAGAGCGCACCGCTCAGGATCATCGTACGGATAATGACCTTCCGCTCGTTGATGCCGACGTACTGCGCCGTCCGGACGCTCTCGCCCACCACGCTGATTTCATATCCGTGCTTGGTGTAGTTCAGGTAGATGTACAGCCCGATGGTCAGCGCCAGGATAATCAGCACGATCAGCAGGTGCTCGTTGTAAATCTGCGGCAGTTTTCCGTACTTCAGCTTGCCCAGGGAGGAGGATCCGCTGGGGACCCAGATCACCAGGAAATAACTGACCAGGAATGTCGCAACATAATTCATCATCAGGGTGAACAGCGTTTCGTTTGTCCCCCACCTGGCCTTGAATACCGCAGGAATCAGGCCCCACAGCATGCCGGATGCCAGCGCCGCAAACAGCATCAGGATCAGCAGCAGCCATTCCGGCACCTTGCCGCCGAGGTAAAACGCGACTGCAATCGAACCCAGCACGCCGGTCAGCGTCTGGCCTTCTCCGCCGATGTTCCAGAAGCGCATCCGGAACGCCGGGGTGAGCGCCAGGGAAATGCAAAGCAGGATCGCGGTGTTCTTCAGGAATTTCCAAAGCTTCCGGTTGGTGGAAAAGGAACCGCGGATGAATGTATAGTAGAAATCTCCGATTTTTCCAGGATTCTGCTGCAGTTTCTCAATCAGGAGGAAGGCGACAATCCCGCATACCAGCAGGCCCAGGAAAATGGCGATTGCCCGGATCGCCCACGCCCGGGCCGGAGAAGTGGAAGCGCGTTTGGTCAGGTGAACCAGCGGTTCCCGAACCTCATTCCGCTGCCTGGAACTCATGCTTCTTCCTCCTTCCGTTCCGCCGTCTTTGTCATCAGCAGGCCGATTTCTTCCTTGGTGGCAGTGCGTGCGTCCACAATGCCGGTCACCGCGCCGCTATTGATCACCATAATCCGGTCGCACAGTTCCAGCAGCACGTCCAGATCCTCACCGACATAGATCACGGCCACACCCTTCTCCTTCTGCCGGTTCAGCAGATGATAGATCGTGTAGCTGCTTCCGATGTCCAGTCCGCGGACCGGATAAGCTGCCATCAGTACCTTTGGGGCATAGGCAATTTCCCGGCCCACCAGCACCTTCTGTACGTTGCCGCCGGAAAGCCGCCGCACCGGCGTGCTGACGCCCGGTGTGGAAACTTCCAGTTCCCGGATGATCTCTTCCGCCTGTGCTTTGGGCTTTTTCCGGTTCAGAAAGCCGTAGCGTCCCTTCCGGTAGCTGCGCAGCATCATATTATCGGTAATGTCCATGTTGCCGACCAGGCCCATGCCCAGCCGGTCTTCCGGAACAAAGCTCAGGTGGATTCCCAGCTGGCGGATTTCCAGCGGAGTCTTGTCCCGCAGGTTCATCACCTCATCCTCCCGGAACAGCACGCCGCCGGATTCCACCCATTTCCGGATGGCTTTCCGGCTCATGCCGTGGAAGGAAACATCCTTCATATTCACATCATGGAAAGCGCCCTGCTCCGCCAGGTGTTTTACCTGCTTCAGGTTCTTGTGGAAGAAGCTGACCGGCCGGTCCTTTTTCGGATTGTTGAAGATCACGCTTCCGCTGGATACGGGCTGCAGTCCGGCAATGGATTCCAGCAGTTCCCGCTGTCCGCTGCCGGCAATGCCTGCGATGCCCAGGATTTCCCCGCCATTGGCAGTAAAGGTAATATCCTTCAGTACGTGGACGCCTTCGCTGTTGTACAGGTTCAGGTTCGTAACCTCCAGCCGGGGAATCGGATTGACCGGGCTGACGCGCTCGATGTTCAGGCTGATCTTCTTGCCGACCATCATCTCCGTCAGTTCCGCTTCATTCGTATCCTTCGTCTCCACGGTTGCGATATGCTCTCCGCGGCGAAGGATTGCCACCCGGTCGCTGACTTCCAGCACTTCATTCAGCTTGTGTGTGATGATGATAATGCTCTTTCCGTCTTCCTTCATCCGCTTCAGCACTTCAAACAGGCGGGTGATTTCCTGGGGTGTCAGAACCGCCGTCGGTTCATCCAGGATCAGGATTTCTGCACCGCGGTACAGGACCTTCACGATTTCAACCGTCTGTTTTTCGGAAACAGACATATCATAAATCTTCTTGGCCGGATCAATATGGAATCCGTACCGGTCCGCGATAGCCTGCACTTTTTCATTGACTGCCTTCAGGTTGTACCGGCCTTTTTCCGATATGCCCAGCACAATATTCTCTGCCGCGGTAAACAGGTCCACCAGTTTGAAATGCTGGTGAATCATGCCGATTCCGTGATCGAATGCATCCTTGGGGGAGCGGATCACAACCTCCTGGCCGTTGATCAGGATATGTCCTTCATCCGGGAAATAGATGCCCGCAATCATGTTCATCAGGGTCGTCTTTCCGCATCCGTTCTCACCGAGCACGGCCAGGATTTCCCCCCGGTACACGTCCAGGTTCACCCGGTTGTTTGCAACCACCGGGCCAAACCGCTTTGTGATTCCGCGCATTTCAAGCGCAAGCTGCTTTTCCACCGTTGTTCCTCCGCTTTCCCAGGCTTACTGTAGAATTTTACCATAAAAGTACACGGACTGCCACCCATAATCTGAGTGGCAGTCCGGTCGTGTTGCATCTAATGGCGAAATCAGAATGCGCTGTTCAGCAGCTCGATGCCGTCGATCGTCAGATCGAAGTAGGGAGCGCTGCGGAATTCGGATTCATGGAAGTAACCGTCCGCAACCGCTTCAGTATCCGGAGTAAAGGCAGCGTCGGTGTCCACGTCCGCCAGTTTGGAGGTCACGGGCTTGCCGTCCACGGTGATGAAGCCTTCGGTCGCGGTGTCGAACACCTTGCGGGTGCCGGCCAGCAGTTCCGCCTTGACTTCTTCAATCTTGGCCACGGTGCCTTCAGCGGCAGCCGCTTCATTCACGTCGGTCAGCACAACGGAACCGGTCTCGATGGTGCCGGTCCAGTCGGTCGCGATTTCTTCACCGGCGATAGTCTGGTTGACCAGGTATTCGAAGTAGGGAGCCCAGTCAATCTTGCTGGCCACGATGAAGGTGTTGGGGCAGGCATCCACGGTGGAGCCGTTGTAGGAGATGTTCGGGATGCCGGCGGATTCACAGGCAGTGGGGGCGCCCATGGAGTCCGCGTGCTGGGAGATCAGGTCGGCGCCGGCATTGATCAGCGCTTCAGCAGCAGCCTTCTCGCCGATTTCATCGTACCAGGAACCGGTGAACTGAACCTTCATGATCACGTCGGGGCAGACGCTCTTCGCGCCCAGGTAGAAGCTGGTGTAGCCGGAGATCACTTCCGCGTAGGTGAAAGCGCCGACGTAACCGATCATGGGAACTTCGCCCTTCAGGTTTCCGGCAGCCTTGATCTCATTCAGCTTCAGTCCGGCAGCAACACCGGCCAGGTAACGACCTTCGTAGATGGAGGCAAACGCATTGTGGAAGTTCGCCAGGTTTTCAGTATGGGCCTTGGTGCCGGTAGCATGGGCAAAGGTGACTTCCGGGAATTCCTTCGCGGCTTCGATCATGAAGTCTTCATGGCCGAAACTGTCGGCGAAAACGATGTTGCATCCTTCATCAACCAGGTCCAGCGCCTTCTGGCGGCATTCATCGGACTCCGGAATGCCGGAAACGATGATCACCTGTTCTTCAGCCAGTCCCAGGTTCGCAGCGGCCTTCTTGGCAGAGTCGATAAAGTTCTTGTCATACGTGGACTGTTCGTCATGCAGGGTGATAATACCGAGCTTGATGTCTTCCTTGGCGATTCCGTCCGCCAGGGAAGCTGCGGCGGTCAGGCACAGTACCAGGGCCAGAACCAGAGCAACGATTTTCTTCATGTGGTTTGTCCTCCTCTTATTTGTCCTTGGAGTGGGTATATATTGGATCAATCGTCATCCGGGCGGAGACGGATCACTCCGTTTTCAATCCCGTCCACGATTGCCAATGACTTAAGATGTACTCCGGCTTCCCGCAGCTGGTTTCCGCCGGGCTGGAAGCCTTTCTCCACAGCAATTCCGACGCCGACAACAGTCGCCTTCTGCTGCTCGCACAGGCTCATCAGCCCGTGAACCGCCTGTCCGTCCGCCAGGAAGTCGTCGATGATCAGTACGCGGCTGCCAGCCGGCAGGTACCGCCGCTCAATCCGGATGGTATTGTGCGTCTTATGGGTAAAGGAGTAAACCGGCGCCTGCACCGTCTCGTTGTTCAGCACCGCGGTCGCGCTCTTTTTCGCGAACACAACCGGAAGATCACCCAGCGCATGGGCTGCCGCCACAGCCATCGCGATGCCACTGGCTTCCACCGTCAGGACCAGGTCCGGCTTTTCATCGCGGAACTCCTTCGCCCATGCTTCCCCCATGGCAAACAGCAGCCCGGTATCAATCCGGTGGTTCAGGAACATATCCACTTTTACGATATCACTGCCGATTCCCTTGCCCTGACTGAGTATCATCTGGCGCAACGCTTCCATGTCCCGGCCTCCAAAACACGAACATTCCATCAAGGATGGGTAAAATTATACGATAAAAAACCGAATATTCAATAAAGAATATATTCCAAAAGTGTTAAATATAAGCCCTGTATCCGGACGTCCGTTCGCCTTTGTGGTTTGGGCATTTCTGTGGTAAAATACGGATACTGACGGGAAAGGAAATGACCGTGTTGAAGAAGCTGCTGCTGATTGTAAACCCAAATGCCGGCACCCGGCAGGCCCACCGCCTGCTGCCGGAGATGATTTCCGTGCTAACCGCGGGCGGATACCTGGTCACTGTCTGTGTGACGGATAAAAGCGGAGATGGAGTGGCTTTTGCCCGGGATCATGCCGGGGATGCGGACCTGGTTGTCGCCTGCGGCGGGGACGGAACACTCAACGAGGTGGTCTCCGGCCTGCTGTCCGGCAGCCATACAACACCTGTCGGCTATATTCCGGCCGGCAGTACCAATGACTTTGCTGCAACGCTCGGTCTTTCCCCGGACCTGCTGGCTGCCTGTGAAACGATATGCAGCGGCGCCCCCCGCATGCTCGACATGGGGCGTTTCGGGGCAGACCGGTATTTCTGCTACACCGCTTCTTTCGGCGCATTCACCAGCGTTTCCTGGTCCACACCGCAGAACATGAAAAACATCCTCGGCCACGCTGCCTATATCCTGCAGGGGATCCGTTCCCTGGCGGATATCCATCCGATCCATATGCGGATCACGGCGGACGGGACCGTCTATGAAGATGATTACCTCTTCGGGGCCGTCTGCAATTCCACCTCGCTCGGCGGGATCCTGAAGCTGGAGGACAATCAGGTCGATATGAATGACGGCCGTTTCGAAACACTGCTGATTCCCTTTCCGCCGAACCTGGGAGCCCTGGGCCAGGTCATCGGTGCGCTTACAGCCGGCAATTACGAAGATCCGTCCCTGATCTTCATCCGGGCTTCTTCCTTCACTTTCGAAGGGGCGCCGGAACTGGAGTGGACCCTGGACGGAGAAGAAGCCACAGCCATCAATCCGCTGACAATTCAGAACATACACAACGCGGTTCAGCTGATCTGCTGAACCGCGCCGTTATTTCCCCGGGTGCCTGACGGATGCCCGTTTTTTCTTTTTGGCGGATTTGCCGTGTTTTTATAACCCTTTCATGCGTTCCATAATCCGTTCCGTGATGAACTTCCCGAATGCGCTCTGGGCTTCATACTCCGCTTTTGCGCCGTCTCCGGTAAACCGCATTGTGCAGGGGCTTTCTGCAGACCATTTATCCCACTGCGGCAGGGTTTCCCCGTTCAGGTCCTTCCCGTTCGGATTCCCGTTGCGGATGAAATTGCAGAAATAGTCACACATCTGCCGGGCCAGGTCGTAATGGCGTCCGGTGAACGGCCGCCAGCACTTGGCCAGCGTTTCAAACCAGAACCACAGGTCCGAGGAGTGGAAGGTGCCCGGATTGTCCCATCCCGGAATATCCGGATCGAAGCAGTAGCAGTATCCGCCTTTCCCCTGCGCAGCCTTGTCACTGAGTACACCCTTCACGGTGCATTCGATGCCGCTGACCGGTGCGTATCCCTGTCCCGGGAGATTCTTCCGGCTTTCCGGCGTCTTCAGGAATTCTCCGGCCTTGTCGCCGAACAGGCGCTTTGCTTCAGCCTCCAGTTCCTTTTCATCCTTCGCGTCAATCGTATTCAGGAACTCTGTGCTGGTATTCCCTGCCATCATATTCACGTCCACGCACTTCCCCTGCCGGTACAGGGCAATCGGGTCGCCGACGCAGAAGAGGTCATCCTGCACTGTGAAGAAAGGCACGTGCGACTCCATATATTTCTCATAGCTGCGCTGCAGCGTTACCGCATCCATGGCCCGCGCTTCCTCCAGGTCCTTCACCCCAAGGTAGGCGAAAAAGTCTTCTCCCTTCTTCTCCGCGTCCCGCAGCAGTTCCGGCCGGCCGACTTCCCGGCGGAAGTAGGGATCAAAGATCATCGCGCTCATCACGACAGCGTTTTTGAACAGCCCGCTGTTGTCCGGGCATGCCACCTGGGACATGACGCTTCCGCCGCCGGCGGACTGGCCGGCAATGGTCACCTGTTCCGGGTCTCCGCCGAAGGCTGCGATGTTCCGCTGCACCCAGCGCAGTCCGGCCTGCTGGTCCAGGTTGCCGAAATTGGCCGGGGCATCCGGCTGCTGTGCGGTAATCTCCGGATGGGTCAGGAATCCCAGCGCACCGACCCGGTAGTTGACCGTCACAACAACGATCCCGCGCCGGGCAATCCGTTCCCCGTCAAACTCCATCTCCGCGGGATAGCCGCACTGCAGCCCGCCCCCGAAGAACCATACCAGCACCGGCTGTTTTTCATCCGCGCTCTTCGCATTTGTCCACACATTCAGGTACAGGCAGTCCTCGCCCATTGCAATTTCCGGATCCACATGCCATTCCCGGCAGTAGATATCGGTTCCGAGTCCCGGAATCCACTGCATCGAGATCGGCGCAAAACGGTAGCATTCCTTCACCCCGTCCCAGTTTTCGCATGGCAGCGGTGCGCGCCAGCGGTTCTTCCCCACCGGCGGTGCGGCAAAAGGAATTCCCTTGAATGCTGTAATCCTCGGATCTGCCGCTTCAATTCCGCGCACCCATCCGTTCTCTGTTTTCACCTGTCTCAGCATGACTGATCCCTCCTCGCTTTTTGCCCTCATATTTTTGCCCGGTATACACCGTCTCCGGTCTTTTCCCATACCGCATACGGTCCCGGAAGCGCTGCCGCGCCGCGTTCCGTGTCAAACCGGTCTTCCCGGCTGGCTGCATCCGCCGTTACCTCGCGGACATCCCCCGGATTCCGGATCAGTTTCAGCCTTTCCGCTTCCCCGCGGAATCCGAACGGACCTTCCCTGGTTTCCCGGAATGTCACGGTGCCGGCTTCCGCGTCCACGTCGATATCAAACCAGCCGTTCTGCCCCTCCCGGTCAAATCCGCAGAATTCCTGCCACGCCGGCAGGTTCAGGCAGACTTCCGGTTCCGGATACATCACCCGCAGGTATCCGCCCGTCATCCGGACATACAGGTTGCCTTCCACCTCGTTGTCCCGGGTGGGCAGGTCAACCGCCGCCTCCCCGCATTCATAGAAGATATTGTTGATGATCTTCGCGTCCCGTGAGGTTCCGCCGCGTTCCAGCCCGTGCATGCGGAACGGAACCGGCTTCAGGTAGTATCCGCTGTGCCGGCACCGGCCAATCAGGTTATGGGCAATATACAGCCGGTCGGTTCCTTCCCCGTAGACGCCGTAGCCGTTCACAACGTCATGCTCCCGCAGCTTGTACCATCCGGAAGATCCCGGCTCTGCCGGAACCTTGGCCGGGTCAAACCGGCCCTCCACATTCCAGATGATATTGTTGTCGATCAGGTTGACCCCTTCCCGGGTGCATTCAATAAAGATGGCTTCCCGCTGTTCGATTCCGTCCAGGAACAGGTTCCCGGTGATCCGGTTATTCTCGTTCCCGCAGTCCAGCCACAGGTGGTCTGCCCGGAAGGTATTCCGGAAAACATTGTGCCGGATCAGCCCGTTCACGCTGTTGTGCAGCTTGATTGCGCCGGCCTCCCAGCTCAGTTCCATCTTCTGCCAGCCAGTCCCCTCAATCACATTGTCCTCGATCAGCAAACGTTCCGAGAACATCCCGGCGATCCCGCATACGCCGGCATCCCGGATCCGGCAGCCGCGGATCACACTGTATCCGATCATTTCCCCCGGTGTATGGGTATGGTGCCAGCACTCATTTCCGACGTCGATTGCCACGCCATTGGACCAGTTAACCTCGCAGTCTTCAATGATCCAGTGGTGCCCGCGGTGGGCGGAAATGGCGCCGCGCTGCGGAACCGGTGCGCCCGTCGCCGCGTGCTCACAGATGAGCCCCTTCACTCGGATATAGTTCAGGAAGGGTTTTGCCGGCGCAAAGCACTGTTCGCGGACCGTCACCTCAATCCGGTGTTCCCGCGGATCGGCATCCCCGGCCAGGCGGAAATGCACCTTCATGCCGTTTGCTTCCACCCAGTAGGTATTGTCCTCCCGGCCCATCCCGTTATACAGCGGTACCTGCCGGAGCGGCTTTCCGTCGCAGAAAACACACCCCCGCCGGTTCAGGTAGGTGGTCATATCGGTTTTGTCATACTCAATGAACAGCCGGTCATGCAGGATGTTCACCGCACAGAACGGGTTGTATCCCCGGAACAGTTCCGGATCCAGGTCGTATTCCCAGATCCGGGGTTCTCCTTCCGGTACCGGACCGGGACCGCGGAACAGCATCCACCCTTCGCTCGGAATAAAATCCGTCACTTCCTCGGAAGCGCGCAGGATCACATCCCCGTCCCCGTATGCTTCATATGAAACCATATGCTCCGGATCTGTTCCGCCGTATACCGGCTGCACACACTCCCGGTAAATTCCGGCATGGATACGCACCCGGGTCCCCGGGCTGGCCTCCGCCGCAGCCCGGCTGATTGTGCGGAAGGGTTTGCCTTCGCTGCCGTCATTCTCATCCGAGGCATTCGGGTCGGTATTGCTCACAAACAGTTCCCGTTCCCATACCGGTTCCTTTTCCCAGAATTCATATCTCTGTCCGTCTGGCAGGATCGATGAGGGGTCTTTCCGCGTCATAGGCAAATCCTCCTTTTCATCAAAAAACGGGCACCCCGTGAGGAGTGCCCTTCGGGGTTCAGGCGAATGGTTTGAATCCCAGGGTTTCTGTCGGTTATTTTCCATATCCGGTTTCAAATGCTTTCACGTTCATTTCCATGAACTTCGGGTTGATCACCTTCTGCAGGGCAGCCATCCACTTCTCCTTCGGGATATCCGTGCAGGCGGCAAAATGGCCCATCAGCACGATATTGACCGCTTTGGCGCTGCCGGCTTCAAGTGCCGGTCCCAGGGCGTCAAAATCGTCAATGTCAAATCCCTTTGCCTTCAGCTGTTCCAGCACGTCCTCGGGATAAGCCGCAGCGCCGGTAATCACGGGCATGGGATCAATCTGCTGTGTATTGACGATAATCTTGCCGCCTTTCCGCAGGCATCCGGCATACCGGGCTGCTTCCAGCTTTTCAAAACTGATGATATAGTCGCATTCCCCTTCCGTTACGATCGGGGAATATACCTTGTCGCCGTAACGCACATAGGTCACCACGCTGCCGCCGCGCTGGCTCATGCCATGCACTTCGCTCAGCTTTACGTCATACCCTTCATCGGTCAGTACGGTTCCGAGCAGCCGGGAAGCCAGCAGGCTTCCCTGTCCGCCGACGCCGACAATCATGATACTGGTCGTCTTCATACCTTATTCCTCCCCGATGGCGCCAAATGCGCACAGCTGTCCGCAGACGCCGCAGCCGACACACAGTGTCTTGTCAATCCGGGCTTTGCCATCCCTGAAACTGATGGACGGGCAGCCCATCTTCATGCACTTCCGGCAGCCCCGGCACTTGTCCGGATCTACCGTCAGCGGCGCCTTGGGCTTCACGTACTTCAGCAGAACACAGGGCCGCCGGCTGATAATCACGGAAGGTTCCGCAACTGCCAGCTCTTCCAGCACCGCTTCCTCGCATGCCTTCAGGTCATACGGATCCACGACGCGTACCCGGTTGATGCCCAGCGCCCGGCACAGTGCTTCCAGGTCCACCTTGGCTGCCGGATCGCCTTTGATGTTGTATCCGGTGGTCGGGTTCTGCTGGTGGCCGGTCATACCGGTGATGGAATTGTCCAGGATGATCACGGTGGAGTTGGTGGCATTGTAGGCAATGTTCACCAGACCTGTCATACCGCTGTGCATGAACGTGCTGTCGCCGATCACCGCCACGGTCTTCTTCTCGGTTTCCTCCCCGCGGGCTGCGTTGAATCCGTGGATTCCGGAAACGCTCGCGCCCATGCACAGGGTGGAATCCAGCGCGTTCAGCGGAGCCACGGCGCCCAGTGTATAGCATCCGATATCACCGAGCACAGTAATATGGTTTTTGACCAGGGTGTAGTACATTCCCCGGTGCGGACAGCCGGAGCACATCATCGGGGGACGTCCCGGTACGGCCGGTGCTTCTCCCTGTGCTTCCGGAATGCCCGGAACCGCGATTCCTTCGGACAGGAACGCTTCCCGGATGGTTTTCTGGCTGAACTCGCCGATTCCGGAGAACAGGCCCTTGCCGGTTACCTCAATGCCCAGCGCCCGGATATGGTTTTCCAGGATCGGATCAAGCTCTTCAATTACATACAGTTTCTTTACCTGTGCGGCAAAATCACGGATCAGCTTTTCAGGCAGCGGGTTGGGCATGCCGATCTTCAGCACGCTCACATCATCCCCGAAAACTTCTTTCACATACAGGTAGCTGCAGCCGGAGGTAATAATACCGATTTCACGGTTTTCCGCCATTTCCACCCGGTTGTACATGCAGTTTTCGGCCAGCTCTTGCAGTTTTGCCGTCCGCTCCTCCACCACGGGATGGCGGAGCTTGGCATAGCCGGGCATCATAATGTACTTGGAGGGTTGCCGGACATATTCCTTCACCGGAACGTCCTCCCGCTCCCCGATATCCACAACACACTGGCTGTGGGCAATACGCGTGCACATCCGCAGCAGCACAGGTGTGTCATATTCCTCGCTCAGGGCGAAAGCGCTCTTTGCGAATGCATATGCCTCTGCGGAGTCGGAAGGCTCCAGCATCGGAACCTTCGCTGCAATCGCATAGTGCCGGGAATCCTGCTCATTCTGGCTGGAATGCATGGCCGGGTCATCCGCCACACAGATCACCATGCCGCCGGTCACGCCGGTATAGCTCAGGGTAAACAGCGGATCCGCTGCTACGTTCAGGCCGACGTGCTTCATCGCGCAGGCAGAGCGCATTCCTGCCAGGCTGGCGCCAAAAGCGACTTCCGTCGCAACTTTTTCGTTCGGTGCCCATTCAGAATGGATATCATCGTGCTTGGCCAGGAACTCTGTAATCTCCGTGGAAGGTGTGCCGGGATAGCTGGATACCAGTCCCAGTCCGGCATTGTACAGTCCCCAGGCCACCGCCTCGTTACCGATAACAAGTTTTTTCATTTTCACAAGCCTCTTTAACCGTAATATCTGTTCATCAGGTGCGTACAGCCTGCTTTGTCAGCTCCTGTTCTGGCTGTCCACCAGACCTTCGCCGCCGTACATTTTCCGCAGCTTCGGCTTTTCGATCTTGCCGGTGGCGTTCCGGGGAACAGGCGCCAGGATGATCTTCCGGGGCCGCTTATACCGGGGCATGCCCATGCAGAATTCCTGGATATCCTCTTCCGTGCAGGTCGCGCCGGGAACCAGTTCCACGATCGCCGCCGCGATCTCGCCCAGCCGGGCATCCGGCAGGCCGATCACCGCCACGTCCTTGATCGGCGGATAGGCCGCCATAAAGTTCTCGATCTCGACCGGATACAGGTTCTCACCGCCGGTAATGACCACATCCTTCTTGCGGTCCACCAGGTAGATGAAGCCTTCATCATCCTGCTTGGCCATATCGCCGGTCAGCAGCCAGCCGTCCTTCAGGGTCTCTGCGGTAGCCTGCGGGTTGTTGTAGTAGCATACCATAACGCCGGGGCCCTTCAGGCACAGTTCGCCAACCTCGCCCTGTTTCACTTCGGAGCCGTCCGGGTTGATAATCTTGACCTGCCAACCATATCCGGGGATACCGATTGCACCGACCTTCCGCACATTCTCGATACCCAGATGTACTGCGCCGGGGCCGATGGATTCGCTCAGGCCGTAGTTGGTGTCATACTGATGATTCGGGAAATACTTCAGCCAGCGGTGGATCAGGCTCTGGGGCACCGGCTGCGCGCCGATGTGCATCAGCCGCCACTGATTCAGCTGGTAATCCTCCAACCGCAGTTCGCCGCTGTCCAGCGCAGTCAGGATATCCTGTGCCCACGGGACCAGCAGCCATACGATCGTGCACTTCTCGTGGCTTACAGCCTCCAGGATTGTCTGCGGCCGGGTTCCCTTCAGGATCACTGCCTTGCTGCCGGAAATCAGGCTGCCGAACCAGTGCATCTTTGCGCCGGTGTGATAGAACGGCGGAATGCACAGGAAGCAGTCATCCCGGGTCTGGCCGTGATGTGCCTGCTCCACCCGTGCGGAATGGATCAGGCTCCGGTGCTTGTGCAGGATCGCCTTCGGGAATCCCGTTGTGCCGGATGAGAAATAGATCGCCGCGTCATCATCCTCGGTCAGTGTACACGGCGGGAAGCTGCTGCTGCTTTCATTGATCAGCTCAGTCAGGTCGTCCGCGAAGCTCGGGCAGCCGGCGCCTTCATATACCAGGGAAACCTGGGGAATCCTGTCCGCGATTTCCTCCACACGGCCGATAAACTCCGGCCCGAAAATCAGCATGTTGCTTTCGGACAGCTTCAGGCAGTATTCAATTTCATTTGCGGCATACCGGAAGTTCATCGGCACCACCACTGCACCGGTCTTCAGCACGCCGAAATAAATCGGCAGCCAGTCAATGCAGTTCATCAGCAGGATGGCCACTTTTTTTCCCTTGCCGATGTTGTGGCTCCGGAGCATATTCGCCACCCGGTTGGCTTTTTCGTCAAAGACAGCCCAGGTGATTTCCCGACGGTAATGGCGCTGTTTCACGCTGGGTTCCACCAGCTCAAAGTCATGCCATGTAACCCGGCGGGTTTCCGGTTGGTCCGGGTTAATTTCAATCAATGCTGTATCGTCCGGCCATTCCCGGGCGTTTCTCTCCAGCAGTTCGATGATGGTCATCCTGTTGTTCATTCCTTTCGGGTGCTGCGGTATTCAGTGTTGTCTTCCGTGCGGAATGACAGGCATCTCCGCGGACGGACACTGTAAATAACTATACAAATTCAACCCCGCAAAGTCAATCAAAGTCCATTAAAAGAACATCCGTTCCCGCCCAGTCCGGCACGGATGTGAATTGCATCTGTTCCCCGGTCACCGGATGTTTCATTTCCAGGTACGCGCTGTGGAGGGCAAACCTCCCCGCAAACCGTTCCGGGTCCTCGGTTCCGTACAGGAAATCCCCGTGGACCGGGCAGCCGATTGCACTCAGGTGAACACGGATCTGGTGGGTCCGACCTGTCCGGAGCTCCAGCAGGATCAGCGCGCCGCCATTTTCGGTCCCGCGCAGTACCCTGTACCGGGTGATGCTCCGTTTTCCGTCCGGTGTAATGATCCGTTTCACGGATGCCTCCGGCGCTTTGCCGATCGGGAGGTCGATCACGCCCTCATGCTCCGCCGGCATGCCGTCTGTCAGCGCAAGGTAGCGCCGGATAAAGTCCGGTCCGTGCAGTTTCCGCTGCATCAGGTGCTGCGCATAGGGGGTTCGGGCAACAACCATCAGCCCGCCGGTTCCCTTGTCCAGCCGGTTTACCGGCCGGTACACGAAATCCGCCGGGCATCCGAAATAACTGAACAGGGCATTCTCCAGGCTGTCGTCCGGATGGTTCCGGCTGCTCTGGCTGGCCAGCGGGGACGGCTTCACAACCACCATCAGGTGCTCATCGATGTATGGAATCTCCAGCGGAATATCATACGGCTTCAGTGCATATACCGGCCGGTCCTCTGCCGGAATGAACAAAACCGTATCCCCGGCCTGTACCCGGGCATCGGTATGCACAGGCTCGCCGTTCAGCAGGATCCGCCCGTTCCATTTGGCGCTCTTCATTGCGGAGTAGCTGATCTCCATCGAGCGCCGCAGGATATCCCGGATCCGCCGGCCGTCTTCTTCTGTTTTCACCCGGTATTCCATACGCTGCAGTATATCCTTCCTCCCCCGGTCAGGTATGCTCGCCGGTCGGATTAACGTGAATCATAATATGTTTGACCGCAGGGAATGCCTGCTCAATATCATTGTGCACCGTTTCGGCAATCTCATGGGCCTGCTGCAGCGGCATGCTGCCGTCCACCGAGATCTCCAGCTCGATATAGATCCGGTTGCCGAACTGCCGCGTCATCATCTTGTCGATATGCGCCACGTCCGGATGGTCCAGTACATTCTGCCGGATCGCCCGGTCGGTTTCCTCATCGCAGCTGTGGTCCACCATTTTGTCCACCGCGTCGCGGAAAATATCATAGGCGGCCTTCCCGATCATCACACAGATCAGCAGGCTGGCAATCGGATCCAGGATCGGAAGCCCCAGCCGAGCGCCGCCGATACCGATCAGCGCGCCGATGGAAGACAGCGCGTCGGACCGGTGGTGCCAGGCATCGGCCATCAGTGCACCGGATCCTGTTTCCTTCGCCGCCGCCCGTGTATAGTGGAACATGCCTTCCTTCACGGCAATGGAGACCACAGCTGCGATCAGGGCGAGCAGCCCGGGCACAGACGGCGGTGTCTGCTCCGCATCTGCAATCGTCCGGATCCCCTGCCAGCCGATCATCAGTCCGGTTGCAAGCAACATGCCTGCCAGGATAATCGCCGCCACGCATTCCAGCCGTTCATGGCCGTACGGATGCTCCCGGTCGGATGCTTTCCCGGCTGCGCGCATTCCGATCATCACGATCACAGTACTCAGCACATCCGACGCGGAATGCACCGCGTCCGAAACCATCGCGCCGGAACGGGCAATCAGGCCGGCTGCCAGCTTTAATACAGACAGGCCCAGGTTGATGAACATCGTCACCCGCGCCACCCGCATCGCTGTATGGGAATCTCCCCGGAGCTCTGTTTTCTCCGTTTGCTTCATATCTCTCTCTTCTTTCCGGCTCAACACCTTCCGATATTATATCCCGCCCCTTCCCGCTTGTAAACGGGCGTCATCCGTTCCGATTGTGACGAAATCCGGAAAAAGAGTCCAAAACTGTTGACATTATCCCGAAAAGTGAGTTATATAAGGAAAGCCGCCGGTAAAACTGAACCGGCAGGCGGGAAAGAAGGATGAATCAAATGGTAAAAATCAATGTAATTTCCGGTTTCCTCGGTGCGGGCAAAACCACGCTGATCAAGAAACTGCTGACCGGCAGCCTCCGTAATGAAAAAGTGGTCCTGCTGGAGAATGAATACGGTGAAATCGGTATTGACGGCGGCTTTATGAAGGACGCCGGAATCACCGTAACCGAGCTGAACGCCGGCTGCATCTGCTGCACCCTGGCCGGTGATTTCCAGGCCGCTGTGGACCAGCTGATCGATACCTACCATCCCGACCGGATCCTGGTGGAGCCCACGGGCGTCGGCAAGCTCAGTGAAATTCTGTCCGCTGTGGAAAAGGCGAAGGAACGCCATCCGGAAATCGAAGTCGGCGGCAGTGCCACCGTGGTGGACGCCGGCAAGTGCCGGATGTACATGAAAAACTTCGGCGAATTCTTCCTGGACCAGGTTAAGAGCGCTTCCACCGTCATCTTCAGCCGCACCCAGCTGCTGGATGCGGACCGTGTGGAAAAGAGCCGCCTGCTGATTGCCGAAGCCCATCCGGATGCCCGGATTATCACCACCCCCTGGGATGATATGACTCCGGACTTCATGCTGGACGTCATCGAAAACGGCAAGCCGATTTATTTCGCGCCGCTTGAGGATGATGACGATGATGACGATGATGAGGAAGAGCATCATCACCACCATCATGACCATGATGATGACGATGATGATGGCGATGAGCACGAACATCACCACCATCACGATCATGATGACGACGACGATGATGATGACGATGATGAGCATGAACATCACCACCATCACGGCCATGATGATGACGATGATGATGACGGCGATGAGCATGAACATCACCACCATCACGGCCATGAAGGCCATGAACATCATCACCATCACCACCATCACGGTGCGGATGACCATGATGCCGACGAAGTCTTCGACACCATCGGCCTGGAAACAGCCCGCCGCTACGAGCAGGATGAGATCCGCGCCATGCTGGACCGCCTGTCCGATGAAGAAGAATACGGCCGTGTCCTGCGGGCCAAGGGCATTCTCCAGAATGCCGCGGGTGAATGGTTCCAGTTTGACTATGTCCCCGGTGAAACCGATATGCGGAATGACAGCGCGGATTATACCGGCCGCCTGTGCGTCATCGGTACCAGCCTGAACGAGAAAGCGATTACGGAGCTGTTTCAGTTATGATTCGCAAATTCGTACCGGTTTACCTGATTACCGGCTTCATTGAAAGCGGAAAGACCACCCTCGGCCTCACGATCCTGGGCAACGAACGCTTTACCAACGGCGGCAAAACCCTGGTGATCTGCTGTGAGGACGGAGAAGCGGAATGGGATGACAAATCCCTGGAGAAAAACAACGGCGTCCTGGTGATGCTCGACAGCTCCGAAGAACTGAATTCCCGGCTCCTGGCAGACCTGGAAAACGAGCATAAGCCTTCCTGTGTCATCATGGAATACAACTCCATGTGGGGACTGGAAAAGCTGGACACCCTGATTCTTCCCCGCCTCTGGGACTGGGCGCAGGTGGTCACCACTGCCGACGGCACCACTTTTGAAAACTATATGACCAACATGCGGAAGCTTCTGACCGATCCCATGAAGACTGCCGATATGATCACGGTCAACCGCTGCGGTCCGGATTTCAACAAGAGTTCCTGGCGCAAGCAGCTGCGCGCGATGAACAACGCCGCCACCATCTTCTTCGAGAATCTCGACGGTACGGTGGATGACGGAATCCGGGATGAAGACCTGCCCTACGATATGAAGGCGGAAACCATCTCCATCGCGGAGGACCAGTTCGGCATCTTCTATGTGGACAGTATGGACCATCCCGAACGGTATGACGGCAAGAAAGTCCGGCTGGTCGGCCAGGCCTGGAAGCGCCCCGGATTCCCGAAGGGCTTCTACTACTTCGCCCGCAACGCGATGACCTGCTGTTCCAATGATATTGCGCCCTGCGGCTGGGTCTGCAAGGGAGAGCGCACACCGGACAACAAAACCTACTTCACCCTCACCGCACGCTGCAAAATGGTGCAGTCGCCGGATGGGCAAGTCGCGCTGATGCTCAATGAACTGAATGCAGAGCGCGCCAAGACGCCCCGCGAGGAACTGGTGTCCTTTGTCAACCTGTAATCACTGTTCATCTCCGACCGGCCTTCGGGCCGGTCTTTCCCTTTTCTCCGGCGCGGAAATGCTTGCTTTCCCCCGGGAAAAGGAATAGAATGAAATTTACAGAAAAAGCCATCATCCGGGAAAGGAGGCTGCGGCATGCTGAGTGAAGAGAGAAAAGCGTTTGAACGCCTGTCGTTCAAAGTGCTCATTGTTGTGCTCGTCCTGCTGGCAGCCTACTTCCTCGTCCCGCAGGTATGGGACAAACTTTCTCCCTTCTTCATTGCGATTCCGCTGGCTGCGATGCTGCAGCCGGTAATCCGCTTCTGTTTCAGGAAGCTGAAGCTGAAAAAGAGCATTTCCTCTTTCATCCTGGTCATCCTCCTGCTGGGGCTGGTCATCGGTATCCTGGTATGGCTGATCGGCCTGGTAACCAGCATGGTCAACCCGTTCCTCACCCAGTCGGAGGATATCGTCACCACCACCATCGGCACCATCCGCCAGGCAGTCAACAGCCTGATGCAGTATACGTCCGACAACTTCAGCCCGGAAGTCCAGGCGCAGATCAGCAAAGCAATGAACGACATGATCGGTGACCTGACAAAGTGGGGCATTTCCGTTTCCACAACGCTCGGCACTTATCTCGTTAACCTGGCCACCGGCTTCCCCTATTTCATCGTCTACACCACCTTCCTGGCGATGGCACTGTATTTCATCGCCCGGGATTATGATGATATCCGCAGCTACCTGCCGGGCGGAAAGCGCCGTAACCAGTCCAGCAACACCACCCAGCTGACCAACTCTGCCATCCGCAGCCTGATCGGCTACCTGCGGGTGCAGGGCACCTTCTCCCTGATGGTGCTGGTCGTCAGCCTGATTGTCCTCAACGCGTTCCGGTTCCCGTATGCCAGCGCCATCGCGATTGTCGCCGGCATCATGGAAATGATCCCCATGGTCGGCAGCGGCCTGCTCTATATCCTCATGGGCGTCATCTACCTGCTCACCGGCAATATTGCCGCGGCAATCCAGGTGCTTGCGCTCACTGCGGTGCTCCAGCTGGCGCGCCGCCTGCTTGAGCCGAAGCTTATGTCCAACTCCATCGGCATCACTCCCCTTGAAAGCCTGATTGGTATGTTTGTCGGCCTCCGGGTCGGCGGGATCATCGGCCTGATCGGCGGCCCGGTGGCGATGGCCGTGCTGGTCGGTGCCTTCCGCGGAAAGATTTTCGAATCCATGAAGCGGGATTTCTTCTGCCTGGTCACATACCTTCGGAACCGCTGGCGCCCGGCCGTGCCGGATCCCGCCCCTGTGCCGGATGGGCCGGCAGAGCCGGAATCGCCTGAACCTCCGGTCAAAGAAGAGTAAACTTGCATCCTGCCGGACCTTCGGGTCCGGTTTTTTCATCCTTCTCTTTCGGTCTTGCAAAAAAACGCCGTTCCCCGTATAATCTTTCAGGTTGCGGGCAACTGCCTGTACGAAAACAGAGTACAGTTTTTCCCGGGAGGATTCAGGATGGCGGATATCGTGGTAATCGGCGGCGGCGCGGCCGGAATGGCAGCAGCCCTGTTTGCCGCGCGTGCCGGCGCATCGGTGCTCCTGCTGGAGAAAAATGAAAAACTGGGAAAAAAGGTTTACATCACCGGCAAAGGCCGCTGCAACCTTACGAACGACTGTGATACCGATGAATTCATGGCCCAGGTTCCGCGCAACCCGCGGTTCCTCTACAGTGCCCTGAATTTCTTCTCTCCGCAGGATATGATGTCCCTGCTGGAAAGTGCCGGCTGCCCCGTGCAGGTACAGCGCGGCCGCAGGGTTTTCCCGGTTTCTGAAAAAGCCAGTGATGTCACGCGGGCGCTGCAGTCCTGCCTGCGGAATGCCGGCGTTACAGTCCGTCTGGGTGCAGGGGTTCAGTCCCTGGAGTCAGAGGGCGGCCGGCTCTCCGGCGTCCGCCTGGAAGACGGTTCCCTGGTTCCCGCCAGGGCGGTCATTGTCTGCACCGGCGGCATCAGCTACCCATCTACCGGTTCCACCGGGGACGGATACCGTTTTGCGGAAGAAGCGGGCCACACAGTGGTCCCCCGGTCTCCGGTCCTGGTCGGTCTGGAGACAGAAGAAGCCTGGCCCCGCATGCTGCAGGGGCTCAGCCTGCGCAACGTCACGCTGACGCTCTCCCGTAAGGGCAAAACGCTGTATTCGGAGCTTGGTGAAATGCTGTTCACGCATTTCGGCATTTCCGGTCCGATTGTGCTGGAAGCCAGCTGTCATCTGCCCGAGCCGCCCGCAGGCGCTTCCCTGGAAATCGACCTGAAGCCCGGCCTGACCGCGGAACAGCTGGACGCACGGATCCTGCGGGATTTCTCCGTGGCCGGCAAAAAGCTCCTGCGGAATGAACTCACTTCCCTGCTGCCGTCCCGCCTGGCGGATCTGTTTCCCCAGCTGTGCGGCATTCCGGCAGCTCTTCCCTGCAGCCAGGTCACCGCAGTCCAGCGCCAGCGCCTGGTTTCCGTGCTGAAGGCGTTTCCGCTCACAGTCCGCGCCCCGCGCCCAGTGGAGGAAGCCATCGTCACCCGCGGCGGTGTCAGTGTCCGGGAACTGGAACCCGGAACCATGCGCAGCAAGCTCGTTCCGAATCTCTTCTTCGCCGGAGAAGTCATCGATGTGGATGCGCACACCGGCGGCTACAACCTGCAGATTGCCTGGTCCACGGGCGCCCTTGCCGGCACCGGTGCCGCGGAGCAGGTCCTGTCCTGATATTGTTCCCCGGCATCATGCCGGATTGATTACGTTTCATCCACCGGAGGTACCATGACCTATATTGTTCTTGACCTGGAATGGAATCAGCCGATTTCCTACCAAAGCAGCACCTTCCGCAAGGTCGGTGACAAGCTCATGTTTGAGATGATCCAGATCGGTGCCGTCAAGCTCGACGCCAACCTCAACCCTGGCGAAGCGATCTCGATTCCGATCGCCCCGACGCATTATGTCCGCATCCATCCCCGCATCCGCCGGATGACAGGCCTGGATTCCGAAACGCTGGCCGGTGCTCCCGCTTTCCGGGAAGCGCTGCAGCAGTTTGCCGCCTGGTGCGGGGACGATTACACCCTGCTGACCTGGGGCATCGACGATGTCAGCGTGCTGTACCAGAATATCCATTTTTTCCACTGCGAGGATATCGTCCTGCCGCCCCTGTGCGACATCCAGCGCCTGTTCAGTACGGTGCACAACCTGAAGGACCGTTCCGGCCTGAAAACCGCCATGGAGCTGGTCAACATCACGCCGGATGATACCATGTCCTTCCACAACGCGCTGAACGATGCGTGGTATACCGCCCTGGTCTTCAAAACCCTGCCGGATCCGTCCGCTGTCCTGAACTATCCCCAGGAGCCCCGTCCGCTGATCCATTCCCGCCATATCACGCGGGAAAAAACGGAAGGTGAAGCGTTTGCATCCGTCCGCGATGCGCTGGCCAGCGAAACGGCAATTCATCCGGTTTGTCCGCGCTGCGGAAGGGTTCTCGCACTCGACGGCGAATATATAAAGCAGAGTGCCGATAAGTATATCGCGGTGGCAAAATGCAGGAACCATGGCCGGATCCTGATCCGTCTCCGTTTCCGGATCGATGATGACGGGAAAAAGATCATGAGCCGCACCACCGCCCCTGCCACCAGTGCCAACGTGGCGTATATCCATACCAAGCAGCTGCAGAACCAGCAGCGGCAGGCGCAGTACCTCGAATCACACGGCTCTCTGCCCGATCCGGATGAAGAGCTGCTGAATGCCGATGTGTCCAGTATGCCCTTCGATTAAACCCGAAGGAGGACGCCGCATGTTAATCAGATCCATTGACAATCAGAAAGAATTTCCCGAGGGAACGACCGTACAGGCGTGCCTGACAGGGCTGGACAATTTTCCTGTCGGTACGCTTGCCGCTTTATCCGGCGGTATTGTACGTGAGCTGAACGAGCCGATCCGTACGGACTGCACGCTGATTCCGCTGACCCTGGAGCATGAGGAAGGGCGCCGGGTATACGAACGCTCCCTGCGCTTTGTCATGCTGCTGGCCCTGCGTCATCTGTATCCCTATCAGCAGGTCAGAATTGAATATTCTGTCGGTTATGGCGTGTTTGTCCGCCTGCCGGGAGTAACGCTCCACCGCCAGGATATCGTTCGGATTGAAAATGAGATGCGCCGCCTGGTGGAGCTGAACCTGGCCTTCACCCGGAAGCAGTGGACCCGGGAGGATGCGATCCGCTACTTCGAGGAGGAGAAGCAGCCCGACAAGGTCGATCTGCTCCGCCACCGTCCGGTTCCCTATATCAATATGTACTGTATCGACGGCATGTGGGAATACTTCTACGGCGCCATGACGGTATCCACCGGCTATGTTCCGGTATTTACGCTGTTCGAACTGCGGGGCGGTTTCGTACTGCAGCTCCCCGCCGGATCGGACTTTGACCACGCCGCACCGTATATCTACCGTCCCAAGCACCTGGAGGTTTTCAACCAGAGTGCGGAATGGTGCCAGATTCTGGGAGTAACCAACGTCACGGACGTGACCCGTATGATCGAGGAAGGCCGCCTGCGGAATTTCATCCGCGTCAACGAGGCGCTGCATGAAGCCGCGCTGGATGGTATCGCAAAAAAGATCCATGAGCAGAACAAGCATATCGTCCTGGTGGCCGGTCCTTCTTCCAGCGGCAAAACCACCTTCTCCGGACGTCTTGCCGTTCATCTTCAGATGTACGGTCATCCGTCCCGCCGGATTTCCATGGATGATTTCTTCATCAACCGGGAGGATCTTCCCCTGCAGATTGACGGAACGCGCGACTTCGAAACCATCGACGCGCTGGATATCAAGCTCCTTGCGGAAACGCTCAACGCCCTGCTGAACGGTGAAGAGGTTTTCATGCCGGAATACGATTTCGAAACCGGCGAAAAAGATTACCTCACTTCACCGACCTCACTGGTTCCCGGTGAGATCATCATCCTGGAAGGCATCCACGGCCTGAATCCCCAGGTCTGCGAAATGCTGCCCGCCGATGAAATCTACAAGGTATTCGTCAGTGCCCTCACCTGCCTGAACCTGGATGACCACAACCGCATCCGGACCACGGACGTCCGCCTGCTGCGCCGCATCGTGCGTGATCAGCAGTTCCGCGCCTATCCGGCCGAAAAAACGCTCGAAATCTGGCCCAGCGTCCGCCGCGGTGAGGAAAAGTACATCTTTACCTATCAGGAAAACGCGGACAGCATGTTCAACACTGCCCTGCACTATGAACTGCCGATCCTGAAGCATTATGCCTACCAGATGCTGAAGGAAGTACCGTCCGATTCCCCGAACTACCTGCTTGCCCGCCGGCTGATCAAAACGCTGAATTATCTGCCGGATGTGGATCCGCAGCTGTTCAACGAAATCCCGCCGCTGTCCCTGCTCAGGGAATTTATCGGCGGCTGCACCTTCGACGAAGAGGACTGATATTACATCCGTCCATTCGGAATATTACTTTTTGCTACAGGAGGTTCCTTTCCCATGCACCGTTTTCTTTCCGTTGTCCTCGCCCTGGTTCTCTGCCTGATGCCCGTCCTTTCCTCTGCCGAACTGGCCGGTACGGTTTCTTCGGATTATGAGCCGCTATACCAGTTCGCTGAACCCTACGGTTTCAAACTCGGCGGTGCCTTCGGCTACTGGGATATGCGGAACACTGCCTTTATGGGTTTCCTGAATGACCATTTCAATTCCCTCACCTGCACCAATGAGACCAAAGCTTATTCACTTCTGAAGCAAAATCTTTGCAGGACAAGTCCGGATGGTATGCCCCGCATGGATTATTCCCAGGCCGACCAGATGCTCAAGTGGTGCCAGGCTCATGGAAAGTCCGTCCGCGGCCACGTGCTTGTCTGGGATGCAGTTATGCAGTATCCCTGGTTTTTCCATGAAGATTATAATGAGTCAAAGCCATTTGCCTCCCAGGAAGTCAACCGTGCCCGCCTGGCTTCTTATATCGACCAGGTCATAACCCACTTCGAGGAATCCTTTCCCGGTGTCATTTACTGCTGGGACGTGGTGAATGAGGCAATCGGCGACAGCTCATCCGACTGGCGCGCTTCTGATCCCCGCCATATCCGGATTGTCCGGGATGGCGGTCCGAACTACTTCCAGGCTTATGTGGGCGATGATTATGTGGAATATGCTTTCCTCTGCGCCCGCAACACCGTGGAAAAGCTGGGCGCTGATATCAAACTCTTCTATAATGACTACAATATGTTCATGACCGAAAAGCGGAATGCCGCGGTGGAGCTGATCAAAAGCATCCAGTCCTATGATCCCGACGGTCGTCCCCTGATCGACGGTCTCGGCATGCAGGGATATATCGGCGGATACGGCACCCAGTCCGGCTGCCTGCAGGAATCCCACATTTCCGATATCCGTACCTCCATCCGCACCTACAGCAGCCTGGGACTGGAAGTCCAGCTCACCGAGATGGCCGTTCGGAATTTCGATCAGTCCAAAGCAGCGGAGCATGCCGAATACTACGGCCGCCTGTTCTCCGATGTCTTCATGAAGGCCAACACGGAAGAAAACGCGCCGCTGACTGCCGTATGCATCTGGGGCCTGGTCGATGCGCCGGAAAACGACAAGAACTCCTATACATACAAGATGAACAGCCCTTATGGCTGTTTCCTCAATACGAAATACCAGATCAAGACCTGCTTCGATACCGTGTATCACGTCCTGAAGGGCGATCAATAATCATCCGGAAAGCACAGAAAGACCGCCTGCCATCTGGCAGGCGGTTTCGTTTGTACCAGAATATTTTCAGCATGCTCGTGCAAACCCATGTACCGAAGGGTTTCAGGGGCGATCGGAAAGCCCCTGAACATATTACATTATCGATGAAAAAACCGTCTGCTGCAGCAGACGGTTTTTTCCATCAAATAATTACTTCAGCATGCTCTTTTCCCAGCACTCATAGGGCTTCAGGCCCAGCAGCTCGACAACCGTCGGGGCGACGTTCGCCAGGCCGAAGGGGCTTTCGGTATCCATCTCGTGGCGGGCATCCTTGTCATGGATGATGAAGGGAACGGGATTCAGGCTGTGCGCGGTCCGTACGGAAACCTCACCCTTCTTGTTCTTCTCCAGCATCTGGTCGGAGTTACCGTGGTCCGCAGTTACCACCAGGATGCAGCCGTTCTCATCGCAGGCCTTCCGGATCCGGGTCAGGCACAGGTCCACGGATTCCACCGCGATTTCCGTCGCGTACAGGTTGCCGGTATGGCCGACCATGTCGCCGTTCGGGAAGTTGCAGCGGATGAAGCCGTACTTGCCGGATTCGATCGCGGCGATCACCAGGTCGGCAATCTCCGTGCCCTTCATCCAGGGGCACTCATCAAAGGAGCGCACATCGGAGGGAACCTCTTCCCAGGTCTCCAGCTCCTCGCTCACTTTTTCACTGCGGTTGCCGTTCCAGAAATAGGTCACATGGCCGTACTTCTGGGTTTCGGAGCAGGCATATTCGTTGATGCCGTTCTCCACCAGCAGTTCCGTCAGCGTGTGGCGGATCTGGGGCGGGCTGACCAGGTACTTGTGCGGGATATGCAGGTCGCCGTCGTACTCCAGCATGCCGGCGTATTTCACCTGCGGAACCACGCCGCGGTCAAACTTGTCAAAGGACGCATCGCCGTCAAACGCCATGGAGAGTTCCAGGGCACGGTCGCCACGGAAGTTGAAGAGGATTACACTGTCGCCGTCCTGCATGGCACCGACCGGCTTTCCGTTCTCCCCGATGACGAAGGCGGGCAGATCCTGGTCGATCACGCCGGGCTGTTCATTGCGGAAGGTCTCGATCGCTTCCCTGGCGCTGCTGAAGAAGGCGCCTTCTCCGTTAATTACATTGTACTGGCTCTTGCCGTGTACATGCACGTCCCATCCGGCCTTTACCATGCCCCAGTTGGCCTGGTACCGGTCCATGGTGATCTGCATGCGGCCGCCGCCGGAGGCGATCCGTCCGTCAAAGGAGCCATCGTTCAGTTCCTTCAGGGCATTCTCCAGCTGGTCCACATACTCCAGCGCGGAAGTGGCAGGCACATCGCGGCCGTCCAGCAGGATATGCACGCGGGCTTTCTTCACACCCTCCGCCTTGGCTTCCTTCAGCATCGCGATCAGGTGGGAGATATTGCTGTGTACATTGCCGTCGGACAGCAGGCCGATGAAATGCAGAGTGTTGCCGCCGGCGATCACAGATCCGGTCAGGTCCTTCCAGGTCTCGCTCTGGAAAATAGAGCCGGATTCGATGGACTCATTCACCAGCTTGGCGCCCTGGGAATAGATCTGGCCGCATCCCAGTGCATTGTGGCCCACTTCGCTGTTGCCCATATCGTCATCGGAGGGCAGGCCCACTGCGGTACCGTGCGCTTTGATAATCCGGAAAGGATCGTTGGCTTTCAGATCATCCAGGGTCGGCGTGGTCGCCTGCTTAACCATGTTGCCCAGCTCGGAAGGGGTTTCTCCGACGCCGTCCATCACAACCAGCACTACGGGTTTCGTCATGTTTTTCATCCTCCTGAAAAAAGTCAGTCGTTTCTTCTGATTCCGTCGGAAAGGATACCGCAAACAGGGGCAAATGTCAATCGGTTCAACGTTTTGCATCAACAGCAGGACAGGATTTCCCGGCACAGTTCCCCGGGTTTTCCGATTGATTCTTCACACCATGTGGGATACAATACCGGTAACACGATGAAATCAGGCTGCTCATGAATGGAGGCTGCTTTATGAATGCGATTCCCATTTCCTCAGATAACCCGAAGCTGCGTATCCTGGGACGTCTGGACCGTTCCCGCACTCCCCTTGCGCTGGACTGGACCGGCAGCGGCATCGAGGTACAGTTCCGCGGTTCTGATCTCTGGGCGGAGCTGGAAGCACCGGTGATGTCCCCGGTGATGTGGGTCGCTGTCCTGGCGGATGGCTGCCCGGTTGCCCGTTTCCCGGTGGAGCCCGGTATCCGCTTTTATCCGCTGGTACTTGGTATGGAGCCGGCCAACAGCCGGACGGTGACGCTGGTCAAGGAAACCCAGTGCATGCCGGACAATCCGGCTGCAACTGTCCTGGTGCACAGCCTTCGTATGAACGGCAGTCTCGAGGAGCTGCCCGCCCGGAATCTGAAGATTGAGTTTATCGGGGACAGTCTCACCAGCGGTGAAGGCGCGCTGGCCCCAAACGGAAATGATGAATGGATTCCGCTCTGGTTTACCGCCTGCGGCAATTATTCATTTATCGCCTGCCGGGCACTGAATGCAGAGCGCAGCGTGCTTTCCCAGAGCGGCTGGGGTGTCTGCTGGGACTGGGAGCATAATCCCGCCCACACAATGACCGAATTCTACGAACAGACTGCCGGTGTGCTGCAGGGGCCGGAAGCGGAAGCCCGCGGATGCGGAAAGCCCTGGGATTTCGCTTCCTGGCAGCCGGATATCATATGCATCCGCCTGCTGACAAATGACTGCGGCGGTATGAACCAGAAAAACAGCTTTGAACAGGACCGGGATACCGTTGTCCGCGGAGCGGCAGATTTCCTGAAAATCGTCCGCCGGAATAACCCGGCCGCGAAAATCGTCTGGATCCTGCCCGGTACCGATGTCCATCCCGAGCTGGCGGAGGAAGCCGTTGCCCTCGCCCGTCGGGAAGGGCTGGAGAACCTGTTCACCTTCGCGCTTCCGGATTACGGACCGGAGGATATGGGCGCCCGTTTCCACCCGAATGCTGAATATAACCGGAAAGTCGGCCTGCTTCTGGCTGAATTCCTGAAGGAGATATAATTCTTCTTCGGGATTGACGAAGCGGGATCGGGGGAATATAATACCACCGTACACAGCGTACCACTTAAAGCTTCTTCGGGGACGGGTGCAATTCCCTACCGGCGGTACAGCCCGCGAACTGAGCACAGCTCAGCCGATCCGGTCAGATTCCGGAGCCGACAGTATAGTCTGGATGAGAGAAGAAACGGTTATGCGTCCGGTGCTTTTGTGCCGGCCTTCCGCCCCTCAGAGCGAAGCTGCTTTGAGGGGCGCGCGCATTTTAAAGGAGGGGTTCATTATGAACACTACGGTAACTACCCGGAAATTCCTAACGGTCGGTAACATGACGCGTATCGCTATGCTGACCGCACTGGCCTGCCTGCTGGATCTGATTCCAGGAATCCCGATTGTCGGATTCTACAAGCTGGATTTCAGCCTGCTGCCTGTGATGCTTGGTAATTTCTCCATGGGACCTGTCGCCGGGACCGTCATTCTGGCGCTGAAATGCCTGATCGGCTGGGCCCATTCCACAACGATGGGAATCGGAAAGCTGGCTGACTTTATCATGGGTCTTGCCCTGATCATTCCTGCCGGGCTGATCTACGCAAGAAACAAAACACGGAAAACAGCCCTGATCGGTATGCTGATTGGGACCCTGTGCATGGTCGTTATCGGGGTGTTTGCGAACAAATTCATCCTGATTCCCTTCTATGCCCAGATGATGCCGATGGAGAAAATCCTGGCCATGTGCGGCGCAGACAGCGAATGGAAGCTGCTGCTGATTGCAACCGCACCTTTCAACCTGCTCAAAGGCGTTGTCCTGAGCCTGATTACCGGGATTATTTATAAGCCGCTGAGCCCCCTGCTTCACGCAAAAATCTGCTGATTTAAGGAGAGAAACAACCTATGCCGATGGACGGACTGACGGTAGGATTTGCCGCCAGGGAGCTGAACCGGATCCTGCAGGGCGGCCGGGTGGATAAAATCACCCAGCCGGAACGGGATGCGGTGATTCTGGTGATTCGTGCGGGAAGCGAAAATCACCGGCTGCTGCTCTGCGCCTCCCCGAATAATGCCCGCTGCCATCTGACAAAGGGTTCCTTTTCCAACCCGCTGGAACCGCCGGCGCTGTGCATGCTCATGCGGAAGCAGCTGACCGGTGCCCGTGTCACAGGGATCCGCCAGGTCGAAGGCGACCGGGTAATCCATGTGGACCTGGATGCCGTCAACGAAATGGGCGACCATGTGCTCCGCCGGCTGGTACTGGAAATCATGGGCCGCCATTCCAACCTGATGCTGCTGGATGAGAACGGCCGCATGCTTGAAGCCGCCCGCCACGTCAGTCCGGATATGAGCCGGGTGCGCCAGGTGCAGCCGGGCATGACCTATCTGCCTCCGCCCTCCCAGGGCAAGCTGAACCCGGAAGACCTGACCGGCGAAGCGCTTTATGAACGCCTGCGGGCTCTCGAGCCCGGGCGCTTCAGCCGTTCGATCGCGGATCATATTACGGGCCTCAGCCGTCCTGCGGCGGAAGAGCTGGCCATGCGCGTCCTGGCGCCGGGAGATACCTGGCCGGAAGACCTGCGCACTGCCTGTGACCGGCTGGCGGATCTGATTCACCGCCTGCCGGATATGGCGGATCCCCGCGTCCTTTTCAACCCCGACGGTACCGCGGAAGAGGTTTTCGCGTTCCCCTATTTCACCCGTGACCTTTCCGCACAGAAGGCGTATCCCACCCTGAGCGAAGCCATGGAGATCTGTTTCGGCAGCCGGGATGCCAAAGACCGGCTGAACCAGAAAAGCGCTTCCATGCTGCGGACGCTGAAAACGCATGTGGAGCGCTGTGAAAAAAAGCTGGCAATGCAGGAGGAGGAATTGGCCTCCGCTGAGCGCATGGAAGAATACCGGATGATGGGCGAAGCCATCAACGCGAACCTGTACCAGCTGAAAAAAGGCATGACCGAAGCGGTTCTCCCCGACTGGTTCAGTGCCTCGGGCGGTGAAATCACCGTACCGCTGGATATCCGCCTGACTCCCAGCCAGAATGCCCAGAAGTATTTCAAAAAGTACCAGAAGGCACGCTCCGCCCGGGAAACAGCCGCAGTACAGAAGGCAAAAACGCTGGAGGAACTGGATTACCTGGAGGGCATGCTGCTGGACCTGGACAAATGCACCGGTGAAAGCGAGCTCGAGGAAATCCGCCAGGAACTGGTGCGCACCGGTTATATGAAGCGGGTTACCAACCGCCGCCAGCAGCGCCAGCTGCCCCAGAGCCAGCCGTACCGTTTCCGTTCCGCCGACGGTATTGAAATCCTTGTCGGTAAGAATGCCGCCCAGAATGACCGCCTGACGGCGTCCGCAAAGCCAGACGAAATGTGGCTTCATGCCAAGGATATGCCCGGAAGTCATGTCATTATCCGCGCTGAAGGGGAAATTCCCCGCGATACGCTGATGCAGGCCGCGATCCTCGCCGCCTGGTACAGCAAGGGACAGCGCAGCTCCATGGTTCCCATTGACTACACCCGGAAAAAATACGTCAAAAAGCCTTCCGGCGCAGCGCCCGGAAAAGTGATCTACACGCATCACAAAACGGCCTACATCACAGCGGAAGAG